>JABFSM010000305.1 GCA_013140635.1 Gemmatimonadales bacterium
CGGCGCCAGTTTGGGGAAGGTCGGGAGGCCGGTTGTGAGCGACGCACCCGCCGGGTGGAACCACCCGGTCCTCCTTACTACGGCGCTCGCCGGGGGTGGTATCGCCGAGCTTGCCGATGCGCTGGAACGGCACCACGAGTGGATGGCGGCCGGCGGGGAACTCCTGGAGCGCCGGCGCCGGCGGTTGGCGGCCCGGACCAAGGAAGTCGTCGAACGCGCCATGCGCCGCTGGATCTGGGAAGAAACCCGGGCGGAGGAGCTGATTCGGGGCCGGTTGGAAGAGGTGGCGACCGGTGCCCTGAGTCCCTACGAGCTGGCGAACGAGATTGTCTCCGGACTGAAAGAGGGAGCGCGAGTATGAGCCCACACGACGGGGAACTCGAGCGGTTGCGGGAGGAAGTGGCCGCCTGGCGGGCGGTCTACGGCAAGCTGCCGCTTCGGGAGGGAGTGGAGTTCACCTCGGTTTCCGGACGAGAGCTCGAACCGGCCTATTCCGCACTCGATCTCGAACAGACGTTGGGCGCCCCCAACGAGCTTCCCGGCCAGTACCCGTTTACTCGCGGCATTCACCCCACGATGTACCGGGGGCGGCTTTGGACGATGCGGCAGTTCGCCGGCTTCGGCACCGCGGAAGACACCAATCGCCGCTACAAGTTCTTGCTCGAGCGCGGGCAGACCGGCCTCTCGGTGGCTTTCGATTTTCCGACCCTCATGGGCTATGACTCGGATCACCCGCGCTCCGAGGGAGAGGTGGGCAAATGCGGCGTGGCGATCGCGAGCCTCCGGGACATGGAGGATCTCTTCGCTGGGATTCCGCTCGATCGGGTTTCGACCTCGATGACGATCAATGGGCCCGCCGCGATTCTCTTCTGCTTCTACGTGGCCGCGGCGGAAAAGCAGGGAGTCGACATTCGCCAGCTCCAGGGGACGGTGCAGAATGACATCCTCAAGGAGTACATGGCCCAGCACGCCTGGATCTACCCACCTGAGCCGGCGCTCAAGATCATCGTCGACATGTTCGAATGGGCGGCGGAGCATACGCCCAAGTGGAATACGATCTCGATTTCGGGCTATCACATCCGGGAAGCGGGAGCCACCGCGGCGCAAGAACTCGCCTTCACCCTGGCCAACGGATTCTGTTACGTCGAGCATGGGATGGCCCGGGGCCTGGCGGTCGACGCCTTCGCGCCGCGGCTGTCGTTCTTCTGGGATGTGCATAACGACTTCTTCGAGGAGATCGCCAAGATGCGCGCCGCCCGCCGCATTTGGGCGCGCCACCTCAAGGAGCGCTACGGCGCCGCGGACGACCGCAGCTGGAAGATGCGCTTCCACTGCCAAACTGCCGGGGTGACGCTTACCGCGCAGCAGCCTATGAACAACATCGTGCGGGTGGCCTATCAGGCGCTCGCGGCGGTTCTGGGGGGCACCCAGTCTCTCCACACCAACGCCCTCGACGAGACGCTCGCCCTCCCGACCGAAGAGTCGGTGCGAATCGCGCTTCGCACCCAGCAGATCCTGGCCGTCGAAACCGGGGTGCCGAACGTCGCCGACCCGCTCGGCGGCTCTTATTACGTCGAAGCCCTGACCGATCAGATGGAACGGGAGGCCGAAGCGCTCTTCGCGGAAATCGACGCCCAGGGCGGGGTCGTGGCCGCCATCGAATCGGGCTGGTTCCAGCGCCAGATCGCCCGGAGTGCCGCGCGGTTCCAGGGCGAAGTGGAGACCGACCGGCGGACGATCGTTGGCGTGAACGATTTCCTCGAAGAGGAGAGGGCCGCCCCGGACATTCTCAGAATCGGCGAGGAGGCCGACCGAACGCAGCGCGCCCGGATGGCCCGCCTCCGCGCCGAACGGGATGACGCTCGCGTCGAACAGGCGCTCACGGCGCTCCGGAATGCTGCGGTGGCCGACCGGAACGTCATGCCCGAGATGCTCGACTGCGCCCGCGGCTATTGCACCCTCTACGAGATTCGCGATGTGCTGGAGCGGGTGTACGGCGCCTATCGTGAGCCGGTCTTCTTCTAAGGGATCGCCATGGCCGCCAGGGCGTTGACCGACATTCGGAAGCAACTCCAGCGCCTGGTGCGGCTGCCCGTGGGCAAAGCATGGGTGGTGAGCTGTTACCTCAAGCTCGAGCCGCGCGATCGCGCCCGCGGGAAATACACGATCAAACTGAAGAACCGGATCCGTGAAGTGATGGAGGCGCTGCCGGCCGAAGGCTTGGGGCGCGCGGAGACGGAACAGGTCGTGGCCGATTTGCGCCGGTTGCAGGAAACGCTGCAGCGTCCGGAGGCGCTCCCGCACACCCAGGGGCTCGCCGCCTTCATCTCCCGGCCCCTCGGCCTCTTCGAGGTGATCCCGCTCCCTCGGGTCCACCGGTCGCGATTGCTCGTGGCGAAGACGGCGCTGGTTCGGGAGCTCGCCGCGCTCGAGGACGAGGTCGGACGCCTGCTCGTTGCCCTCCTCGACAAGAGCGGTGCATCGATCTATGAAGTGACGGCGTTCGACGTACGAAAGCTCGAGGACCTCAAGGCGCCGGTGTCCCCGGCTCGGTTCCACCCGCGGTCACCGAAACAGACCGCCGGCGAGCACGGATTTCACAATCGCCTGCGGCGGGAGCGCGACCAACTGCTCGAGGCGGTCGCCACCCGGCTCTTTCAGATCGACCGGCGGGAGCCGGTGCGCGGAATGGTGCTGGCCAGCTCCGGGGGAGAGGCGGAAAGCCTCAAGATGTTCTTGCACCCGTACGTCGCCGGGAAGGTGCTCGGCACGATGCGGCTCGGGCGGGGCGGCACGACGCCGAGTACCGTGCATGCGAAGGTCCTCGAGGTGCGCGAGGCTTTCGAGCGAAAGCTCGAGCGGCACCTCGTGGCGGAGATGCTCTTGGGGCAGGGGTCGGGCTGGTCGGTCAACGGTATTGGGCCGACCCTCGAAGCACTGGCCAAGGGCCAGGTGCGGACCCTCCTTATCCGAGCCGATGCGAGCGTTCCCGGTTTTCGGTGCGGCTCGACCGGGCGCCTCACGCTGAGTGCCAAGGAGTGCCGCGGCCTCGGCAATGCCGTTCCGGTGCCGGATGTGATCGACGATGCGATCGAGGAGGCGCTGCGGCAGCGCGTCGATCTCGATGTCGTCTTCGAGCCGGATGCGGCGGAGACGATCAACGGGCTGGCGGCGTTGTTGAGATTTCGATGAGGGAAGAGGGAGGAGGGAAGAGGGAAGACACATCCCCCTCTTCCCTCTTCCCACTTCCCTCCTCCCTCTTCCTTGAACCAAGGACGCGATGTCACCAAGAACTCTTTCTCGCCCCATTCGCGTGCTCGTCGCGAAGCCCGGCCTTGACGGCCACGATCGCGGCGCCAAGGTCGTGGCTGCGGCGTTGCGCGACGCGGGAATGGAGGTCGTCTATACCGGCCTGCACCAGACGCCGGAGATGATCGCCACGGCCGCCGTGCAGGAAGACGTCGACGTGGTCGGCCTTTCGATTCTGAGCGGCGCCCATATGACGCTCTTTCCGCGCGTACTCCAGCTTCTTGCGGACATGGGCCGCAACGACATCCTTCTCACCGGCGGCGGAATCATTCCCCCCGAAGACATCGACGTGCTGCAAGCGAAGGGGGTCGGGAAGCTCTTCGGTCCCGGGACGCCCACCAGCGAACTGGTGCAGTACATCACGACCTGGGCGGCGGCCAACCTTGACGGCTGACGCGCCGAAGCCATCGCGCCTCCGGGAGCTTACGGCCGAGTATGAAACCCTCGCCGAGCGACTGCGCGAGGGTGGTGGCGCGGCGCGCGTCTCCAAGATGCACCAGCAGGGCAAACTCTCCCCGCGGGAGCGGGTGGCAAAGCTCCTCGATCCCGGCGCCCCCTGGCTCGAAGTTGGGCTGTTGATCGCCTACGACCGTTACGACGGCCAGGCTCCCGGCGCCGGGGTCATTACGGGGGTCGGGGTCGTCGAGGGTCGGGAAGTGGTGGTGGTGGCGAACGACGCCACGGTGAAGGCGGGTGCCTGGTGGCCGGAGACCATTCCGAAGATGCTCCGCGCTCAGGAAATCGCCATGCGGCAGCGAATCCCGATCGTGTACCTCGTGGACAGCGCCGGCGTGAATCTCCCCTACCAGGGCGGAGTCTTTCCCGGGCAATACGGCGCCGCCCGTCTCTTCTACTATAACGTCATCATGCGGCGTTACCTGCAGGTCCCGCAGATCGCCGCGGTGATGGGGAGTTGCGTGGCCGGCGGCGCCTATCTGCCCGCTCTCTCCGACGTGATCTTCATGGTGGAGGGCACGAGCTTCATGGGGCTCGGCGGCCCGAACCTTGTCAAGGGCGCCACCGGACAGACCGTCGACGGCGAAACGTTGGGAGGCGCGCGCACCCACACCGAGGTGAGCGCGGTGGCGCACTACACCGCCGCCAACGACGCCGAGTGCCTTGCGCGGATCCGCGAATACGTCGGGCGGCTCCCGCGGGTCGGCGGGGTCAGCCATCGGATGCGGGAACCGGCGCCGCCGACCCGGCCCGCCGGCGACCTCTACGACCTGCTGCCGCAGGACCACCGGATGGCGTACGACATGCGCCAGGTTCTTGCCTGTCTCCTCGACGGCGGCGCGCTCGACGAATTCCAGCCGGGGCTCGCCAAGGAAATGCTCTGCGGCCATGCCCGCATCGAAGGCCGGCCGGTGGCGGTCATCGCGAATCAGCGCGGCGTGATCAAGGGAAAGCCGGGCGAGCGCCCCCGCTTCGGCGGGATCGTCTACACCGAGAGCGCCGAGAAGGTCGCATATTTCATCGAGACGGCAAGCCGCGAGCGCCTGCCGCTGCTCTTCGTGCAGGACGTGAGTGGGTTCATGGTGGGACCGGAGGCGGAGCATTCGGGGATCATCCGCGCCGGCGCGCGGTTCGTGGAGGCGATGGCCGCCGCCGCCGTTCCGAAGATCGTGCTCACCGTGAATCACGCCAGCGGTGCCGGCTACTATGCCATGGCCGGGCAGGGGTTCGACCCCGATTTCATTCTCAGTTGGCCCAGCGGACGCATGGGCGTGATGGAAGGCGAATCGGCGATCATGGCGGTGCACGGCGTGGAAATCGAGCGCGCCAAGGCGGAGAAACGCGAGCTCACGGCGGAAATGAAGGCGGCGATCGACCGGATGCGGGCGGACTACGAGCGCGATCTTGACGCCCGGCACGCCGCGGCGCGCGGACAGGTCGATGCGATCGTCACCCCCGAAGAAACCCGGGGCCTCCTCGCGTTTCTGCTGGCGGTCACGGCGCGGTACGCCGGGCCCCACCTTGGTCCCTTCGTCTTGCCGCCTCTGGATGCCGCGAAAGACAGTTAGGCTTCTCGCGCTGCTTACGGGGGCCTGCGCCCCGGTCCGGGCGCCGAGCCCGCCCGTTCCCGAC
>JABFSM010000335.1 GCA_013140635.1 Gemmatimonadales bacterium
GTCGTCGGGAGCCAAGCGAATCACGAGCACTCCGGTGCGGCCGGTCCGTTCCCGCTGGACCGGCCCCCTCGATTCGGTGCGGATGTCGCTCTCAACCTGTTCGAGAAAGGCGGCACACCGGAGCAATTCGGCGGTGTACCGCGGCGGCAAAGCCTGCGGCGGAGCGAAGAGCAGCGCCGCTATCGCGGCGGTGGTGCGCCTCACTCCGCTCCCATGAATGGATACCGATAGTCGTGCGGGGGCACGAACGTTTCCTTGATCGTCCTGGGCGACACCCAGCGCAGCAGGTTGAGCACCGAGCCTGCCTTGTCGTTGGTCCCGCTGGCGCGCGCGCCGCCGAACGGCTGCTGCCCCACCACCGCGCCGGTCGGCTTGTCGTTGATGTAGAAATTGCCGGCCGCCTGACGAAGGGCGGCACCCGCCTCGATAGCGGCGGCTCGGTCGTCGGAGAAGACCGCGCCCGTCAGCGCGTACGGGCTCGTGCTGTTCACCAAGGTCAGCGTCGACCGCCACTCCTTGTCCGGATACACATAGACGCTGAGGACGGGGCCGAAGAGCTCCTCGCACATGGTTCGGTATTTCGGGTCTTTGGTCTGGAGGAGGGTCGGCTCGATGAACCATCCCTTCTTCCCGTCCGCGCCCCCACCCGCAAGGATCGTCACGCCGCGATCTTTCTTTGCCTGCGCGAGATACCCGGTGAGCTTCTCGAACGAGCGCCCGTCGATGACCGCGCCCATGAAATTCCGGAAATCGGCCACGTCCCCTACGCGAATGTCCGCGATCATTTCGAGAACGCTCTTCTTGACCGCCGGCCAGAGGCTCTGGGGAATGTAGGCCCGGCTTGCGGCGCTACACTTCTGCCCTTGGTACTCGTAGGCCCCGCGAACCATCGCCACCGCCAGCGCCTGCACGTCGGCGCTCGGGTGGGCCAGAATGAAATCCTTCCCTCCCGTTTCACCGACGATCCGGGGATAGGAGCCGTAGCTCTCGAGCCGCTCCGCCACACCCCTCCAGAGCGACTGGAAGACCCCGGTCGATCCCGTAAAGTGCACGCCGGCCAGATCGCGATTCTCGAGCACCCGGCCGGTGATCTCGGCGGCGTTGCCCGGTACGAAATTGATGACGCCGGGCGGCAACCCCGCCGCCTCGAAGAGGCGCATCACATAGTAGTTACTGAGCGCGGCGGTGCCGGCGGGCTTCCAGACCACCGTATTCCCCATGAGGGCCGGCGCCGACGGAAGATTGGCTCCGATCGCCGTGAAGTTGAACGGGGTGACGGCGTAGACAAACCCTTCCAGCGGACGATGGTCGAGCCGATTCCACATCCCCGGCGCGTTGAGCGGCTGCTCGGTGTAGATCCGCTCGGCGAAATGCACGTTGAAGCGAAGGAAGTCGACGATCTCGCAGGCGCTGTCGACCTCGGCTTGAAAGACCGTCTTGCTTTGCCCGAGCATCGTGGCGCCGTTGAGGACCTGCCGCCACGGTCCGGCCAAGAGTTCCGCCGCGCGGAGAAAGACCGCGGCGCGATCCTCGAAGCGCCAACTGGCCCATTCCCGCTGCGCCTTGCGCGCCGAGGCGATGGCCGCCGCGATCGTGCGTCCATCGGCTTGGTGCGTGTTGCCGAGATGCAGGCTGTGCTTGTGCGGTGCCGTCACCTTGACGGTTTTTCCGGATCGCACATCCTGGCCGTTCACGATGGCCGGTATCTCGACCACCATTCCGCTCTGTCGCTTGAGTTCCGCTTTCAAAGCCAGCCGTTCGGGAGTGCCCAGTGCGTACGAAAGGACCGGCTCGTTGCGGGGCGCTGGAATATTCGGGATACCATTCATCGAAGTGCTCCGGAGTAATTGTTGCTCGGTCATGGCGAGACGCCGCTTCCTCAGTCATTGCGAGGCGCCGCAGGCGCCGAAGCAATCTCATGAGTTTGCTTCGACCCTTCGGGTCTCGCAATGACTGGGTGGAACCGGTGAAATCTAGTCCCTGCTATGGAATCACCGCCGCCCCCGCGCTATCGCCGGTGAGCAACGGCTTCGGCAGGACCTGGAACCCCGACCGCGCGAGTATCTCTCGCCCTGCGGGAGAGAGCACGAATCGGACGAACGCCCGCGCCGTGGCCGGATGGGGCGCCTGGTTTGGGATCGTCAGCGCGTACACGATCGGCTCGCCGACGAATTCGAGTGCCGCGCCACCCTGCCGCCCGGCGGGCAGACGCACCTTCGCTTGGGAATACCAGGCCGCCTTGGCGGCGTCACGAAGGTCGACTTCGGCCGGCAGGTCGACCCGCCGAAGCCCCGCCGTCATGGCCAGCGACCGATAGGACCAGGCGTAGTCCAGCTCGCCGGCCTGCAAGAGGGCCGTCAAGTCTGCCTCCTTCGGGCGGATATAACGGGCCGGCGACGCCGCGAGGAGACGCGCGGCAAGCCCCGGCTGCCGGTAGTGCGCTTCGGCCAGCTGGTAGACCATGAGCGCGCGGTAGCCGTTCGGATCGAGCGACGGGTCCGACCGCCCCACTCGCACGCCGGGCCGAAGAAGAATCCGCCACCAATTCTCTCCGGTGATTTCCCCCGCTCCGATCGAGCGGTCGGTGTGGGCCAGCACCATCGCGTTGGACGCAAAGGTGACATACCACCGCGCGTGGGCGGGCATCAGCAGTTTGGCGATGACGCCGTAGTCGGCCACGCCGAGAATATCGGGGATCTTCCCGAGCTCGGTAAGCTTCCGCGCGGCTTCCAGGCTCCCGGAGCTCTCCTGCATCGGCCGCACGCCGGGGTTGGCCTTGGTGAAGGCGTTCAACAACTCGCGAAACGGATAGGCAAGGCTGCCGGCATTGAAGACGACGAGCGGGCCCGATGCCGGTTGCGCCGCCAGGCGGGATGCGGCCAGCAGCGCCGGCGCGGCGATACCGAGGAAGACGCTCCAAAATCGTCTCATGATTCGGCCACAGGTGAAGCGAGGTTGGCGAGCGTGAACGCGATCACGTCGGCCCGTTCCTCGATGATCTTCGAGACTGGCTTGCCCGCCCCATGGCCCGCTTTGGTCTCGATCCGGATGTAGGCCGGTCGCTTCCACGCGGTGCCGGCTTGCAGGGCCGCCGCGAATTTGAAGGAATGTGCCGGAACGACCCTGTCGTCGTGGTCGGCGGTCGTGATCAGCGTGGCCGGGTAGTCGATGCCGGGCTTCAGGTTGTGCAACGGCGAATACGCGAGCAGCGCCGGAAAGAGGGCCGGATCGTCGGCCGAGCCGTACTCCGAGACCCAGGCCCACCCGATGGTGAACTTGTGGTAGCGCAGCATGTCCAGGACGCCCACCGCCGGCAGCGCCACGCCGAAGAGCTCGGGCCGCTGCGTCATGACCGCGCCGACCAGAAGCCCGCCGTTCGAGCCCCCCTCGATCGCCAGCCGTGAGGCCGTCGTGTACCCCTCCTCGATGAGGTGTTCGGCCGCGGCAATGAAATCATCGAAGACCTGTTGCTTCTTCTCGAACATTCCCGCCTGGTGCCAATCCTCGCCGTATTCTCCGCCCCCACGAAGATTGGCCACGGCATAGAGACCGCCCCGTTCGAGCCAAGGAATGAGCGTGGCCGAAAAGGCCGGCGTGAGGGGGACATTGAATCCGCCGTAGCCGTAGAGCAACGCGCGGTTCCGGCCGTCGCGGGCGAGCCCCTTCATGGCAGTCAGAAAGATCGGGACGCGAGTGCCGTCCTTGCTTCGGCAGAAGAGCTGCGACGTCTCGTATGCCAAGGGGTCGAAATCCACCCTCGGCGCCTTGAAAGTACTGCTCTGCTCCGAGGCAAAATCAAAGGAAAAGACAGTCGCCGGGTACAGGAACGAAGTGAACGAATAGAACATTCGAGGGTCGTCGCGCTCACCGGAGGGACCCACCACGCTGCCGAGTCCCGGCAGCGCGATCTCTCCGAGAGGGCGGCCGTCGAGTCCGAAGCGGCGCAGCACGGAATGAGCGTCTTGGAGATAGCTGCCGACGATCGACCCGCCGAAGAGCGCCGATCCCTGGAGCACCGCGTTCGACTCGGACACGACCTCCCGCCATTCGGCAGGCGCCGGACGGCGGGAATCGATCGCCACGACTCGCCACCGCGGCGCATCGCGGGTGGTCTGGAAGTAGAAGATCGGGCCGTCGTTGCCGAGAAGGTGATAGGCGGCGTCGAAGTCGTCGAGCAAAGGATGCACCGCCGCACCCACGTCGGGTGCCGCGGCATCCCGGAGATCGGCGAGGTGCACCCGTGTCCGCGTGTCGGTTCCTTGCCAGATCGTCACCGCCAAGTAGCGTCCATCGTCGGTGACCGCGGCGCCGAAGCCCCACTCCGGCCGATCGGGCCGCTCAAAGACGAGGAGATCCGCCTCTTGAGGCGTACCGAGCCGATGGTAGTAGAGCTTCATGTCGCGATTGGCGCCGACCAGCGCTTCGCCTTCCCTCGGAGCCGGGTAGCGGGCGTAGAAGAAGCCCCCGCCGTCCTTGGTCCAGGCGGCATCGGAGAACTTGATCCACCGCAGATGATCGGCGAAATCCTCCCCCGAGGCAACATCCCGCACCCGGAGCTCGGTCCAGTCGGATCCGCTCGTCGACGTGCCGTATGCCACGAGCCGCCCATCGGGGCTCGGCACCATCACCGAGAGCGAAGCGGTCCCATCATGAGAAAAACGGTTGGGGTCGAGCAGTAACCGCGGGGTACCGTCGAGGCCGTCTTGCACGTACAACGGGCTCTGATTCTGAAGGCCATCGTTTCGGAGAAAGAACAACCGGTCCCCGCGGGGCACCGGAACGGAGTAGCGTTCGTAGTCGAGCAGCTCGGTGAGCCGGCGCCGCAGGGGTTCGCGGTCGGGTAGCCGCCGCAGATAGTCGAACGTCACTTCGTTCTGCTCGCGCACCCACTCCGCCGTCTCCGGACTATCCGGATCTTCGAGCCAGCGGTACGGGTCGGCAATGGTGACGCCGTGGTACTCATCCACTTGGGGCATTGCGTGCGTCGGCGGCGGCCGGCGGATCTCTGGTGGGGCGGCGGTGCGGCGCGTCATCGGTCCCCGCAAGATACCGACGCCGAGTATATTACGCCCCGGAATCAACGAACCATTGTGAGGAGCCGTATGCGTCGTTTCTCCATGGCCGCCATGGCGGCCGTCGCGCTCTGGGCCTGCCGTCCTTACGATAGCTACGGACCGATCGCGCGCGAAGCCGGCCTCCTTCCGGCCGCGCAATTCGCGCGTCTTGGGAAGGAACAGGCGGCCGTCGTGGCCATTGGGCGGGCGCTGGCGGCGTGGAAGATGACCGCCGATGCCGAAGGCTATGGGCAGCAGACCGCCCGCGCCGCCTGCTTTGCGCGCCGCCTTCCGGAGGTCGCC
>JABFSM010000034.1 GCA_013140635.1 Gemmatimonadales bacterium
TCGTGACGAGGTCCCCCGTCACCGGCGCCAGATCCTCGGTCCACGCCGCGTCGAGTCCGAACGTGTACGGGAGCGACCAGGCGGTGATGTCGTAGAAGTCGTAGCCCTCGGTCTGGGCCTCCTCGCCGCGGCGGCGGTTCCGTTCGAACTTGTCGAATTGCTTGCGAAGGAAGGTGGAATCGAATGCGGCCCGGGGCTCGAGCATCGTCGTGGCCAGCCGGGACTGCGGCTGCGCCAAGTCGATGACATAACTGCCGGCCGGAAAGGTGCGCCGCACGGCCGCGCCGCCCAAGTAATCGTGGGCCGAGGCCGAGGTGAACGGCGCGTTGGTCCGGGTCACCTCCACCTCGCCCCGGGCGAGAAGTTCCGCCACCTTGAGCGCCCGGGCCGGGTCGTCGGTCGGCGCGATGACCACCCGCTTCATGGCCTTGGTGCGCGCCTCGGTCATCGCGGTCGCGCGGAAGTCGTAGTAGTCCTTGATCCGCTCCTCGCGCCCTTCGGCAAGGACCCCGAGCGAGGCGAGCGAGGCGACGAAGTGGTGCGCGATGCCGTCGGCGAAGGTGGTGACGGTGCCGTCGTCCTTCCGGAGCCGGAGCTCCGGGCCACCGTCCGTTTCGAAGGTCATGCCGGTGGCGCCCGACATCGAGGGCCACATATCGACGTACCCGGGATAGAAGAAATCGAAGATGTCCCGGTTGTAGTACGTCCACCCATGCCGGTCGAAGGCGTTTCCATTCCCGCGCCCGAACCGGGCTTCCCATTTCCGCTGCAGCGGCCCGAGGTTCTGGTTGAGCGGGTCGGAGGTCGGCGGGAAGAAATACTGGCTGGTGGTGCTGTGGAGGTCGATCACCAGTTGCGGGTGCCAGCGCACCATCGCGCCGATGAGCGCGCGGGTCTCGAGCTGGCTTTGCGCCACGAAGTCGCGGTTCATATCGAAGCGATAGTGATTGAATCGCCCCCAGACGCTCCACGGTTCGATCTGCTCGAGCGCCGCCGGTTCGTCGCTCGCCACCGCCACCGAGTTGTTCCAGGCGGCAAAACGCTCGTGGCCGTCCGGGTTCTGCGACGGATTGAGGATCGTGACCACGTGACGGAGAATCTCCAGCGTGGCCGGCTCGTCGGAGGCGAGAAGCTGATAGGCGGTCTGCATCACCGCTTCGAATCCCGCCGGCTCGTTCCCGTGAATCGAGTGGGAGAGAAGCGCGATGGCCGGCGTGCGGCGCGCGATCTCCGTGGCGGCGGCGGGGCTCGTCTTGCGCGGGTCGGTGAGCGAGGCGATATCGGCGCGGATCTGGTCGAGCCGCGCCAGATTCTCCGGCGAGGAGATGATCAGGATCCGCATCACCTTCCCTTCGGCGGTCGTGCCGATCACCTCGGTCCGGACCCGCTCGGGCGCGGCCGCGATGAGCCGGTCGAGGGCGCGCTGCTGCTCGTGATACATGGTGTGCCTGGTGCCGAGCGAATGCCCCAGAAGGGAATCGGGCCGCGGCACCTGCGCGCGATACGGTCCCCGCCCGTACCAGTCGAAGGGCACCTGGCTCCGAAGGGGGGTGGCGAGCACGAGGGTGGCAACGGCGGCGAGAAGAAATCGCATAGGAGAAGCCTGAGAGTGTGTGAGGAGGGTCAGCCGACGCCTCGCTGGACCCGCTGCAGCGCGCGGAGTTCCCACGTTTCGGCGACCACGCCGCCCAGGAGAAATACCAGCGCTGAATAATACAGCCAGACGACGAAGAGGATCACGGCTCCGATGGACGCATCGACCGACGTCGTGCCGTATGCCGCCGGCCCCTTGATGTACAGCGCGAAAAGCCGCTTGGCCAGCTCGAAGGCGAACGACATGAAGACCGACGCCACCAATGCCGCCTGCCAGCCGACTTTCCGGAGCGAGGCAAAGCGGTACAGGATGAAGAAGAGCGCCAAGAGGAACCCGAAGCCGAGCGCCTCGGCGGCCCAGCGCTCGAAGGCCGAGAAGATCCGATGCTCGCCGGGGTTGCCGGCGGTCACGTAGGCCTGAAGAAGGGAAAGGCCGAGGGTAAGCGCGATGTTGGCCAGGAAGAGCGTCAGCGTCATCACCACCATGCCCAGATCGCGCAGCTTCCCCTGGAGATAGCGAACGACGAAATGCCCTTTGGGAGGCCGCACCGAGACGTCGTAGATGCTGTTGAGGGTGGTGCGAATGCTGGCAAAGGCCCGGGTGCTGAACCAGACGAAGGCCGGCACCGCCACGAGCGAAAGCGAGCGCCCCACCTCGGTGATCCGCCCCAGAATGGCCTCGACCGTCACGAAGGGATCGGCGGCGCCACGGCCGTGCGGAGGTAGGAAGCGCTCGAAGAGGAGCTGGGCGTCGACGGGACCGCTATTGGTGACGACCTGGAGCACTTGGGCCAAGCCGGCGAAGAGCAGCAGGACGAACGGAATGGCGGTGAGCAGCCCGTCGAAGGTCAGCGCGCTCGCGAGGAAGGGGATGTTGTTCTCGTCGGCGACCTGAAGGGTTCGCCAGGCGAACCCGCGAACGGAGCGATACCAGGCCTGGGGCCGGCTCTCACTCAGGCGACCGGCTCCTCATCGACATCGGCGAGGGCGCGCTGGTGGCGCGCGCGCGCCGCGGCAAGCCGTTTCTCGAGTTCGAGCCGGGCCGGCGTACCGCCGCGCCGCGGGGCCGGCTCCTCGGATTCCTCGTCTCCCTTGGCCTCCTCTTCCGTTTCGCTCAGCGAGCGGTGGACCCCCTCTTCATCGGGGTCGATAGCCTCGCGAAGCTCTTCGTAGGCGTCTTCGGCGCTGTCGCGCAGCTTGGCCAGCCGTTTGGCCAGTTGGCGGCGGGTCCGAGCGCCGGACTGCGGCGCAAAGAGAAGGGCGAGCCCCGCGCCCACCGCCCCACCGAGCATCAACCACCAGAGGGAACCGGCACCACCGTCCCGCTCCACCACGATCACTTCGCGATTGTCGTCCCGTCGCGCCACGCGTCCTCCTTGGTTATTCCCCGGCTTCTTCGTCGTCCACCGCGCGCTCCGCCGCTTTGTGCAGCTCATTCCAACTCAGCGCCGTAGGACGCACCGTCCTGCGCACCAACCCGGCGGTCCCATTCACCTTGAGCTGCTCGAAGAGAAAGCGGAAAGTCTTCTCCAGATCGGCCGCGATCGCGGCCCGCACTTCGGCCGGCAACGACCAGCATTCCTCCTTGAACGGGCCGATCGCCTTCTTCCGGGCCCGGTAGTAGAACTGCTCGTCGGTATCCTTGGGCTTTCGCTCGCTCGCCGCATTGGTGTCGAGCCAGGCCATCATCCGCTTCCGAAGGTCGGCCGGCAGCTTCGGATGATCGAAGACGATGTTCTGGAAGTTAGTGGCAAGGTGAATCTCGACGGTTTCGACACTCGGAAAGTTGCCGAAGGCGTTGGAGGGAAGGGTGCTCGCGCCATGCTGCACCGCCCCGCCGAGGCCGTAGTCGCCGCGGGCCGCCTTGGAAAGCGCCGCCAGCGCGTCGATATCGAGCTTGACCTCGGCAATGGAGCCGTCGGGGAGCACCACCCCGCCGTGCGAGGTTCCGGTTTGGACCGAGATCTTGCTCAATCCCGCCAGCTTCCCGGTGCGGGCGAGGGTGCGGTTGAACCCATCCATGAAGGCGTGGAGCTCCTCCACGGTGCTGTTCTTCATGCCGACTTCGCCGATCTCGCCGCCGACGGAACTGGTGACGCCTTTCGGTTCGATCGACCGAATGAACGCAGTGATCTCCGCGCAGCGCTCGAAGTTTGCGCGCTGCTGCAGGTCGAGGCTCGGCTGGTCCAAGTCGACCAGGGTCGAGGTATCGACGTCGATGTTGAAGAAGCCGGCGCCCACCTCCTCGCCGATCAACTTCTTCACCTCGCCCACTTCCCCCTCCGGATCGACGGCGTACTTCTTCGCGTTGACCTGGCAATGATCGCCTTGAATGAAGAGGGGGAGCGAATACCCCTCCCGCAACGCCGCGGCGGTGATCACCGCCACATATTCGGCGGGGCGCTGGTCGGTGTAGGCAATTTCCGAGCGGGCGATCTCGAGAATGATGGCGCCGGCATCGCCCTCCTTTGCGGCGCGGAAGATGGCGCGCGCCGTGTCGTAAGCCATCATCCGGACGTTCATGGCCGGCACCGTGAAGCCGCTGCACTCGCCCCGTCCGCGCGCGATATAGAGATCATGGATCGAGGCGGGCCCCACTCCCGCCGACTGGCCGAGCTCCCAAAGGAGCTCTCGGGCCGCCTCACGGAGCTGCTCGTCGCCGAACACCGCCTGCCAGACGACCCTATCGGTCGCGTCGGTGGCGAGAATCTTGGGGTCGCGCACCGTCACCCGCTTCCCGCCCGCGCCTATCGAAACCGCCTCGCCATAAGGGGCTGCGGCACGAGAAAGGAGGTCGCTGCTCATGGGCTCATTTCCGAGGGGGAGAAGGGGCTTGGATCGGAGAATCAGTGAATCTAAGATCAGCCCTCGGGGGGCGTCAAACATCCAGCCAACGCCACCACCACGTAACATGATTTTCCACATGAGGATGAGATGTGTAAGTCATGTGGATCAACGAGTTATATGAGACCTCCAATGTTGATAAAGATGCATAGCGCCATCTTCAACCCCCAATGGCACTTTCCCCTTCCGGCACCGCCTTCTCCGCATTTCCACGTGTGGATAACCCCGCCAATTCACAGGATTGTGGAGGGCCCGCTTTCCCCTTGAAAATGCCTTTGGATCACCGGTTTCGAGTGTTGATAACTTTGGCTACAGGCGCTTGTAACTCCTTGCAAATCGCGGAGCGAAGGGTGTGAACGTCGTGGACAATGAGTTTCCACAGGGACTCAAATCCGGCCTTGCCATTGGGCGGGTGGTGGTTCCCGGACCCTCAGCAGCCAACGCGGTTCTCTGGAACCACGGCGTAATAGTTCGGGTCGGTCGAGACCGCGATCTCGCCCCCCTCGCTCCTTCCGGCACCCCGGTCTTCGAGTTTCCCGGCGGGATCATCACTCCCGGTTTTATCGACGGGCACACCCACTTTGCCCAATCGGTGCTCAAGGATGAGCAAGTGGATCTGACCGGCGCGGCCACACGGGATGAGGCGGCCGAACGGGTGGCGCGTGGCGTGGCGATCGACGGGTGGGTTCAGGGACAGGGATGGGACGCCAACGGATGGCGTGAGGCGCCGGAGCGGGGAGCGCTCGACCGGGTGCAACGGGCGCCGGTCTTTCTCGACTCCCTCGACGTCCATGCCGCCTGGGTCAACTCCGCGGCGCTCGACCGCGCCGGGGTCACCCGCGACACGCCGGATCCGCCGGGCGGGCGGATCGCCCGGGACGCCGCCGGCGAACCGACCGGCCTGCTGCTCGAACG
>JABFSM010000005.1 GCA_013140635.1 Gemmatimonadales bacterium
GCTTCCTGCACCGCGGTGATCCGGGAGAGGTGTCCGTACATCGTTTGATATCCATCGGGGTGCGAGATCAGCACGAACCGGCCGTACTCGGGATGCTCCCCGGTCTGCAGCACGATTCCCCCCCCAGAGGCCCGCACCGTACTCCCCACCGGCACTGCGATATCGATGCCAGGGTGCGCCTCGGCCACGCTATCCGCAACCGCCTGCCCTTGCGTGATATAGCCGGCCTCGTCGAGGGGCCAGTGCCGCGGCTGCGAGGGCCCCGCCTGGTACAATGCCGGACTCCCGGGGGCCAGGGCAAAGATCGGTGGCGCCACCGGAAGATTCGAGTTCAGGGCAAGGCGGTCGGGAACGATGTCCGCCCCGACGAGGCGCCGAAGTCGCTCGTAGCTACTCTCGACGCTGTCGAGCGCCGCCGCGAGTTCGCGAATCTGGGCGTTCTCGGTGCGCAGACGTTCGACCTCCCGCTCCAGTCCCGGCACGCGTGAGGCCGACCGGGCAACAGGTCCATAGAATGCCACGCCGAGAATCAGGAGGACGGTGACCGCGACCGCGACGATGAGCGCCGCGCGAAGGGCCCAAACCGACACCCGGTAGGTGTTGGATTGGAGCGCGCCGTCTTTCTGCACGATAAACGATACCGCGCGGGCCTCACGCTTCATGCCTCACCCTTGAAACGGCTTGCCCAAGATCAGCTCGAGCAGGCGGGCCAGGTCGTCGTTCGAGTAGTAGTGGATCGTCACCGCGCCGCGGCCGCGCCGGCGAGAGGTCACCCGCACATCGGTCTGAAGCCGCTGTCGAAGGGTGTCCTCGACTCGGCGCACGTCGGCGCTCGGATTCCGCGGCTCCGGCTTCGGTCGGCGGATCGTCCGGCGAACCGCCGGCGGCCCTGTCAATTGCTCTCCGCGGACCCGGGCCTCGAGATCGCGCACCGACCAGCCGGCTGCCACGCACTCGCCGGCCAGCCGAATGATCTCCTTGGCGTCGGTGAGGGCCAGCAGCGCCCGGGCATGCCCCTCGGAGAGCTCCTTCGCCTGCAGCAGCCGCTGCACCTGGTCCGGCAGCCGGAGGAGGCGAAGGGTGTTGCTCACCGTCGAGCGGTCTTTGCCGACCAGGCGCGCCACTTCCTGCTGCGACACCTGGAATTCTTCGATCAACCGCTGATACCCGACGGCCGCATCGAGGGGGGAAAGATCGTCGCGCTGGAGGTTCTCGATGAGCGCGAGCGTCAGCAGGGCCCGGTCGTCGACCTCCTTCACGACAGCGGGAATCTTGGCCCAGCCTAACTGCTGCACGGCCCGCCAGCGCCGTTCGCCGGCGATCAGCTCGTACTGGCCGTTCGGGCGGGAGCGCACCACCACCGGCTGCAGCAGCCCTGAGGCCCCGATCGAATCGGCCAGCTCCTTGAGCTCGGCCGCGCCGAAATCGCGCCGCGGCTGGTAGGGATTGGGCTGGATCGCGGCCACCGGCAGCTCCTTGAGCCCGCCGCCGGCCTGCGCCTCTTCCCGCGACATCGGGCCCAACAGCGCCTCCAAACCCCGGCCCAGCCGCTTCGTCTCGGTCACGGGTGCACCTCTCCTCTCGCGGCGCGCCGGCCGGCGCCATGCGGCAATTCGATTTCTGCGCTCAATTCACCCGACTCGGCGCGTTTGAGCAGTTCCTGGGCGACGGCGAGGTAGCTCTTGGCTCCCACCGATTGTACGTCATACATCAGAATCGGCTTGCCGAAACTTGGCGCCTCGGCCAGCCGCACGTTGCGGGGAATCACCGTCGGGAACACCTTCGCGCCGAAATACTCGCGGGCATCTTTCGCCACCTGGCGGCAGAGCGTCAGGCGGGAGTCGTACATGGTGAGGAGAACGCCGTCCAGCGCCAAGGTGGGGTTGAAGTTCTGCTGCACCAGCCGAATCGTATTGAGAAGCTGCGAGATCCCCTCGAGGGCGTAATACTCGCACTGAATCGGGATGATGACCCCGTGGGCGGCGGTGAGGACGTTGAGGGTGATGAGGCCGAGCGACGGCGGACAATCGATGATGATGTAATCGAAGGCGTCGAGCGCCGGCAAGAGCGCCTCGCGGAGCCGGGTCTCGCGCTCCTCGGCATTGACCAGCTCGAGCTCCGCGCCAACCAGGTCCTGAGTTGCGGGGAGAATCGAGAGGAAGGGGAGCTCCGGATCCCGCTCCACGATTTCGGCAACGGGGCGCCGATCGACCAATGCCTCGTAGAGCGACGCGCGCGCGCTGTTCTTGGCGACACCGACCCCGCTGGTTGCGTTGCCCTGGGGGTCGGCGTCGACGAGCAGCGTTCTTCGCTCGGCGATCGCGAGCGAAGCGGCGAGGTTCACGGCAGTGGTAGTCTTCCCTACCCCGCCCTTCTGATTGGCGATCGCTATCGTTCTCGCCATCTGTTCAGTTCTGTAAAATGTTATACCACAATCAATTATACAACAATGCGTCGTACTTGGTGTTTGACCGTTCTGAGAATATACGCGCACTTCTGCCGTGTGCCAGGGGGAGTTGCACGTGAAACATGCTCCGGTTGAGCATTGCAGGGAATTAGGTCACTACGAAAGCACTGGGTCATTGCGAAAGCACGGAGTCATTGCGAGCGCAGCGAAGCAATCTCAAAAAAACGGGTGGGTTTCCCCCCGTTTCCCGTGAAACATGTGGCGGTCCAGTCGGCTAGGCTGGCGTTGGCCGCCTTCGCTTGAGAATCTCCATGACGAGATTCTGGAGATCGCTCGGAGAAACGCCGGGGATCCGGCCGGCATGGCCGAGGCTCGAAGGCTGGTGCCGACTCAGCTTCTCCCTTGCTTCGAAGGAGAGGCTCACAAGGTCCCGAAACTCCATCTCTGCCGGGATGACAAATTCCTCCATCTCAGAGAGTCGATCGGCTAATTGCTGGTCCCGCTCGATATACCCGCCGTATCGAAGCTCGACCGACGCCCATGCCGTCTCCTCCCCCCCATGCGGCGCTCCAACGGCACCGAGAAGTGCCCCAAGATCAACGCCTGGGCGCTTTGCCAGTTCGGAAAGCCGCACCGGCTCGGAGAGGGGAGAGGTCCGGGCCTCCTCGAGAATTGGGTTCGCCTGTACCGGAGAGATCGAGGTCTCGCGTGAGAAGGCCATCACCCGCTCCTCTCCTTCCAAGCGATCCTCCCCGACCATTCGCTCCGAGTCGCTCAGGAGACCACGCTCCACAGCCAATGGAAGAAGGCGCCGGAGAGCGTTGTCCTGGCGAAGGAGAAGCCGGAACTCAGATCTCGACGTGAAGAGCCGGTATGGCTCATCCACACCACGAGTTACGAGATCGTCGATGAGTACGCCAATAAACGCCTCATCCCGTCCAAGCCGAACAGGATCTCGACCCAGCGCAGCAGCGGCGGCGTTGAGACCAGCGATTGCTCCCTGTCCGGCGGCCTCCTCGTAGCCCGTCGTTCCATTCACCTGCCCGGCAAAGTAGAGCCCTTCGAGATGGCGAACCCTCAACGTGTGATCCAGCTGCGTCGGCGGGAAGTAGTCGTACTCAATCGCATAGCCCGGCCGGGTCATCTCGACCCGCTCAAGACCGGGCACCGATCGCAAATACTCCAGCTGCACTGGTGGCGGAAGGGAGGTCGAGAGCCCGTTCACGTACATCTCGGAGGTATCCAACCCCTCCGGCTCCAGGAACACCTGGTGTCGAAGCGCGTGAGGGAATCGGACGATCTTGTCCTCGATCGAAGGGCAATACCGCGGCCCTCGACCGCTGATCGCCCCTCCATACATTGCCGACTCTGAGAGATGGCTGGTGATAATCTCCCGAAGACGCTCCGTCGTGTGTGTGAGGTAACAAGGGAGTTGGTTCGGGTGATGGGCCCGCTCATAGAACGAGAACCAGTACGGGACCTCCTCCCCATCCTGCCGCTGGAGCCCATCCAGATCGACGCTCCGGCCATCGATCCTCGGAGGGGTACCAGTTTTGAAGCGTTCTATTGTAACTCCAAGATCGGCAATAGCTTGGGATACCTCTACGGAAGGTCCTTCTCCCGCTCTCCCCGCCGGAATAGGATCCGCTAAGCCCATGTGGATCTGGCCGCGGAGAAAGGTCCCGGCCGTTATGACGACCGCCTTCGACTCCAATCGACGGCCATCGGTGGTCAGCACCCCGACCACCCGCCCTCCCTGCATGAGGAACCGCGCCGCGGTTCCCTGGGAAAACTGCAGGAGCGGAAACCGCTCCAGCAGTGTCCGCACCGCGCGACGGTAGAGGCCTCGGTCACACTGCGCTCGGGGGGACCAGACCGCCGGGCCTTTCGACCGATTGAGCATTCGGAACTGGATCCGCGCCATGTCCGTGGCTCGCCCCATAACTCCGCCCAGGGCATCGACTTCCCGAACAACAGTGCCCTTGGCAATCCCACCGATGGCAGGATTGCACGACATCTGGCCGATCGTCTCGAGATGTTGGGTAAGCAGCAAGGTCCTGGCGCCGGAGCGTGCCGCCATTGCGCACGCCTCCGCCCCAGCATGCCCACCCCCGATCACGATCACGTCGAAAGCCGTCATGGGAGAAAAGCTACGGGGAGACACTGGTCATTGCGAGTTGGGGGCCCTCTTGTCATTGCGAGACGCGCCACGTCGAAGCCGAAGTTGCGAGATGCGCAGCGTCGAAGCAAACTCTCCACACCATTCACCCGGAATATTCCAATGGCCATCCGCCTTGGCGACATCGCCCCCGATTTCACCGCCGACACGACGCAGGGCCCGCTGACCTTCCACAGCTGGAAGGGGAGCTCATGGGCCGTGCTCTTCAGCCATCCGAAGGACTTCACTCCGGTATGCACCACCGAGCTCGGCCGCGCGGCGCAACTCAAACCGGAATTCGAGAAGCGAAACTGCAAGATCATCGGACTGAGCGTCGATCCGGTCGATTCACATCGGAAGTGGGAGGGGGACATCGCGGACGTCACCGGCCACGCGGTGAACTTCCCGATGATCGGCGATCCCGACCGGGCGGTCGCGCTGCTCTATGACATGATTCACCCGAACGCCGCGGAGAACGTCACGGTGCGTTCCGTGTTCGTCATCGGGCCCGACAACAAGGTCAAGCTCACGATCACCTACCCCGCCAGCACCGGCCGTAATTTCGATGAGATTCTTCGCGTTATCGACTCGCTCCAGCTCACCGCGAACTACTCGGTGGCGACACCCGCGGATTGGAAGCGCGGAGAAGATGTGATCATCGTTCCCGCCGTCTCCGATGAGGACGCCAAGAAGAAATTCCCAAAGGGCTTCGTCGCGAAGAAGCCATACCTTCGGGTGACCCCGCAACCCGATCGGTGACGCGCGCTTCTTGGCGTCGCCCACTCGTGGCCAGGCGCGCCGGGCGCCTGATCGCGGTTGATCCCGAACTGCAGCGCGGGGGGATCGGCCGCCGGTGCATGAAAGAGGCGGCGCGGGTCTGCTCGACCTGGCCGGCGGACGCCATTCGGCTCGACGCATTCGACGCCCCGGCCGGCGCCGGCGAGTTCTACCGGAAATGTGGGATGCGGGAAGTTGGCCGTGCGACTTATCGAAAAGTGCCCCTCGTCTACTTTGAGTTCCTCGTCTGAACCAGCGGGCCGGCACGGACTCCGAATCAGAAGCACCGCGCATGCCGTAGGGTCTAACTACCCATCACGATCAGAGGATCTGTGTTTCGAGTCGTCCTCCTCGCCTCCCTCGGCGTAGCCGCCGCCTGCACCGCAGAGACGCGCCGCGCGGCCCAACTCCCGGCAGCCATGGAGCCATGTACCATCGATACCTTGGGGACGGTGGCTCGTTGCGGCGTATACGAGGTTTGGGAGAATCGATCCGCCAAGAGCGGGCGCCGAATACCGATTCGAGTGGTGGTCATTCCCGCCACCGACTCCAACCCAGCCCCTGATCCGATCATCCCATTCCTCGGCGGCCCGGGGGATGGCGCGGCCTCACAGGCGTCGGACTTCGTTCAGCGCGGAGGCGGGCGCAGGGATGTCGTGCTGGTCGACATGCGCGGCACCGGGGCCTCGAATCTTCTCGCCTGTCCGTTCACCCCTCCGCCGGCGTCGGGGGCGGTTCTCGATTCGCTCTTCCCTGGATGGCTGATCGCACCTTGTCGAGACACTCTCTCGACTCGCGCCGACCTCCGCCAATACACCACCACGAACAAGATCGCCGATCTCGCCGAAATCCTCGATTGGCTCGGGTACGGTGCCGTGAACGTCTCGGGCGGATCGTATGGCACGCGAACGGCGGCGGAGTTCATGCGCCGCCACCCCGAACGCACCCGCACCGCGTTCCTCGCGGGCCTCATGGCGTCGGATGTGCGGACCCTTCCTCTGGAAATGGCGCGGAGCGCCCAGACCGCCATCGAGGAGGTCTTCTCGATGTGTGAAAAGGCGCCCGACTGTCAGAAGGCTTTCCCCAGGGTGCGCAGTGAATTCGCTGCACTCGTGGACCGGATTTCGAAGGGCCCAGTGCCCGTTACCGTTGCCATAGACGGCAAGCCGGCAAAGGCGCTCTTCGGCCGCATCGGCTTCGGCTATGCCGTGCGCGGCGCCCTCTATGGGGAGCTTGCCCAATGGCTCCCTCTCCTAATTCATCGCGCCTATACCTCGAACGACTTCTCCTGGTTTGCCAGTTACTGGCTTGTGCGGGGCACCTGGGCTTGGACCGAGTACCCCGTCGGGCTCTACCTGAGTGTCGTTTGCACCGAGGACATGGGGCCCGCGTCGGAAGACTCGGTGCGCCGGGCCACCGCGAACACCTTTCTCGGCGACGGGCTCTATCGCCAGTATGAACGTGCGTGCGCCGACTGGCCGCGCGGCGAGCTCCCTGCAAGCCTCCACGAGCCGCTGCACTCCAACATCCCCGCCCTGGTGATCTCCGGCACGCGGGATCCGGTGACCCCCGCCGCGTATGGAGACCGGGTGGCCGCCGGCCTCTCCGGCGGCGCCAGAATCATCTTCAAGAATGCCGGTCACGGGGGAGGACCCCGCTGCGAGCGCATGCTTCGGTTGGAGCTCTTGGAGCGGGGGAGCGCCGACGGTATGGCCTCCGGGGAGTGCGCCAAGACCCCAGGCCCCTTCGCCTTTGCGCTCAGCGGAGACCCACCGGCGCGCCTGATCCAGTAGCGCACACGACAAAGGGGCCGCCTCGAAGCGGCCCCTTTGCGTCCTGCCCTTGCACCCTGGCTATGCGGTGCGAATCCAGCGAACCATGTCGCGGAGGGTCGCTTTCTTCCCATAGCTCAAGATTCCAACCCGATAGATCCGCGCCGCCAGCCAGACGATGGCCAGCATGCCCACGATCGTCACCGCGATCGAGCCTAAGAGCTCCGTCATCGGGAGCGGTGATATGGAATAGCGCATCGGAATCACGAAGGGGGTCATCATCGGCACGTAGCTTAGGACCTGGGCGGCGGTGCCGTTCGGGTCGCGGATCAAGGCAAAGACCGAGAAGAAGCCTGCCAGCACGAACATCATCACCGGCATCTGCATCTGGCCGGCGTCCTGCACCGTATTGGCCATGGCGCCGACCGCCGCATACGCCGCCGCAAAGAGGAGGAAGCCGAGCGAGAAGAAGAGCAGAAAGACGATGAGCAACTCCAGCTTCATCGAAGGAAGAGCCATCGGCAACCCTCCCGAGCCGCCGGCTCCCAGCATGCTCATGATCTTGGCCTGATTGGTGGTGAGGAAGGTGGCGGTCCCCGCCCAGATCCCGATCTGCAACAGCGCGACCGAACCCACACCCACGACCTTGCCCAGCATCATCTGGAACGGCGTGAGGCTCGAGGCGAGAACCTCCACGATCCGGTTGTTCTTCTCTTCGACGATCGAGTTCATTACCTGATTGCCGAAGATGAGGAGGGAGAAGTAGAGCAGGAATCCCATCGCATAGGCGAGGATGAAGGTGGCGGCACCGCTTTCATTGGTGAGTTTGCCATCCGCCACCTTCATCGTTCTGAGATCGATCCCCTGCACCGACTTCATCACTTCGGCAAAGTCCACGCCGAGTCCCTGGAGCCGTTGCGCAATGACCATCGGGCGGATCGTCTGCTCCAGGTCCCGCATGTCGTCGAAACTCGCGACGTTCACACCGTAGTAGGCGGCCTTACCGCCGGTAACGGTCGAATCGGTGACCACGAGGATTCCATCGAGCCCCCCTTCGACACGGCGGGATTTGCCGGTCATCGGCAGGAGCGAGTCGCGCACCGCCATCGACCGGTTGGGCGCGCGCAGGTGGGTAACCGCATAGCGCGGTCTTGCCGCCTCGCCCTTGCCGATGCGGGCCGCCTGGAGCGCCGTCACCATCCGCAGACCGAGGTCGTCGCTGGTTGCGTCGACGAAGGCGATGGTCCGGGTGCCGGTGCTCCGGCTCATGAGGTACCCCGGCAGCACCACCATGGCGCCCATGAAGAGCGGGAAGAGGAGGGTGCTCAAGATGAACGCCCGGGTCCGAACCCGTTCGACGAACTCCCGCCGAATGACTGCCCAGACCTTATGCATGAACGAGCTCCTTGGCCGGCGCGGTGGCTGCCTCGGTCCCGACCTTGGCAATGAAGATGGAGTGCAGGGACGGCTCGACGACTTCGAACCGGGAGAGCCCGACATCCTCTTGGATGAGGGTGCGAAGCAGCCGCTCCGGATCACCGCCGGGGGCGAGCTCCGCCTCCGCCGTGGCGCCGGAGTCGTCGGCCTTTGCGACGAGGGTCCGGTCGGCCAGAACCCGGGCCGCGCGGTCGGCGTTACGCGTGAAGGTCAGCGCCACGTGGCGCCCACCGAACTCCCTCTTGATCTCCGAAAGCGTGCCGTCGACCAACTTCTGGCCCCGGGCGATGATGACGATCCGGTCGCACATCCGTTCGGCCTGTTCCATGATATGGGTCGAGAAGAGCACCGTGCGCCCCTGGCGCGCCACTTCCACCACCACGTCTTTCATGACCTGGCTATTGACCGGATCGAGGCCGCTGAACGGCTCGTCGAGAATGATCAGGTCGGGATCATGGAGCAGCGTCCCGATGAATTGCACTTTCTGCTGCATCCCCTTCGAGAGGTCTTCCACCTTTTTCATCGTCCAGTCGGTCAGGCCGAGGCGTTCGAGCCATGTCACGGCTTTCTTCCGCGCCACCGCGCGATGGATCCCTTTCGCTTCGGCGAGGAAGGTGAGTTGGTCGACCACCTTCATCTTCTTGTAGAGCCCGCGCTCTTCCGGCAGGAACCCGATCTTGTCCGACATGTCGCGGCTCGCCGACTCGCGACCGAACACCGCAATCTTCCCCTCATCAGGGGTGATGATGTTCATGATCATCCGAATCGTCGTGCTCTTGCCGGCGCCGTTTGGCCCGAGGAGTCCAAAGATCCCTCCGGCGGGCACGTCGAGCGAAAGACCGTCGACCGCGGTGTGCCCGGAGTAGCGTTTGGTGACTCGCTCGACCTTCACCACACTTCCGTTCATGGCGATCTTCTCCAGAGCGCGAGGGGGACAAGGGAGAATCTAGGCATGGTTCGCTCCATCGGGGTGAAAGATCTCTTCGATCGGTTGCTGGAACACCCGCGCAATGGCGAACGCCAGCGGCAAGCTCGGGTCGTACTTCCCGGTCTCGATCGCGTTGACCGTCTGTCGGGAAACCTTGAGCCGGTCGGCCAGCTCCGCCTGCGACCAGGCCCGTTCGGCGCGGAGCACGCGCAGCCGATTCGTCACCGATACTTCCGGCGGACAATCCCCTGGCCGAGCAACCAGCTCCAGAACAGGGCAAACCAGAGCCAGTGCCAGGACCGCGAAATCGGGAGGTCGGGTACGGCTCCGGCGCGGGCGAGCGTGCCGTAGCCCATCACCAGAATGGCCGTGACGCCGAATTGGATGAGGAGCGCCTCGAGCTGGATCATCCGCTGCATTTCGTCGAGCTGCCGCATCCACCGTTCGACGCCGAAGAAGTACCCCACCATCGGCGCGACGGGGAGAATGGCCACGAGCCAGGCGAGGGACTGCGGTACCGCCTCGGTGCGCCGAAGGATGCCGGACCCGATCGCCAGAAGAGCGGAGAGGGTAGCCCAACCGAGCAGATTCCAGGGGAACTTCCCTGACGACGAGCAAGCCATCGGGCCTCCCGAAGGAAAGGCCAATGTAAAGCTACATTGACTTAACGTCAAGCCAGCTTTACTTCAAGGACGGGCTATGTGGATTGGGCATACTCGGTCAAGCGGACAATACGAATGGCAGACTCGTTTGGGATCACCAGGTGCTTCGCGTCGACTCGAATACCGAATTTCATGAGCCGTTCTATCCAGGCCGAAAGCGGCAGAGTGGCCGAAGCCGGTTCGTAGAGCGCGACGTCGTGCATCTGCACGCCACGGTCGTTCCGTTCGTGGTAGCGCCCGACCCAGGTCATCCCCTCGGCGCCCTCCACCACCACCGTCACCCCGTGCAACTCCTCATGCCCGGGGTGAAAGACATGCCCCGACACCTACTCCGCCCTCGCGCCTTCCGCGGCGACCTTGTCGAAACCCTTGATGATCTCCTCCGCAATCACCTGCGGCGGCCGCCCCTCGATCATGTGGCGGTGAATGAAATGCACCACCTCGCCATCCCGCAAGAAAGCCACCGACGGGGAGCTCGGCTGGTAATCGGCAAAGTAGCTGCGCGCCCGGGCAGTGGCGTCGAGATCCTGCCCGGCGAATACGGTATAGAGCTGCTGCGGCTTGACCCCGTGCGACACCGCCATTGCGAGCGCCGGTCGCGCACCCCCAGCAGCACATCCGCAGACCGAGTTCACGAAGACCATAGCGGTCCCTTCGCTCGATCCAAGCGCCGCGTCGACGTCGGCTACTGTGCGAAGCTCCTTGATGCCGAGGCGGGTGACTTCTTCGCGCATCGGCTTCACCATCATTTCATGGTACGGCATGGTTCCTCTTCTCTAGTGCCTGTTTCATCGCATGCCACGATAGCGTGGCGCATTTGACCCGGATCGGAAACGCCGAGACTCCGCGGAACACCTCGAGCTTGGCGGGGAGCTTTTCTTCCCCCGCGCCCGCAACGACCTGGTGGAACTGCTCGAACAATGCCCGCGCTTCGGCGACGGTCTTTCCCTTGATGGCCTGCGTCATCATCGAGGCACTCGCCTTGGAGATGGCGCAGCCCTGGCCCAGAAACGCGACGTCGGCGATAAGCTCACCGTCGAGCTTGAGCCAGATTTCGAACTGGTCGCCGCAGAGCGGGTTGCGTCCCTCCGCATGCGCCGTCGCACCCTCGAGCCGGTGGAAGTTGCGCGGCGAGCGGTTATGGTCGAGGATGACGCTCTGATAGAGCTCGTCGAGCTCTTTCATGCTCCCAGCACTCTCCGCACCTGCCCCAGGCCGCTCACCAAGGCCTCCACCTCGTCCAGCGTATTGTATGCCCCGAACGAGGCGCGGATCGTGGCCGGCACGCCGAAGCGCCGCATCAGCGGCTGGCAGCAATGGTGCCCGGCGCGCACCGCAATACCCAGCGTGTCGAGCACGGTGCCGGCGTCGTGGGGGTGGATGCCCTCCATAACGAACGAGAGCACACTGACGCGGTCGGCGCCCTCCCCCAGAATCCGAACGCCGGGCACCTTGGCCAGGCGCTGCGCCGCTTCGGCCACCAAGTCCTGTTCATAACCGACCAGCGCCTCCCAATCCCACTGCATCACGTACTCGATCGCGGCACCCAACCCAACCACCTCGGCAATCGGTGGCGTTCCCGCCTCGAAGCGTTCCGGCGGAGGCGCGAAGGTGCTTCGGTCGATACGCACGTCCCGAATCATCCCGCCGCCCCCCTGCCACGGAGGCATCTGCTCCAGGAGCGTGTACTTCCCGTACAGCAGGCCGATCCCGGTTGGGCCGTACAGCTTGTGCCCCGAACAGGTAAAGAAATCGCAGTCGATCGCCTGAAGATCGACGCGCAGATGGGGCGCCGACTGCGCGCCATCGACGACGACCACCGCGCCCACCTCATGGGCCATCGCCGCGATGGCGTTGATCGGATTGATGGCACCGATCACGTTGGAGGCGTGAGTCACGGCAACGATACGGGTCCTGCCGGAAAGGAGCTTCTCGAATGCCGCGAGGTCGAGCCCGCCCGACTCCATGATCGGAATCGGCCGAACCGCGGCTCCGGTCCGTTCGGCCACCAGCTGCCACGGCACCAGGTTCGAGTGATGCTCCATTTCCGAGACCAGGATCTCGTCTCCGGGACGAAGCGTCGAACCGCCGTAGCTCTGCGCCACCAGATTGAGGCCCGCCGTGGTGCCCGAGGTGAACACAATTTCGTGTGGCGAGGCCGCCCCCAAGAAGCGCGAAGCCAGCACCCGCACCGCCTCATAGCCGTTGGTCGCCTCCTGGCTCAGCGCGTGAACGCCTCGGTGCACATTGGCGTTGCCGGTTTCGTAATAGCGGGAGATCGCGTCGATCACCGCGCGGGGCTTCTGAGCCGTGGCGGCGCTGTCGAGATAGACGAGGGGGCGGCCGTGAACCTCGCGGGAGAGAATCGGAAAATCGGCCCGCACCCGCGCTACGTCCCACGGCGTGGCCGTTCGGCCGATAGCGGTGAGGGTGGTCATAAGAGGGTCAGCTCGAAACGCCGAGCCGCTCCCGCACCAATCCGTCCAGCCGTTCGCGCACCGGAGCCGAGGTCACTTCGGCCATGACCTCCGCCGCAAAGGCGTAGGTCAGGAGCTGCTGAGCCGCCTCTCGGGGCACGCCTCGGCTCTGCAGATAAAAGTGGGCGATCTCGTCGAGCCGACCGACCGTGGCCCCGTGGGTACACTTCACATCGTCGGCAAAGATCTCGAGCTGGGGTTTGGTGTCGACTTTTGCCCGGTCGGAGAGGAGCAGATTGCGGTTCGTCTGTTTTGCGTCGGTCTTCTGCGCTTCGGGGGTGACGAACACTTTGCCGTTGAAGACCGCATGGCTCGCATCGTCAAGAATACCCTTATAGACCTCCCAGCTCCTGCAGTTGGGATGATCGTGGAAGATCGCGGTGTGGTTGTCGATGAGCTGCTCCCGCCGGCCCAAGTAGAGGCCGTAGAGCAACGTCTCGACATTCTCGTCGCCCAGGCGGGCGCGCAGGTCGTGCCGGGCAATGGCGCCACCCATGGCCAGGGTAAACGAGCGGTAGTGGCTGTCCCGCGCCTGATCGACCTGGGTTAGGCCGATGTGGTACGCCGATTCGCTCTCCCGTTGGATCCGGCTATGCTCGACCCAGGCCCCGGCCTCGACCGTTACCTGCGTGACCGCGTTGGTGAAGGACGCGGCCGCGAACAATCCGGCATAGCTCTCCACCAGCTGGGCGCGGGCTCCCCGTTCGACATGCAGCACGATCCGGGTATTGAGCGATGCCCCGTCGGCCGCCTTGCTTGCCACGGACAGGATGTGAATCGGATCGGCCAGCTCCACCCCCGCCGACACACGGATAGAGACACCCTCTTTCACGAACGCCGCGTTCAGCGCCGAAAAGGAGGTCCCCGTAACTTTCGAGAGCAGCGCGGGGTCGGCCTCGAGCGCCTGACTCAACGGTTCGACGGAAAGACCGCGGGGGAGCTTCGGCTGATGCGAAAGCCCCGCCTCGAAGCGGCCATCCACGAACACGAGCGTGCACCATGCCGGCGGTCCGAACCGGAACGGCGCGATGTCGGCCGGGGTCACGAGGCTCGTCTTGGCCTCAGCGGAGAGCCGCCACTCGCGCCCGGTGATCGGAGCCACCGGCGTGAAGCGCCACTCTTCGTCTTTGGTGGTGGGGAAGCCGGTGCGCGCAAAATGCTCGAACGCCTCCCGGCGGAGGCCCAGCAACTCCGCCGGCCCGGCACCGCCGCCATTCTTCGTAAAGCGCTCGAACGCCTCCGCGTACGCTTGATTCACGCCGACACAGCCTCCGGCACTCCGGTCAACCACTCGTAGCCCTTGGCCTCGAGCTCGTGCGCCAACTCCTTGCCTCCCGACTTCACGATCTGGCCATCGAAGAGCACGTGCACGTAATCGGGCACGATGTGGTCGAGCAGCCGCTGATAGTGGGTGACGACGATCGTCGCCCGGTCGGGGCGGCGGAGCTTGTTGACTCCCTCCGCGACGATCCGGAGCGCGTCGATATCGAGCCCGGAATCCGTTTCATCGAGAATGGCGAGCTTCGGCTCGAGCACCGCCATCTGGAGGATTTCATTCCGCTTTTTTTCGCCGCCGGAAAAACCGCTGTTCACCGCCCGCTGCATGATCTCCGGACCCCATTCCACGAGCTTGAGCTTTTCCTCGAGGATGTCGAGGAAGTCCATCGGATCGAGCTCCTCCTCGCCACGCGCCTTGCGAATCGCGTTGTACGCGGCGCGCAAGAAGTATGCGTTGGTCACCCCGGCGATTTCGACCGGATACTGAAATGCGAGGAAGAGCCCGGCCTGCGCCCGCTCCTCCGGCTCCATGTCGAGCAAATCGGCGCCATCGAAGGTGACGGTGCCGCCGGTGACCTTGTACGCCGGGTGCCCGGCCAGCACCTGCGCGAGCGTGCTCTTCCCGGAGCCGTTCGGGCCCATGATCGCATGGACTTCGCCGGCCTTGACCGTGAGGTCGATGCCCTTGAGGATGTCCTTCTCTCCGGCAGACGCCCGGAGACCCTTGATATCAAGCACTCGATGAGCTCCTTGTTGGCTACTCGCTACTCGCTATTCGCCAAGCTTTTGAGCGAATAGCGAGTAGCGATCATCCGACACTCCCCTCCAACGAAATCCCCAGTAGTTTCTGCGCCTCCACCGCAAACTCCATCGGCAATTCCTTGAAGACTTCCTTGCAGAAGCCGTTCACGATTATCGAAATGGCGTTCTCGGTGTTGAGGCCCCGCTGCTTGAGATAGAAGATCTGGTCTTCGCCGATCTTGGACGTGCTCGCTTCGTGCTCCACCGATGCGGTGGGGTTCTGCACGTCGATATAGGGAAAGGTGTGGGCGCCGCAGCGGTTCCCGATCAGCATCGAGTCGCACTGGGTGTAATTCCGGGCCCCCGCCGCCTTCGGCAGCACCTTCACCTGTCCCCGATAGCTGTTGTTGCCTCGGCCGGCGCTGATCCCCTTCGAGACGATCGTGCTCCGAGTGTTCCGGCCGATATGGATCATCTTGGTGCCGGTGTCGGCCTGCTGCCGTCCGTTCACCACCGCCACCGAGTAGAACTCTCCGACCGAATCGTCGCCCTGGAGAATGACGCTCGGGTACTTCCAGGTAATCGCCGAGCCGGTTTCCACCTGGGTCCAGGAAATCTTGGCGCCCCGCGCCGCCTTCCCCCGCTTGGTGACGAAGTTGTAGATCCCGCCCTTTCCCTCCTCGTCGCCGGCATACCAGTTCTGCACCGTGGAGTACTTGATGCTGGCGCCGTCGAGCGCCACGAGCTCGACCACCGCGGCATGCAGTTGATTCTCGTCGCGCTTCGGCGCGGTGCACCCCTCGAGATAGCTGACGCTCGCCCCCTCGTCGGCTATGATCAGAGTGCGCTCGAACTGTCCCGTATTCTGGGCGTTGATCCGGAAATAGGTGGAGAGATCCATCGGACAACGGACCCCCTTCGGCACATACACGAAGGAGCCGTCGCTGAACACCGCCGAGTTGAGCGCGGCAAAGAAGTTGTCGCTGGTCGGGACCACCGATCCGAGGTATTTCCGGACCAGCTCGGGGTGTTCCCGCACCGCTTCGGAGAAGGAGCAGAAGATGATGCCCATCGCTCCGAGCTGCTTCTTATAAGAGGTGCCAACCGACACCGAATCGAAGATCGCATCGACCGCGACCCCGGCGAGGAGCTTCTGCTCCGTCAGCGGAATACCGAGCTTGGTGTAGGCCTCGAGGAGCTTCGGATCGACCTCATCCAGGCTCCCGAGCGGCTTCTGGGTTCTGGGGGCCGAGTAGTAGATCAGATCCTGATAATCGATCGGCGGATAGGTGACGTTGGGCCAGTGCGGCTCGGTCATCTTGAGCCAGCCCCGGTACGCCTTGAGCCGCCACTCGAGCAAAAACTCCGGCTCCTGCTTCTTTGCGGAGATCAGCCGGACGATTTCCTCGCTGAGCCCTTTCGGCACCGTGTCGGCTTCGATATCCGTGACGAAGCCCCACTTGTACTCGCGATTGACCAGCGACTCAACCGGACTACTCATCGTTTCCTTCTTCCTGGTCGCGCAGACCAGCGCGTCTATCCCCACGCCGCGCAAGTGAGACCCTAATCCTAAGTAGAAATGTCGGGATTGTCAAAGCGTGGAAGGGTTTAATTCATAATGAGTTAGGAGGGCCCGTCGCTTCTCGTTCCTAAGAGCAGAACTCTCCGTATCCCCAATGCTGCCATGACGACCGACTGCGACACATTGGATTAGTAGTTATCACAACTTCTCACTACTCACTCCTCACTCCTCACCAAGAGTGCCCGAATTTCATCCCCGTCTGGCCGAAAACCCCGCTCTTGAGGAAACCCGCAATAGGCCGGAGATTTCTTGCATGACCATCCACCGCATCAGACTCCTCGGCGACCCGGTGCTCCGGGCCCGCTGCCAGACGATTTCGAAGCCTACGTCCACCGCTGTACGGGTCATTGCCGACGATCTTCGCGAAACCCTCCGCGATTGGCAGTCGCGATTTGGTTCGGGCCGCGCGATTGCGGCACCACAGATCGGGGCACCGGTTCGCATAGTTCATGTCGAGATGGATCAGCCATGGACCCTCGTCAATCCGGAAATCGTGGACATCGGTACCGAAGACTTCTCTGTCTGGGACGACTGCTTCTCCTTTCCGAATCTCTTGGTCAGGGTTCAGAGGGCGCACCACGTCCGGATCCGTTACCAGGATCTGAAAGGTGAGACGCACGAACTCGAGCTCGAGGGAGCGAGGGCGGAGCTGCTCCAGCACGAAATCGACCACCTTGACGGCGTCTTGGCCATCGATCGGGCACACGGGGTCGATCCCTTCTGTCTTCGCGAGGAATGGAACCGCCTCTACACCGCCTCCGATCGCTACAGCGAGCCGGAACCGCGGTCTGAACAGGTGCCCACTCCCCTGTCGGCTCTGCTCTAGCCATGTCGTCTTGGAGAACGCGCCCGACGGCGCCGTATCGGCGCCGTCATGAGGCCATCGCGACCCCGCCCTACGCCACGCACGTTGGAGGCAGCCGGATGGGACAGATGATCGAGTTCCCCGCCAACGGACACACCACGTCCGGGTACCTCGCCGTTCCCTCGTCGGGCCGCGGGGCCGGACTCTTGGTGATTCAGGAATGGTGGGGGTTGGTCGATCATATCAAAGACGTCTGCGACCGCCTTGCGGCGGAGGGGTTCGTCGCGCTGGCCCCCGATTTCTACCATGGCGTCGCCACCAAGAGCCCCGACGAAGCGGGCAAGCTCTTCATGGCACTCAACATCGCGAAAGCGGGCGCCGATCTCCGCGGCGCGGCGGAGGCCTTGCTGGATCGGCCTGAAGTCACATCGCCAAAGGTGGGAGCGCTCGGCTTTTGCATGGGGGGACAACTTGCCCTCTATGCCGGCGCGGAGTATCCGGAGCGAATCGGCGCGACGGTCAATTTCTACGGCGTGCATCCCAACGTTCGCATCGACCCGGCCAAAATCCGTGGCCCGGTACTGGCCCACTTTGCCCGCCGAGATAGCTCGGTCAAGGAGGCCGACGCAAGAGCGCTCGTCGCCAAGATCGAAGCCGCGGGAGGGTCGATCGAAGCCCATTACTACGATGCGGATCACGCATTTTTCAACGATACCCGGCCGACCGTTCACGACAAGGAATGCGCCGGACTCGCCTGGGAACGAACGCTCGCATTCCTGCGAAAGTCGCTGCCCGAGTAGCTCAGAACCATCTGCCGACCCGAATGAACGCGGCGCGCCGGCCATTTGAGGCAAATCCGTACTCGAACGCCACCGGCCCGATCGGCGTCGTGGCACCGGCGCCGACTCGGATCCCACCGATCCAGCCACGCTCGTTGAAGAGAATCCCCCCAGAGGCACTCCGGCCGGCCGCCAGCGCGAGGCGCGCCCCAACCGGCCCAAGAACGGGCCATGAGCTCTGTAACCGGAACATGAGCTCGCGGTCGCCCCTGCGCTCGCCCGTCGACAGGCCCGGAAATCCTTCCGTTCCGCCCAGCTCGAACTCCTTCTGAATCGGTAGGTGGTGGCCGACCGCGAGGCGGATTTCCGGTTCGAGGGCCAAGCCGCCCACCGCAATCTGGGCGCCGAGTCCAGCCCGTGCGAGTTGGTAGTCACCCATCCACTCCGCATCTGCGGTCGCCCAAACACGGCGTCCTGGCTCGGTGTGGGCGGAGATCGTGCTCCCCGCGGTCGTGCGGGTCTCCCCCAACGGCGTCCGCCATCCTATGACGCTCCCCGCCGCACGGATACGCCAGAGCCCGAGCCGGGCCCACTCAACGCCGACGCTGCCGCTTCCTTCACGCACGTCGAGATTGTCGAAATTCCTGCCGTCTTCGTGAAATTGGCGTACGCTTTGGAGCATGCCGCGCGCCGTGGCAAGCGGGGCGATGCTCATTTGACCCAAGCCGAGACGGCTCAACAGAACGCCACTCAATTCGCTCTTGAAGCGCCCGAGGGCCAGGACTCCGCTCGCTTCCGCTCCCCTGAGCGTAGTGCGATCGAGTAGTCCAACCCACAGTCGCCCTCCGAGATCGTGGTCGTAGGCCAGCCCCAATCCCACCACACGACGGGGGGAGGGCACCACGGTCGCCCGGAAGAACACCGTATCGGCCGACCCGACCGGCCCGAGCCAGAGCTCGCGAAAGATCTCGGTGTTCGACATGTCCCCCAATTGCGCCGCGACGATCGTTGGATCGAGTGCCTGACCGCGGGATAACCCCAGCACCCGGCCCATCGTTTCTCCGTCTCGACCACTTCCATTGGACACTTCCCAGCCGGAGAGTCGTGCCGGCAGGGGGACGCTCGCGGGTGGGGGGCGCCGAGGAAGACAGGCGGCCCGGGCGAGAAGCGAATCGGCTGCCGCGCGTCCATTCGCGATCAGCTCCTCGCGACGGGTGGGGTGGAAGTCGAGATTCGCGTAGCCGCGGACATTCGGCCAGATGTACATGTCGGCTGGACCGAGCGAGTCGAGAGGCTGGCGGAAGAGAAACGCCGCAAGCCGCCCCGCAACCACGCCGGGAGACCAGACCGGCGCGCTGTCGGCGGGGGTATCGTCCTTCAAGTCCACAACGATCATCTGCTTTGCCCCAGCAGCCCGGGCGGCGGCAACGGGAACGTTGGCTGAAATGCCCCCATCGATCAGGACACGGCCACCGATCCGTTCGGGGGAGAGCACCAGCGGTATTGCGATGCTTGCGCGAACGGCCTGGGCCAAGTCCCCAGAGCGGAGCACCACCGCCTCCCGGGTTTGGAGGTCGGTGGCAACCGCGCGGAAGGGAATCGGCAGCCGGTCGAAATCGCCTCGGGCCATCAAATTGGCGCGGAGCAGGAGCCGGTTGACGAGCGCATTGGTGCCGAGCTCTGCAATGCCACCGGTGGCGAGTCCGAACCGGCCGGCCCCCTGCTCCCAAAGGACGAGCGGAGGGAGGCTTCCCCAGTCGCGGGGGGTCCGGTTGGCAAATGTCTGGGAGACGTCGGTTACCGGAAGGGAGCGGAGCAGCGAATCGATGGCCGGCGCCGACAGCCCGCTGGCATAAAGAGCGCCGACAATGGCGCCGATGCTGGTGCCGACGATCAGGTCGGGACGAACACCCAGGCTATCGAGCGCCTGAAGCACCCCAATGTGGGCGAAGCCTTTTGCGCCACCGCCAGCCAGCACGAGCGCCAGCGGCCCATCTGGGCATTGCTGCGCGCGAAGCGGCCGGGGCCATGCGGCCAGCGACAGCAGAATCGACAGATGGAGTGCCCGGTTCCACATACGGAAAAGCTAACCGGGCCTCCCCTTGCGGCAGGCGCTTCGGCTCCTTAATTCTGTCCTCGAACCGGCCCTCGGCTATCCGGGTGGCCCGGCGACTTCTTTCTTCCGGAGACGCGCGGTCATGGCGTATGTGATCACCGAGGCTTGTATCGGCACCAAGGACCGGGCCTGTGTGGACGTTTGTCCTGTCGATTGTATCTATGAGGGCGAAGACCAGCTCTATATCCACCCTGATGAGTGTATCGATTGCGGGGCCTGCGAGCCGGAGTGTCCGGTTACCGCCATCTTCCCGGAAGAGGATGTGCCGCCTTCCCTCGAAAGCTTTATCGAGAAGAACCGGGAAATCTTCAACTCCGACACCCCTCCCGGGCGGCCGAAGAAGTAGCCTGCCCCCGCGTCCCAGAAGTGAAACGGTGCCCAGGCGTAAGGCCTGGGCACCGTTTCATTACCCGCTAGGCACCGCTCTCCGCGCCGGCCCCCCAACGGGGGGACGACCCACGGGATCGGGCATATCGCCGATCCCGGGGCCGCGGGGATGGAAGGACTGCAAGAGGCTTGGCGGTGATCTGGCTTAGAACGTCGGATCGGCCCGCCATCCTAATAGACGCCCGAACTCGGCAAATGGTTTCATTGCAGCGATTGTAAGAACTTCAGGATCGCTCGCGTCGTGGGAACTGGTTGTTCGACACAGGGAAGATGTCCGGCGCCGGGAATTTCCATGAGCCGCGCACCGGGAATCGCGCCGGCCATTCCTTGGGCAATAGCCGGCGGAGTGATCATGTCTTCGGCCCCAACGAGGACGAGCGTTGGAATACCGGTGAGTGTCTCGAGGAGCGGCGTGCTGTCGGGTCGTTCCCGCATGGCGGAGAGCGCGCCGACGATCCCCGACACCGAGGTGCGGAGAATCATGGTGCGAATCCGTTCGATGATCTCCGGAGAAACCTGCGGTGTAAAGAACCGGGGGAGCATCGCTTCGGCGGCGGCGATCGCGCCCTGCTCCCGCACCCGTCCGATCAGCGCCTCACGGGCTCGCCGTCCCTCGGCGCTGTCGGCTTCGGCGCGGGTGTCCATGAGAATCAACCCGCGCACCCGCTCTCGCCAACGCCGCACGAACTCGAACGCGACGTATCCGCCAAGCGACAACCCGCAGAGAACGACCTGGTCCTGGCCGAGCGCGTCGACGAGGGCCAAGAGATCTTCCGCATAGGTGCTCATCGAATAGCCGAGGTCCGGCGCGTCGGACTGCCCCATCCCTCTCAAGTCCGGGGCAATGCGCCGATAACCGGTGAGGGTGTCGATCTGATGCTGCCAGATGGTACGGTCGAGCGGGAAGGCGTGGATGAAGAGAATGGCGGGCCCGCTCCCGCGGTGTTCCACGGACAGGCTTACGCCGTTCACCGAGAGCCGGTCGGCCGGCTCGGCGCTCGGCCGGGCCTGGAAGTATTCGCCGACTTCGTGAGGGACCGGCACCGGCCTGCCCTCCCGATCGATGCAGACGAAGACGAATTCCGCCGTGGCCACGAGGGCGCCGTCGCTGGCGCGGCGCGCGGTCTGCCGCATCGTGAAGCTGGTGCGCCCGTGATGGATCAGCGCCTGGTGGACGCGCAGAATGTCGCCGGGAAAGGCGGGGGCGTGATAGTCGATGACCGTCTTGCGCACGGCGGGCCAGGCCCCGTTGCGCACGAAGACGTCCATGCCGGGGCCTCGGGCCAGGACATCCCACCGTGCGCGTTCGAACACCCGAAGGAACGACGCTTGGTTGAGATGGCCGAACGCGTCGCAATCATCCGGATACACGACTTGCTCGACGTCGGCGAGGTTCATATGGCTCCGCTGGTTGCCGAAAAGTACGCCGGGTCGCGCCGGCATCGCTACTATTCCCGCAATGCCGCCACCGCTCATCGCACACCCGGCCGAGTTCACCCAGCTACTCGATTCCCTTCGCGGAGAGTCGCCGGTCGCGGTCGATACCGAGGCGGCGAGCTTTCACCGCTATCACGACAGGGTATACCTCCTCCAGCTCTCTACCCGGCGGGAAACCCACCTCGTGGACCCGGTCGCGGTCCCCGGGCTTCCCGGGTTCGGTGATTTTCTCGCCGACGAGCGGATCGAACTGATCTTTCACGATGCCGACTACGACCTCCGGCTGCTGCAGCACGAGTTCGGGTTTCGTGCCACCCGCCTCTTCGACACCCGGGTCGCGGCTCAGTTTCTCAATGAGCCCGGCATCGGCCTCGCGGCGCTCCTCGAGAAGCACTTGGGTGTCCAGCTCGACAAACGCTTTCAGCGGGCCGACTGGGCGGCGCGTCCTCTCACCGACGCCATGCTCGAATACGCCGCGATGGATACTCGACATCTCCCTGTGCTGCGCGATCTTCTCGGCGCGCGGCTCGATGAGAAAGGGCGACTCTCGTGGGTGGCGGAGGAATGCGAGCTCCTTACCGCGGTCCGGTGGCCCGACCCGGTACCCAGGGAAGAAGCAGCACTGTCAGTGAAGGGCGCACGGGCCCTGAGCCCCAGGGCGCTTGCCGTCTTTCGGGAGCTGCACGTTTGGCGCGACCGAACGGCGGAAGCGCTCGACCGCGCGGCTTTCCGCGTCATGGTGAACGAGGTCCTCCTTGCCATGGCGGAGCGCCCCCCGGCAACGCTTGCCGAGCTTGCCTCGGTCCGCGGCGTGGGGCGAGAAATTGTGGAACGCCGCGGACCGGAGATCCTCGGGGCTATCGAACGCGGTCTCGCGATTCCCGAGAGTGACCTCCCGAAGTACCCGCGCGTTCCACGCCACAAGCCCGATCCCGCGTTCGACCTCCGACTTGAGCGGCTTCGGGCAGTCCGGGCAACGCTGGTTGCCGAATTCGATCTGCAGCCTGGCGTACTCTGTCCGAATTGGCTTCTCGAAGGGATTGCCAGAGGAGCCCCGGGCGACGAGTCGGCGCTAGCCCAAGTGCCAGGCGTAAGACGTTGGCAGATTGAGACATTTGGGCCGAGGCTGCTGAGTGCTGTTGCGGCGTAGTTGTAGTAACAACTATCTCGATTGGCTTGCTGGTCCATCC
>JABFSM010000027.1 GCA_013140635.1 Gemmatimonadales bacterium
GAGGGGGGCTCGCCGCCACGGCAGAACGCAATTCGTTCATCTATGGACCGGAGGTGAGGCCGCGCCCTGGAAGGACGCGGCCAACCAGTTTGACGCGAGACCGGCCACCTGATCCAGCGCGCCGACCTCTTCAAACAGGTGCCCCGCGCCGGGAATGACCACCAGCCGCTTTGCGCACCGAAGTTGCCCGAGCGCGCGCCGGTTAACCTCCAACACGGCCGAGTCGTAGGAACCGACGATTAGGAGCGTGGGGGCCTGAACATCCGAAAGATCGCTTCCGGCGAGGTCGGGACGGCCGCCTCGAGAAACGACGCCGGCAATGAGATCCGGCTCCCGCGCGGCCGCGGCGAGGGCTGCGCCGGCCCCGCTGTTCGCGCCGAAGTAGCCGATCGGATGTCCCGCCGTCTCCGGAATCGTCCGAATCCACTCGGTGGCGTCAAGCAGGCGCTCCGCAAGCAAGTCGATATGAAAGTGGTGAGCCAGCATTCCCTCCTCCGGAACCGTCAACAGGTCGAGGAGTAGAGTGCCGAGACCGGCGGCCTGGAGTAGCTCCGTCAGATGCTGGTTTCCAGGACTGAGCCGGCTGCTCCCGCTTCCCTGTGCGAAGATCACCGTGCCATGAATGGGGGAGGGAACGCAGAGGGTCGCACGAAGGCCGAGCGGGCCGACAGGGATCAACACCGCGCGCGGGCAGAGGGAGGCCAGGGGGCCCGTCATGGCCTCACGGCTCCGTCGGTTACCGAGCGGAGACACTCCACGACTTCGGCATCGGTCGTCGGGCTGAAATCGGCGTACCACTGTCCGACCGCCTGAAAGTCGGAGGGCGTTGCCAAGCAGACGACGGCGTCGGTGTGAGGCTCCAGGCGGCGCCGGCTGCCGGGGGCGCAGACGGGGCTTGCGAAGATCACTCGGCGTGGGCCGAGACGGCGCAGCGACGCGCAAGCGGCTTCCGCCGTGGCGCCCGTGGCGAGCCCGTCGTCGATGACCATCACGGTCCGGCCGGCGACATCGAGCGGAGGGCGGCCGGCGCGGTAATGAGCCTCACGGCGGGCCAATTCGGCCTTCTCCTGCGCCATCGTGCGGCGGACCTGGTCCGGGGTCACTCCCAACGCGGCGATCGACTCACGATCGAGGATCTCCACCCCTTCCGCCACGGCGCCGATGGCGAGTTCCGGGTGCATGGGCGCGCCGACTTTCCGCACCACCAAGACATCGAGCGGAGCCTCCAACGCACGAGCCACCTCCGCAGCGATCGGGACGCCGCCTCTCGGAAGCCCAAGCACGAGGGGCTGTTCATCTCGGTAAGGACGGAGTAATGCGGCGAGCTGACGGCCTGCGTCATGTCGATCGAGAAAGAGCATGGCGGCTTCCCCCATGTCCGGTAAAGCGCATTCGGGTGGTGAGGCTTCTCCGTCGAAGCCTCGCCACCCGGACCTCGGCGTCACCGTCTCGGGCGGTCCCCTCATCGCCTTTGCCACCGGCAGCGCCGAGGTTGCCCCTTCCATCCCCCCGAGGAAGAGGGCTCTCCCCCGTTCCACAGGTGTGCGCAATCTGGCGCTTCGCCCCTGAAACCGATGTGAAACGAGCATGAAAAGTGGGCGAGTGTCGTGCTGCATGAACGAACCTTCAGGGTGGATTCAATCCCCGGACGGCGTGGGCAGGCGTATTCTGTGTCCATCATGGCGAATGCGACGACCGGGGCTCCCGTCGTTCAGAATCCCACTGCTCGGGAAGAAGCGGTCGTCTTCAGCGCGCGCGGCCTATCGAAGGTCTATCGGATGGGGGAGGTCGAGGTCCACGCGCTTCGCGGCGTCGACCTGCAGCTCTTTCGGGGTGAACTCGTCGTGTTTTTGGGGCCTTCCGGGAGCGGCAAGTCTACCCTTCTCAATATTCTGGGAGGCCTCGATGTGCCGTCCAGCGGCGAAGTGCGATTCCTGGACCACGACCTTCTGTCCGCGAACGAAAAAGAGCTGACCCGCTACCGCCGCGAGCATGTCGGATTCGTCTTCCAGTCGTACAACCTGATTCCGAGTCTCACCGCCCTCGAGAATGTGGCCCTGGTGACCGAGATCGCCACGCGGCCGATGGCCCCGATCGAAGCGCTCCGGATGGTGGGGTTGGCGGACCGGCTGCATCACTTTCCGGCGCAGCTCTCCGGCGGTGAGCAGCAACGCGTGGCGATCGCGCGCGCGGTCGCGAAGCGTCCCGACGCCCTTCTGTGCGACGAGCCGACCGGGGCGCTCGACTTCGAGACCGGCATCATCGTGCTCAAGGCTCTCGACTTCGTCAATCGGGAGCTTGGCGCGACCACGGCGATCATCACGCACAACGCCGGCATCGCCGCTATGGCCGATCGCGTGATCCGGCTTCGGAGCGGGGCCATCGTCGAGATCACCCGGAACGCGCGCCGTGCTGCCCCTGAGGAGATTGTCTGGTGAGCGCGCGGCGGATGCTCGATCGGAAACTGCTGCGCGACCTCTGGCACTTGCGCGGACAGTGGGTCGGCATCGCCGCGGTTACCGCCTGCGGCGTGGCGGTGCTCGTGACTACCCGAACCTCCTACTCCTCGCTGCTCGCCTCCCGGGCGGCGTACTACGCGGAATATCGGTTTGCCGAGGTCTTCTTGACCCTCGTTCGAGCACCGGAGGGTGTGGCGGAGAAGATCCGGGCCGTGTCGGGAGTTGCCGAGGTGGAGACCAGAATCGTCGCGCCGGTTATGCTCGATGTGCCGGGTCTTTCCGATCCGGCAAGTGGCCGGCTCATATCGGTGCCGGACCAACAACGCCCGAGTCTGAACGACCTCCACCTCCGCCGCGGCCGCTGGGTTACGCCGGGCCGCCCGGACGAGATCATCGTGTCGGAAGCCTTCGCGATCGCCAACCGACTGGAGTTGGGGCAGACGATTGGCGCCATTCTGAACGGGCGTCGGCAGGCGCTTCGCGTCGTTGGGATCGCGATCAGCCCCGAGTATGTCTATGAGATCCACGAGGGCGGGCTCTTTCCGGACAATCGCCGCTTCGGTGTGCTCTGGATGAGCCGTCGGGCGCTGGCGTCGGCGTACGATATGGTCGGGGCATTCAACGACCTGTCCCTGACGCTGGCATCCGGAGCGTCGCCAACGGAAGTCATCGCCGCGATCGATCTGGAAACGCGCCGCTATGGAGGGCTAGGCGCCTACGCCCGTAGCGACCAGATGTCCGCCCGATTCCTCAACGACGAAATCGGGCAGAATCGGGTGTCGGGCACGGTCATCCCCGCCGTCTTCCTCGCCGCCGCCGCCTTTCTGCTGAACGTCGTGCTGGGGCGGCTCGTTACGACCGAACGGGAACAGATCGGGACGCTCAAGGCATTCGGGTTTTCGCATCGGACGGTCTCGGGGCACTACCTCAAACTCGCCTTGGCGGCGATCACTCCGGGTGCGTTGGTGGGGATCGGCGCCGGCCTTTGGCTCGCGGCCCAGGTGAATGCCCGGTACGCGGAATTCTATAGGTTCCCCACCTTTCTCTTTCGGGTTGACGGCGGGGCGATGGCGCTGGCCCTGCTCGTGACCCTCGTTGCGGCGCTAGGTGGAGCGGCCGGCGCCGTCCGCCGGGTGCTGCGGCTGCAGGCGGCCACCGCGATGCGGGCGGAAGCGCCTCCTCGCTTTCACGCCGGGATCCTTGAACGTCTGGGTCTTGCGCGGCTCAGCTTGGCTGGACGCATGGTAGCGCGAAGCCTGGTGCGGCGGCCGGCCCGGGCGCTGCTGTCGGTGCTCGGCGTGGCGCTTGCCGCGTCGATCCTGATCCTCGGCCGCTACTTCATCGACGCGATGCAGCTCATGGCCGATATCCAGTTCCGGCACGTGCAGCGGGAAGACCTCACCGTCGTCTTTACCCGCCCGAAAACGGTGGACGTCCGCTTCGAGCTCGAGCGCTTGCCTGGGGTCGAGGTGGCGGAGCCATTTCGTCTTGTCGCCGCCCGACTCGTCGCGGGGCACCGGGCGCGCCGCGTGGCGCTCACCGGCCTGGCGAACGGGAGTGGGTTGCGGCGGGTGGTAGGCCGGAATCTGCGCTCGGTCGAGATTCCGCGCGAAGGGCTGCTACTCACCGACAAGCTGGCCGAAGTGCTCGCGGTCGGTGCCGGCGATACGGTCATGGTGGAATCGCTCGAAGGCCGGCGGCGGAGCGCGCCTGCGGTCGTGGCCGGCACGGTCGATGAGCTGCTAGGCATGTCGGCTTATCTCGATGCCGGATCCCTCCGGCGGCTCCTCGAGGACGGTCCCCTGGCCACCGGGGCGTATCTCAAAGTCGACCCGGCGGAGATCTCGGTGCTTCACGCCCGCCTGAAGCTTCTTCCCGGGGTCGCGGCGGTGTCGAGCCGCGCCACGGCGGCCGCGAGTTTCGACGCGACGCTGGCCAAGAGTCTCGGCCTCATTACGGGCATTCTCATCGGATTCGCCGGGACGCTCGCGGTAGCCATGACGTACAACACCGCTCGAATCGCCCTGGCGGAGCGTGGCCGCGAACTGGCGAGCCTGCGGGTGTTGGGCTTCTCGAAGAAGGAAGTGGCGGTCATGCTCCTCGGCGAACAGGGCGTCATCGCGGCCGCCGGCATCGTGAGCGGGCTCGCGCTCGGCTATTGGTTCTGCGCTCTCCTCGCCGGCCTGTATCAGTGGGAGCTCTTTCGCTTGCCGTTTATCGTGAGCCTAGGCACGCTCTCGTTCGCCGTTTCCGTTGTGCTCGGAGCCGCAGCGGCTTCCGGGTTGGTAATCTGGCATCGTCTTGGCCGGCTCGATCTGGTATCGGTGCTCAAGAGCAGGGAGTGAGGACATCATGGCGTTCGCGCGTGGGCGGGTTCGCATTGTCGTCGGAGTTCTCGCCGTGGGTGCTCTGCTCGTCTTTCTCCGGCCGAGCCCGCTGCCGGTGACCGTCGCGCGGGTGGAACGGCGCGCCATGCGCGAAACCGTCGATGGCGTGGGGTGGACCAGGGTACGCGATCGATACACGGTCTCCGCGCCTGCCGCCGGCCGATTGGGGCGAACGCCGTTGCGGGAGGGAGACTCCGTCGCTCGGGGCCAGGTCATCGCGCATCTCGATCCGGCACCGCTCGATGCGCGGACGCGAGCGGCGGCCATCGCCGCGGTTGGCCGGGCGGAGGACGCTGAGCGGGTTGCCCGGGCCACGATGGTCGGCGCGCGGAACGCGGCGGAGCAGGCCCATCGCGCGCGCGCGCGGGCCCAAGAACTGGACCGAAGCGGGATGATCGCCAAGGAGGAGCGGGAACGCCTCGAGTTGGCCGCGGCAACGGCGGACCGCGGGTTGGAGGCCGCCGACTTTGCTGCACAGGCGGCTACGCAC
>JABFSM010000331.1 GCA_013140635.1 Gemmatimonadales bacterium
GCGGTCTAACCCGCCCTTGCTGCTGGCGGGGCGGCGCTGGCTCCGCCGGCGCTGCCACGGTAAGATCTAGGCAGATTGGGACGGCCTCCATGTGGGCGCCGCCCCGCAGCAGAAGGGCAGTACGTTAGGTGGCATCACTCTGGCAATTGAGACGAGAGCGTATGCGACTCACGCGACATTCTCCCTTTCTTGGTCTTGCGGCCACGCTTCTACTCGTAGCGCAACCCATTCAATCTTTCGGGCAAACCAAGGCAGATGTCCCTTACCAGCGGCTCCCTTCTCCGCCCTTCGCGATGCGTATACCGGGCTTCGCGCTCATCTCGGACCAGCGTACCTGGGAGCTTCTCTGGATTCGGTACTACAATGGCATACATCAGGACAAGGTGCTGCAAGCCCGAGTGCCGTCCATCGACTTCAGACGGCAAGCAGCCTTGAGTATCTCCCTTGGCCCCAGAGATGTGTGCCTTTCCAATACGTACATCCGGAGCATCAGCGTATATCGCGACACCCTCAGCGTGGAGTATGGCTTTTCGGAGACAGCCTCCGGCGCCTTTGTTTGCAATACGTTTCGCTATCCACTTGACGTCGTTCTCATTCCAAAGCCAGATAACGTGACTGTCATTCGACTCCTCCCCACGGAGGGGTCACCGGTTGTGCCGTTCCCAGCCTCTTGGTGGGAGAATCTCGGTCCGGAGGACCTCACCGGGATCCCAGACGCGTTCCATGGCACCCTCCGCACGGCGCATGCCCGCGACCCCCGAACGAGTACGTCGAGGCTCATCGACCTCGCCATCTGGGCCGGGGAACACAAGGACTACGATGTCGGTCAAATCCTGCTCCTCCACCCGAAGATTCAGCGCTCCGTTACTGCGCTCAGTGCGCTCGCCTCAGCACCTGATGGCGTTGGCCGCCGTGCACTCGCGCTACTCATGGAGGAGCATAGTGCCCGCGCTGCCAGAGACCGCGGCACCTCTAAGGCGACCCTCCAGCTCCTTATTCAGGAAATCCGGAGTGAGCCTCAGTACCGTGGGTTGGTTCTGGCCCTCTCACGCCACCCCACGGTGCAGTCGGATAGCTCGCTTCTCACCTCCTTCATCCGGCATGCGCAGCGCTTCGTGGAGCCATGTCTCCGTGCCCTCGCGGTGCTACGCCGCAGGTGGCTCCCTGATACGACACGCGCCGAGTACCGTGGATGGGCCTCCTTCTGCCCACCTGACCCGAAACGCAAGATCGATGGGCGTGCCACCTAACCCGCCCTTGCTGCTGGCGGGGCGGCGCTGGCTCCGCCGGCGCTGCCACGGTAAGATCTAGGCAGATTGGGACGGCCTCCATGTGGGCGCCGCCCCGCAGCAGAAGGGCAGGTCGTTAGGTGGCAACCAAAGGGAACCCCGTGCCATTTCTTGACCAATTCGACGTGGTTCTCCTCGACATGAATGGCACTTTCATGTTCGACCACGATCGTTTGGGCCCCGAGGAAGACTTCTACCACACTTACCGGACTGTCGGAGGGCGGCGTCTCGAGCGTCGCACGGTTACGTCCATCATGCGATCTACCTGTGATGCCCTGCTCGTCGCCTACGACGACCCTGCCCATTTTGACAACTTCCCGACCCTGCGGGAGGCATTTCCGAAGCACGGCGCACCGGAGGAAGAAGTCGAGGTTCTCGAGCAGGTGTTTGCCGTTCACGAACTGGGCAAGTCCCCACCCGTTCATGTACGCTTCCTCCACGGACTTGCCAAGACGCATCAGCTTGGTGTCGTTTCGAACATCTGTGCGCCACCTTCGGCCTGCGAGATCCGGCTGAGGGAAGTCGGGCTGGACCGTGTCTTCACCCACACGATCCTCTCATCGCAAGCACGGAGCATCAAGCCATCGCCGGCGATCTTCCGACGAGCACTGGCGGCCTTTGACGCGGGGGCCCGGGTGCTCTTTGTCGGAGACAGTCTCGAACGGGATATTCGTCCGGCCAGCGGTCTGGGCCTACGCACGGCCTGGATCGCGCCTCCAGGCAGACAGACGCGAGAAGCAGATGTCGTGATTGCGAGCCTGCTCGAACTCGCAACGGTTGCCACCTAACCCGCGCTTGCTGCTGACCAGGCCCTAACCGCTTCGGCCGCCGCCGGATATGTTCTTCTGACAGGTTCGGCGGCGGCCTCAACAGGGCCTGGCAGCAGAAGCGCAGCTCGTTAGGTGGCAGAAGACACGCGTCAACATGGCTCACTCGTCGGAGGCTACATGCTGGTGGTCATCATCTTGGCTCAATTGTCTCTCCCGACGCCACTGCCCCCCGTTCTGGAGTTGGCCCAGGGCTTTAGCGGGAGTGCGGCTCCGCCTCGATGTCAGCGCCGCGGCGAATCCGGTCAGGATCTGGGCTCACCCCTCGCGATGTACTGTGTTTGGAACGCCGCAGGGCCAGGGATGGAAGCGGGGAAACTTGTCGCAACGATCAGCAGCCCCGGAGGACCTACCTTAGTGCAATGGGAGGTCCCTTTTGTAGAGCCCCTTCGGGCTAAGAGTATGGCTGACTCTTTGGGTAGGTACCTGGAACGGCATGGCTTTCAACCGAAGACCTGTGGGGACGGCGATTTTCCCGTCGGCCGCTTTCTGGCCGTTCAATGGCGTGGCCAAGGCTTGGCCGTCCAAGTTGGTCACCTCGTCCCGTCCGCGGGCTATCAAGCGAAACTTCTTGTCGTGGCGACGGATACGCCAAGCACTATCCGCCCGGTCCTCTGTCAGTAGGTCAGATCTGCCACCTAACCCGCCCTTGCTGCTGGCAGGGCCAGGCGCTTCGGCCGCCGCGGGCTAGAGTCTACGCTGGATGGTCGCGGCGGCCTCAGCTGGCCCCGCAGCAGAAGGGCATTGCGTTAGCCAGACAGGAACCAAATCGATGAATGCACGTCAACAGATCCTCACGTTCAAGGTCCAGCTTCGGGACATCAAGCCGGCGATTTGGCGCCGAATCGAGGTTCCGGCCAGCTACACCTTCTGGGACCTTCATGTCGCGATTCAAGATGCGATGGGCTGGCTCGATTCCCATTTGCACGCCTTCCAGGTCCGAGACCCACGCACGCGCGCTGAGGCGACGATCGGGATCCCGGACCCCGACCCCTTCGAAGGAGCTCCGGACTTCCTGCCAGGCTGGCGTGTTCATGTAACGGCGTACTTGGCGGAAGTCGGCCAGCGTGCCAGGTACGACTATGACTTCGGCGACGGCTGGGAGCACGATCTTCTGCTCGAGCAAATCGGTATGCGGCAAGCCAAGGCGAAGTATCCTCGCTGCGTGGCTGGAGCGCGCGCTTGTCCACCGGAAGATTGTGGTGGGCCTGGAGGATATGCCCAACTTCTTAAGACCATCGCCAATCCCGCCGATCCTGAGCATCAGAGCATGCTCAAGTGGCTCGGCGGCCCCTTTGCTGCCAATGCCTTCGATGCTCACGAGGTACACTTCGACAACCCCAAGAAGCGCCGGCAGGTCGCGTTTGCGGAAGGCTAGTGCACGGCTGGCTAACCCGCCCTTGCTGCTGGCGGGACCAGGGCGCTTCGGCCGCCGCGGGCTAGATTCTATGATGGATGGTCGCGGCGGCCTTCGCTGGCCCCGCAGCAGAAGGGCAGGGCGTTAGGTGTCAAGGCACGCGGCCCGCGGTCATCAAGGCGCTAGCCTTGATGACCGCGGCGACCGACATCTTGCGCACCGCGCATTCCCATTCGACCTTCCATCTATGGCAAACAAACCCACCCTCCAGTTTGATCATCTCAGCCTTCCTGAACGCCTTCAGCTGGTTGAGGACATTTGGGACAGTATCGCCGCAGAGGCCGAGGTGTCCACGCTGCCTCTCTCCGAAGAGGAGAAAGCCTTGCTGGATAAGCGGTTAGCCGATCTGGCCGCACACCCAGAGGCTGGCGCTTCTTGGGAGGACGTCCGGGCCAGGATTGAGCAGCTCGGCCGCTAGTGCCCCGCCTTTCCCTGCGTTCGCTCGCCGAGGCTGATCTCGGCGAGGCCTTCATCTGGTACCAGCAGCAGGCCCGGGGCTTGGGTTTTGAGTACCTCCGGGCCGTGGATGCCACCTTCGCGCAGATTCGCCGGACCCCTCAGTTGTATCCCCTAGTCTATGGCCAGGCCCGACGAGCACTCGTTCGGCGCTTTCCGTATGCGATCTACTATGTGGTGGCACCGGACGTTATCCACGTCATCGCCTGCATTCACACGCGCCGCCATGCCCGACGCTGGCAATCGCGCCTTGACACCTAACCCGCCCTTGCTGCTGGCAGGGCCAGGCGCTTCGGCCGCCGCGGGCTAGATTCCACGCTGGATAGTCGCGGCGGCCTCAGCTGGCCCCGCAGCAGAAGGGCAGTACGTTAGGCCTCACGACGAAAGGAGAGAAGCCGAGTGACACAACTCTTTAGAGCTACGGTGCTCTCAACGCTCCTCCTTTGCATTGCAGTCCCACCAGCGCTGGTTGCTCAGTCACGTGTGGAGCAGCTCCTCCTGTCACTCCCGACGTCCGATAGCATCGAGTGTGTGCTCAAACCTTCGGAGGCCCATCCGCTCCCGGTCGGCGCAACCTCCGTTTATGCCTTCTTTGTCGGCACCTCTCCCTTCCAAGTCCGGCGGAGTGGTGGAGAACTCCTGGCGAGCGGACCGCCTCCCCGCATCGTTACAGTCGCATACGACAGGCTGGGCGAGCCAGTCGAACTCGCCGACACCGTGGGCATTTCGTGGGTGACTGGTGTAGGTACAGTCCAGCTTCGTTCCGCCGCTGGTCCAAGGGGTTTTCGTCAGCTTTTTAGGGTTGATACAGTTGCGCTCATGCCAATCGCTATGCGCTTGGGGCCGGCCAGAATTAACGAAGTCGTGGCGGAAGCCAAGCGCCTGGAGCAACCTGGCCCTCGGGAGTCGCTTGACTCTACTGGCCTACAAAGAGCGCAGCAGCTGGCGGTCTTCCTGTGGTCGAAGCGCTGTCCCGGGGGTCGCAAGGCCTAACCCGCCCTTGCTGCTGACAGTCCGCCATCTGTTCGGCCGTGGCCCAGAGCCTAGATTCTAGAGTGGTCGGGCCACGGCCGCACCGGCGGTCCGCAGCAGAAGGGCAGTGCGTTAGACGGCACACTCGGAAAGGGATCTGCCTAAAGCGGACGCTGCCGAATATGGTTGGGGTCAATCACGCTTAGATGGCTAAGCCACTCAATCCCTGGTCGTCCGAAAAGATCTAGGAGCAACGCGGTGACGGCCTACGCATCCTTGGGCACCATCCGGACCAAGATCACGC
>JABFSM010000146.1 GCA_013140635.1 Gemmatimonadales bacterium
TGCCCGGCGCGCCGGGATCCAGATGGCCAGCACGCTCGCCGAAAGAAGGGCCACCCCGACGACACCGAACACCAGGGGGTCCCTTGGAGAGGTCCCATAGAGCATCGGCGCCACGAAGCGGCCGGCGCCGAGGGCCAAGGCAATGCCGATCGTCATCCCGAGGCCGATCACGCCGAGTCCGTCGCGGAGCACCGCGCGGAGGACCTGGCCCGCGCTCGCCCCGAGCGCGGCGCGGACGCCGAATTCGCGGGTGCGCTGGGTGACGGTGTATGACATCACGCTATACAAGCCGACCGCGGCCACCAGAAGCGCCAGGCCGCCGAAGAGCCCGAACATCACCGCCCCAAGCCGCCAGGGCTGGATTTCCGGATCGATCTGCGACTGAAACGTCCGAATGTTCGCGAACGGGAGATTCGGTTCCATTCCCTGAAGGACGCGGCGAATCTCGGGAATCCGCGCCGCCGCATCCCTCCGCATTCGGAGAAAGAGGACGCGGTCACCCGACATGCCCAGCATGCCCGATTGCACGAGCGGGACATAATACGACACTCTCGACGGTTCGAGGATCGCGTTGACCCGCGCGTTGGCGCTGACCCCGATGACGGTGGAGCATGGCAGACTGTCCCCTCCGAGCTTCACGCATTGGCCGACGGCTTCTTTGCCCGGCCAGAAGAATTCGGCCATTCGCTGGTTCACGATCATCACCGGTGCCGCGCCGACGCGATCCTCCCCGGTAAAGCCTCGTCCGCGGAGAAGCCGGACGCCGGTGGCCGTGAAGAACTCGGGGTCTACCCCGTTATAGTACGGCCCACCCCCCTTGGCGCGCGGGGTCGAGTCGCGATCGGTGAGGCGGATCTGCTTGCTGTACATCGTGTAGAAGGGGCTTCCGATCGCGAGGCTCGCCTTGTCGACCCCGGATAGCCCGGCGAGACGCTCCCGGGCCCGATCGTAGAAGGCTTGGCGTCCGGCCTTGTCGTATCCGGCGAGCGAAAGATCGAGATCGGCGACGACGACGCTTCCGGCATCGTACCCGAGATCGGTGGCCACCACGCGCCTGAGGCTCATCACGAAGAGACCGGCACCGACCAGCAGCACGACCGATAGGCATGCTTGGGTCGCCAGGAGGCCCGAGCGCAAGAGCGACCGGGGCGAGGCGGCATCCGAAGCGCTGCTTCGAAGGGCCGCCGTGAGCACGGGACGGCTGGAGTGCAGCGCCGGCACCAGGCCGGTGAGCACCCCGGTCAGCAACGCCGCCGCCGCGGTGACGGCCGCCACCCGCGCGTCGAGGGGGCCGTCGACCCAGTTCACATTAGGCAGCAGCGTGGCACGGAGGAGATCTCCCCCCCACCGAGCGATCAGGAGCGCGGCCGCCCCCGCGGCCGCCGCCAGGAGCACGCTTTCGGCCAACAACTGACGCACGAGCCGGCCACGCCCAACCCCAAGCGCGAGCCGCACGGCAATTTCCCGGCGCCGGTTTCCGGCCCGTGCGAGCAGCAGGTTGGCGGTATTGGCGCAGACGATCAGCAGGAGGACGAGAGCGACGCTCGCGAGCCAGACCGCCACCTGCTCCCGGGCATGAGGCACCGCCTGCCGCTCGAAGCCCCGCATCGGAACCAATGCGGAGACTGCCTTTCGGTCGATGTCCGTCTCATTGGCCACGGCGGCGCGCTGAATACGAGTGGCCTCCTCCGACGCGACCGCGCGAGACACGCCGGGCTTGAGGCGGGAGACGATCCGTAGCCACTGCCAGTAGTAGGTGTTGCGCCATTCGCCGCTCCGGCCGACCATGTCCTGGGCCGCCGCATGGAATGGCAACCAAACATCGACGGCATCGAGGTCGATCCCGTTGAATCCCTTCGGAGCGACCCCGATGACGGTGTACGTCTGGCTGCCGAGGAACATGGTCTTGCCGATCGCCTCGGTACTCCCGCCGTACACCCGCTGCCAATAGCGCCAGCTCAGCACCGCTACCGGCACGCCGGCGTCGACCTTGTCTTCGTCCTCGGTGTAGAACCGGCCGATCAACGGGCGGACCCCGAGGGTGCCGAAGTAGGAGGCGGTCGCGATCACCGCCCGAATCTCCCGCGCCTCGATGCCGCGCCCCAAGGGCATCCCTGAGTGAGTGGTCCACGCCGCGATCGAGGAGAAGTAGGTCGCATGGTCGCGCTGGTCGGTGTAGGTCTTCCAGGCGACGCTTTCATTGGTCCAGGAACCGAACGACCCGTTGCTTTCGCTAAGCTCGAAACGCGTGACCCGTGCCGGCTCGGTCACATGCGCCGGCGGCTGCAGGAGAAGACGGTCGATGAGGCCGAACATCGTGGCGTTTGCCCCGATCCCCAAGCCCAAGATCAGGACCACCAGCACCGCAAAACCGGGCGCTCGGCGGAAGCCTCTCACCGCATAGGCGAGATCCTGTCGAAGGTCCTCGAACCAGCTGATCCGCCGCTCCTTCATCCGCCGCCCCCTGTCAATGCGCGCCAGAGCGGCGCGGGTCCGTCGAAGATCGCCGAAGCGCCGGCGTGTCAGCCGCTCCGCATCGTCTTTCGAATGGCCCTGGCCCACCAGGCGCTCGATTTCCGTGTCGAAATGGAATGCCAACTCCGCATCGATCTCATCCTGCACCGACTGCTCGCGTCCGACGAGGCGGAAGAGCCTAGCCAACACCGGCATGAGGTCAGTCGGCCCGCAGCGCGGCGTTAGGGTCGACCCGCGCGGCGCGCCAGGCGGGCACCAGGCTGGCCACCCCGGCCACCGCAAGGAGCACGATGCCGACCTGGGCCAGCGTCGTGACATCGTAAGGCGAGATCCCGAAGAGCATCGAGGCGGCAAACCGGCCCACCGCGATGGCGGCCAGCGTTCCCAGGACGACGCCCGCGACCGCCACTCGGATGCCTTCACCAAGCACCAGGCGCACGACATCGGCTCGGCGGGCTCCGAGGGCCATCCGCACCCCCACCTCGTGGGTGCGCTGCGCCACGCTATACGCAATCACCCCGTAGAGCCCCACCGCGGCCACCAGCAGCGCCAGGGTGCCGAAGAGCGTGAACATCGTCGCGCCGAGCCGCCACGGCCTGAGTACCGGGTCGAGCGCCACGGCGACTTGGCGAACGTTGACGAACGCCGCTCCGGGCATGAGCCGCTGGAGCTCCCGCCGGAGCGGCTCCGCCAGGAGAGCCGGGTCTCCTGCGGCCCGAACGAAGAGCACCCCCGAATCTTGGAGCGACATCGGCTCGTAGATCTGCATCCGGTCGTCGTCACCGAGGCTTCCCCAGCGAACGTCTCGGGCCACTCCGATCACCTCGGAGCATGGCATCGAGTCGGCGCCGATCTTCACGCATTGCCCGACCGCATTCGCTCCGGGCCACACCGCCTTCGCGAGTCGCTCGCTGACAACGGCGACGCGGGCGGGGCCGTTGCGATCCTCCCGAGTGATCCCGCGGCCCCGAACGATGGTCGTTCCCAGCGTCTCGAAGTAGTCGGCGCCGACGACATTCTGATAGAACGCGCCGAGCCCATTCAGCGAGTCGCGCCCGGGAACAAACAGGTCGATCGTGTTGCTGCGCCAAAAGGGAATCCCGAAGGACTGCGTGACCTGCTCGACGCCCGGCATCGCCCGCGCCTGCTCGAGAAGGCGCCGGGTGAGCTCGGGCCGCCCGTCAGGGGCCAGCCGTTCGCCACGGAGGTCGGTAAGGACCACCACCAAGCGGCCATGGTTGTAGCCGAGATCGACCCCCTGCGCGTTGCGAAGGCTCTTCACGAAGAGCCCCGCGCCCGATAGCAGCACTACCGAGAGCGCCGCCTGTACTACCAGGAGCGTCGTCCGGAGGCGCGCGCGGGGCCGGCTCCCTTCTCTTCCGCCCGAACGGAGCGCCGCCGTCAGGCTCGTGCCACCGGCATGCCAGGCCGGCGCAAGCCCGGTAAGCAGCCCGGTGAGGAGCGCAATGGCGGCTGTGAAAGCGAGGATACGGCCGTCGAAGAGCGGCGTGGCCGACCAATCCACTTCCGCAAGGAGAACCCGCCGCAGCACGCCACCCCCGAAGTGCGCCATGAAGAGCCCTGTCGCACCTCCCAGGAGCGCCAGTACCATGCTCTCCGTGAGCAGTTGCCGGAGCAGGCGCCGGCGGCCCACGCCGAGCGCCAGGCGAACCGCGATTTCTCGGCGCCGCTTGAGCGCGCGAGCCAGAAAGAGGTTCGCCACATTGGCGGTCGCGATCAACAGCACGACGGCGGACACGCCGGCGAGCCACTCCGCCACGCGCGCCGACTCGCCGGGCTCGGGCCCGCGGTCGACGAGCACCGGGGCAAGTTCCGCGCGGGACCGCTCAATGACTTCCGGGCGAATGCTCGGCTCGGTGGTGCGGCCGCGCTGGAACGCGAGGGTGAGATCGAGATTCGCCGCCTCCCGCGACAGTTCCGGCTTCTTCCGCGCAACCACCTCGAGCCAAGAGAGGTTGTACCCCGAATTGTGGTAGTAATCTCCGAAGTCGTCGTATCCCCCGGCGGTGAGCGGGATGAAGGCCGCCACCTGCCCCATCGACATGCCGGTGAACCCCTTCGGCGCCACCCCGACGATAGTGTAAGCGCGCGGACCGATGAGCATCGTCCGGCCGACAGCGCCTGCATCTCCTCCGAACTCCGACTGCCAGTAGTTGAATCCGAGAACGGCCACCGCCGTGCCCGACGGCAACCGGTCTTCCGCTTCGGCAAAGAAGCGCCCGACGGCGGGGCGGACCTCGAACATCGAGAAGAAGGTGCCGCTCACCAGGGAAACCGCCGCCTGTCTCGCCCGCTCTCCCGTTCCGATGACGCGCCGATCGTCGTTGTAAAAGGCTGCGATGGTGGCTAGGGAGCGGGCGCCGTCGCGAAGGTCGGTAAAACGGCGGTAGCTGATGTTGTTGTCGACGCGCTCCCCGCCTTCGCCGTTGGGGCGGCGGAGATAGATCCGGCCGGCATCGGCCGGCTGGTGGAGAAACGCGGGTGGACGGAGGAGGATACGATCGATGATGCCGAACATCGTGGCGTTGGCGCCGATGCCGAGTCCGAGCGTTATGATCACGAGCGCGGCGAAGCCGGGCTGGCGGCGGAGGCCCCGGCCGGCGTAGCGAAGGTCCTGCATCAGATCGGTCAGCCAATTCACCCGTCGTCGGTGCATCCGTCCCTCCCGGCTGATGCGCGCCAGCGCGGCGCGTGTACGTTGGACGTCGCCGAACCGGCGAAGGGTTTCATCCCGTGCGGCGGGCTCGGACATGCCGCGTGCTATCAGCCGCTCCGTCTCCGTCCGGAGATGGAACGCCACCTCGGCGTCGATCTCCTCCTCCACGGAGGGCTCCCGGCCGATCAGCCGAAAGAGCCCTTGCCATCGCGCCCTGGCCATGTGCTAACGGCCCATGCCCGAGCCCTGGGCGCGGAGCACTTTGAACACGGCGTCGGCGTACCGAGACCAGCGGTGGGCTTCCTTGCGAAGTTCGCCTCGACCGGCATCCGTCAACTCGTAGAACTTCGCTTTGCGATTGTTGTCGGACAGCCCCCATTCGGCGGAAACGAGACCTCGGCGTTCGAGGCGGTGGAGTGCCGTGTAGAGGGCGCCATCTTCGATGTTGAGGTCGTCGTCGGTGGTCGCGCGAATCCACCCCGCCACGGCGTGGCCATGGCGCTGACCCCAGGACAGCGCCTTGAGGACGAGGACGTCAAGGGTGCCCTGCATGAGATCGAGTTCGGTGCGCGGCATTCGGTCCCCTGAAATGTTCAGGAGAACAATTCAGGGAAGAGAGAGGTTTGTCAAGGGGGGGATTCAGGATTCAGGATTGAGGGGCGGTGTTTCGCTCTGTGCGGCAGAGGATTGGTACCGAATCGCTGGCTGCAATGCGTAGCGTGCTGGATGCCCAAGCCTACCAATCCGCCCGTTCGGTCATATCGCGATCTTCTGGTGTGGCAGCGTGCCATGGAACTCGTCCAGGAAACCTATCGGCTGGCCGCTCGCCTCCCCGCAAGCGAGCGACGCGGAAGGCCATGCCCGCCGCGCGACACGCGACTACATGCGGTTCCTCGCGATCGCGAACGGCTCGCTGCGCGAACTCACCACATGCCTCGAAATCGCGCAGGCATTGCGGTATGTCACCGGCCCAGACCTTGAACGCGCGAACGCACTGAGCGACGAAACCCGCCGCATGCTCATAGGTTTGCGAGCGAGCCTACAACGCAAGACCCTCAATCCTGAATCCTGAATCCTGAATCCTCACTCCTCACCCCCCACCCCTACTCCCTCAACGCCACCAGCGGTTCCATCCGCGCCGCGCGGCGGGCCGGCAACCAGCTTGCCACCAGCGCGACCGTACCAAGCCCGGCGGCCACCACAATGAAGGTCATTGGGTCGTTCGGATGCACGCCAAAGAGAAGGGTTCCCAGCAGACGAGCCACCCCCATCGCGCCGGCAAGACCGATCGCGAGCCCTGCCGCCGCCAGCCGGGCTCCCTGTCCGAGCACCAGCGCGCGAACGGTCGACCGATCGGCACCGAGCGCCATGCGAATGCCGATCTCTCGAGTCCGTTGTGCCACCGTGTAGCTCAGCACGCCGTGGACGCCGATCATCGCCAGGAGCAGCGCCACTGCCGCGAAGACACCGAGCACCAGCATCGTGAACCGACGTTGCCCCGTCGAATCGGCGAGGGTATCGGCCAGCGGCTCCACCCCAAAGAGCGGCAGCGCCGGATCGAGCTCTCGAACGATGCTCCGCACGGCCGGCGCCAGTTGCGTGGCGTCTCCGCCCACTCGCACCAGGAGGCTGCCACCGGCGATCGGCGCCTGCGTGGTTGACAAGTACAACGCCGGTGCCGCGGCCTCCGCTTGTCCTTTGAACCGCTCGTCCGCCACGACGCCGACAACGATTCGCTCCGCGCCCCAAAGGCGCACCTTCTGGCCAAGGGGGTCCTGGGCCCCGAAGAATCGGTCTCGTGCCGCCGCGTTGATCAGAATGACCGGCGTTGCCTCAGGGTCGTCAGACTCGGCAAAAGGGCGTCCTTTGACGAGGGGAACCACCATCGTCGACAAATATCCGGGGTCGATCCGCCGCACGGTTGGCTCCGGCCAATCCTCCGCCTCCGCCTCCCGTCCGATGACCACGATGGAACTGGTGAATCCCGCCTCCAGCGGATGATTCCCGGCGATCGTCACGGCGGTCACGCCGGGCAGCATCGATACCCGCCGCCGCAGTTCATCGTTGAACTGGCGGGCTTCGCGCCAGTGAGGCCACTCCTCGAACCGCTGGGGATAGCGGCTCGCCGGAAGTTGGAACTCCGCCTTGAGGACTCCCTGGGCGCGAAACCCGGGATCGACCTGGGAGAGCTGCCAAATGCTCTTGATCAGAAGGCCGGCGCCGATCATGAGCACCACCGCGAGCGCGAGCTCCGCCACCACCAGGGCGGAGCGCAGCCGGCCATGTTCCCTTCCCACCGACGCGCCCCGTGATGCCTCACGCTGCATCGTAAGCTGGGGTCCTCTTCGCCTTGCTTGGAGTGCCGGCACCATCCCGAACACCACGCCCACGAGTGTGGCGAGGCCCAGCGTCACCACCAGCACTCTCCCATCGATGCCGACGGCGCCGACCCGCGGAATGCTCGCCGGGGCGAGCGCCATGAGGAGGCGAAGCCCCCCAACGGCGAGCACCAGCCCCACGACGACGCCGAGCCCCGTGAGCACCGCGCTCTCGACCAGGAATTGACGGGTGAGCCTGCCCACGCTGGCGCCGAGCGCGGCCCGCACCGTGACCTCGCGCATCCGCGATGTCCCTCGGGCCAGGAGGAGGTTCGCCACGTTGGCGCAAGCGACCAGGAGCACCAGGGCCACCGCTCCTACCAGCACCAGTAGCGCCGGACGGACGCCGCCGAACACCACATCGGAGAGCGCTTCGACATGGATCCCTCGGGCGTCGTTCTCATGCGGATAGGTCCGCTCGAGATCGGCTGCGATGGTGGTCATCTCTTGCTGAGCGAGAGATGCGGTCGCGGTCCGGTTGAGCCGCCCCATCACGAAGATCGGATGATTGCCCCGCTGCGCCGTGGCTGGATCGGCGCGAAGCGGCAGCCAGATGTCCACCCGCACTCGGCCACCCCGATCCGCGAAGCCGCGCGCGTACGCGGCAGCGCCGAGCACTTGAAGGGTGCCGAAGTCGGCGGTGGCGGGGAGCACACCGACGATCACGTGCGCCACGTCGTTGAGGCGAATCGTGCTCCCCAGGACGGAATTGTTCCTCGCGAAGCGCTCCGCCCACATCGCCTCTCCGATCATCGCCACCCGCGCGGCCCCGGCGCGGTCCTCCTCCTCGCTGAAGACCCGCCCGGCGACCGGCGTGATACCGACCATCGGGAGATATCGGTGGCTCACCGCCAGCGCCACCAGACGGGCGGGATCGCCGGCGTCCGGGGTCAGATTCACCTCGGCCGGCATGAAGGCGGCGAGCCGCTCGTACTGCTTGGTGCGCGCCACCAGATCGAAGTAGTCGGGAATGGAGGCCGGTTCTCGAAAGGTGCCGCTCTTACGGTCGGTTTCCCAGACCATCGTCAAGCTCTCCATCGCCTGGAACGGCGCCGGCCGCAGAAGCACGCCGTCGACGACGCTGAAGATCGCCGTGTTCGCCCCGATCCCGAGCCCCAGCGTCAGGATGACCGCGACGGAAAACCCAGGCGTGCGGGCGAGAGAACGGAAGGCGTACCGGAATTCCATCAAGAGATCGCGCATGGTCAGTCTCGGCTGGCGAGGGGGAATCGGCGGCGATGGCGAGGCGGCCAAGCGCTCGGTCATCGCGCCGCGCAGGAGATCCAGAAGAAGCGAGCACCGCGCCGGCCACGAGCGTGGCCCCCGGCCGGCATCGTGCCAGGCATCCCGCGCAACCTGGGCGAGCTCATCGCCGAATTCGGCCCGGAAAGCCGCGGGATAGAGCCGGAGCAGCAGTCGCGCGAGGAAGCTCACGCCGTCCTCGGCCGAGGCAACACCCGCTTGGCTCGTGCCAGATCCACCAGGCGGCGGTGGCGCTCCGCTTCGAGTCCAAGCATGCGGCGGCCCCGGGGGGTCAGGCGGTAGTAGCGCCGCCGCTCATCATCGAGTTCCGGGTCGGGCCGGCGGCCGCTCTCCTCGATCAGCCCAAGCTGGAGCAGCCGTTTCAGCGCGCCATACAAGGTCCCTGGCCCGAGCCGGACATCCCCCCCGCTCTCCTCGGCCACATCCTGCATCAGCGCATAGCCATGCCGGTCGCCCTCGGCGAGCGCGAGGAGGAGGTGGAACCAGGCGGAGGGTAGCGGCGAGAGGGCGGCGAGCTCGGCATCGGCCACGGAAATCTCCAGGATCGGTCGGCGGTCAATATATCGGACGCCGATATATCGGAAAAAGTTGCAACCCCGGCGCCGCGCAGCGCCGGGGTGCCTGCACTCCGGCTACCGCCGGGCGAGACTGATCGCGATGTTCCCGGAGAGGGACTCGATCTCGAGACGGGCGGTGCCGGTGCCCCAAGTGGCGGCGTGCCGGTGTCGCCGGCGCCGCGACTCGTTGGCGGTGGTCGGCAGGTCGGAGGAGAAGCGGCCGGAAAAGGTGGCGGCCGAGAGCGTGGCGTTCGGCTGCTCGGGAAGGGTCAGCCGAATGTTGCCGCTGGTGGTGTAGAACTCGTAGCTCCCCTTGTCCTGCACCGGTCCCTGGAAGAGCACTTCGCCGCTGACGGTATGCCCCGTCACCTCGGCGGACCGGACCTCCCGAAGATCGACATCGCCGCTCACCGTCTCGAGGGCGATCGCGGGGCCGGTCCCGTCGGAGAGCGACACATCTCCGGACACACTCGTCAGCTCGAGATCGCCGACGAGATGCTCGCCGTGAACGCTGCCGCTGACGGTGCCGATGTGAAGGCGAAGCCCGGCCGGCACCCGAACGGTGAACGTCACCTCGGTGTCGTTCCGTTCGCTCCGGTTGTTCCAGCCGTCCCAACTGCAGGGGTTCTTGGACGGCCGGCCCTCGCGGGAGCGGCGAGACCCGGTTCCCTGTCCCGGATAGCGGACGCAGATGGCCACACCGTCGTCGAGTTCGACCATCTCGACGGTCACGTCCTCCACCTCCCCGTAGCGCCCGGCGCGCTTAACGGCGGTGACCTCGACGGTCCGGCCGTTCCCACCGGTCACCTGTACGTCGCCGATGATGTTCGAGAGATGAAACCGCCGGCCCTGGGCCAGCTCGCGCCGAAACTCGAAGTCGGCCCGGCCCTGCACCGCGGCCGATGCGCTGAGCGCGGCGGCTACGCCAAGTATGAGAGGTGTCATCGGTCAGATCTCCCGGTGGTTTTCGTTGTCGCTGTCCTGCTCCGGGCGAGGCCGGTTCGCGCGCTTCAGCGCTTCCTTTTCTTCCCGAATCCGCTGCCGCTGGTCGAGGCGGGCGGCGAGCTCGGCCGGACGCATCAGGCGAATATCCCCGCTGAAGGTCTCGAGCTCGACGACCGCGCTGCCGCTCCCTAATCGGAAGCTCTGACGGCGGCGGCTGGCGCGCTCGCTCTGGGGCAAGGTGAAACTCGCGCGAACGTCGCCGGAGCCGATCGCGGTCGCGATCGTGGCGTTGGCACCCTCGGGCACCGAGAAGTAGATCTCGCCGCTGTGCGTGAGGATCGAATACCGCCCGCCGTCCGCCACCCGGCCTTCATAGATCATCTCGCCGCTCACCGCTTCGACCTCGAGGTTCTTCACATCGAGCCGGCGCATGATGATGTCGCCGCTCACCGACTCGGCCACGAGATCACCCTGCACGTCGGAGACTTCGATATCCTCGCCTACGCTATTGAGTTCGATCCGCCCGCGGGCACCGGAAAGGGAAATCCGCCCTTGGACCGAGCTCAACTTGACCGACTCGGCGCCGCCCTTGACGGTGATGTCGCCTTCGATCGTTTCGACGGCGATCGCCGCACGGGAGCCGTCGACGCTCACCGTGGCGTACAATCCGCCCAGGTTGAGCGCCATCCAGGTCGGGACGGTGACTTCGTAGTCGACCATATTGGCGGGACCGCGGTCGGCTTCCGATTCGAGGGAGAGCACCACCCCCGACTGCCGAATGCGCACGTGGGTCCGCCGGGAGTGCGCGGCCTGGATCCGGACTTGGCTGCGATCCCAGGTGCGGACGGTGATATCCCCCCCCTGATTCTCGATCTTGAGGCGGGTGCCTTGCGACACCGAGACGGTCGTGTCGGTCTGAAAACTCTGGGCCTGAGCCGCGGAGAGCAGGAGCAACATCGGGAGTAGCATGGGTCGTCCTCGTTAGGTTCTTGCGCTGATCGCGTTGGTCGCGGTGCGCAGCAGGTTGAGCTTGCGCCGCATGTTCGCGGCGATCTGCCTGCTTAGATACGCGTTCGACGGATCCCGTTGGACCGCCGTGCGGGCTTCGGAGATGGCCGCGTCGATCTTGCGAAGGCTTTCCTCGACGGTGCGCACCGTCAGGGTATCGAGTCGGGTGCGCCCCGCCTGCAACAGGAGCTCGAGATCGCGAATCGCGGCATCGTACCGCGCTTCGGCCAGCGCGACGTTCTTGACCTCGGGAGCGCCGGACACCGGCGGCTCGGCGGGTTGGACCGCCATGGGCGCCGCCGCGTCACCCGCGGCGGGACGGAGCGCCACCCACGCGCCGCCGGCTCCGACCAACAGCGCCGCGAGCGACGCGGCGAGGAGCGCCGGCATGGAGTATTGCCGCCCGGTGCGTCCGGGCGCCGCCCCCTGGCCGATCGGCACGACATCGGGCTCGCCGAGCCGCGCGTCGATGGCGGCCCAGAGATCGCGCGAGGGCTCGCGCCCTTCATAGTGCGGGGCCGCCGCCACGATCGCGCGAAGTTCGGTCAACGCGGTGCGGCACACGAGGCACCCGTCGAGATGCGCCTCGAGCCGCCCGCGCGCGAGGTCGTCGAGCTCGCCGTCGAGATAGGGAGAGAGCAGATTCGTGAATTCGTCGGACATAGGCCGTTCCCGCGTCAAGTGGCGAGCTGCTGCCGGAGCAGCAGCCGCGCCCGGTGAAGCTGCGACCGTGAGGTGCCGGGATCGACTCCGAGCATCTTCGCGATCTCGTCGTGTTTGTACCCCTCCATATCGTGGAGGACGAACACCTCTCTGGCGCCCGCCGGCAGCACATCCACCGCCCGCTCGATCGCGACCTTCAGATCGGGCCGCTCGGAGGGGGCGGGCGCCGCGTGAATCGTCTCCTCGTCTCCCCCTCGACGGCGCCGGGCAATGCCGAGGCTCTGGCGGCGGCGGATCATGAGATTGACCGCCACCCGGTGCAGCCAGGTGCCGAACGCCGACTGGCCCGCAAAGGTGTGGAGCTTCTGCCAGACTCGAATGAACACCTCCTGCACCGCGTCGTCCGTTTCACTCGGATCGAGAAGCCAGCGAGCCAAGCTGGTGACCCGGGCCACGTGGCGCCGGTAGAGCCGCTCGAACGCGTCGTGATCGCCTGAGGCGGCGAGCGAGGCGTCGGCGCGGTCGTGGTCCGCTTGGGTCACGCTGAGTTGGGCCTGCAGGAGTCACCCTCCGGTCGCAACGCCGAGTGTCCATCTCTCGCACACTTGGACACTTGGGGGTGTTCAGTCGTTGGAACGTAGGCCCCAATCAATAGGACTTGACGATTCAATATCATAGTGATATCATATACATATCACTTTAACGGAGTCGTCTGTGATGATCCGCGAGAAGGCTGCTCGTTCCGTGTCGGGGCTCTTGATGCTCATGGTCCTCCTTGCGGTCACCGGAGCCGCCATGTGGATGATCGTCCAGGCGGGCCAGGCCGGGAACGAGAGTGGGATGCTGGTTCCCCTCATCCTCATCATCCTAGCCTCCACCGGTATGCGTGGGCTCATCGTCAACCAGCCCAACGAAGCCAAAGTCCTGACGTTGTTCGGCAACTACGTCGGCACGCTCAAAGAGGCCGGTTTCTGGTGGGTCAACCCGTTCACGAACCGGCGGCGGATCTCGCTACGGGTCCGGAATTTCGAAACCGCCAAGCTCAAGGTTAACGACGCCAACGGCAACCCGATCGAAATCGGTGCTATCGTGGTCTGGCGGGTGGTCGATACAGCCGAGGCGGTGTTCGAGGTCGACGATTTCGAGAACTACGTCCGGGTTCAGAGCGAGTCGGCGGTACGGACCCTGGCCTCGAGCTATCCGTACGACGCCCACACGCCCAACGAGGCGGCCCTCTCCAGCCACGCCACGGAGGTGGCGGCCAACTTGATGCAACAACTGGAGGAGCGGCTCGCAAAGGCCGGCGTCAAAGTACAAGAAGCGCGCATCGCCCACCTGGCGTATTCTCCGGAAATCGCGCATGCGATGCTCCAGCGCCAGCAGGCCAGCGCGATCGTCGCGGCGCGGTACAAGATCGTCGAGGGGGCGGTGGGCATGGTCGAGAACGCGCTCGAGCTCCTCGCCAAGAAGAACATCCTGCATCTCGACGATGAACGGAAAGCGTCGATGGTCTCCAATCTGCTGGTCGTGCTCTGCGGCGAGCGCGGCACGCAGCCGGTGGTGAACACCGGCACGCTCTACAACGGATGAGTGACCGTAAGGCATTTCTCCTTCGCCTCGACCCGGCGCTGCATGACGCCTTGCAGCGCTGGGCCGGGGCGGAGTTTCGTTCGCTCAACGCGCAGATCGAATTCCTCCTCCGCCGGGCCGCGGAATCGGCGGGCCGCTTCACGGCGAATCGCGACCCGGAAACACCTGCGGAGGGCTAGGAAGGCTCCGCGGGAGTCCTCGCGAGGCCCGCGGCCCAGGCGCCGAGCGTGGCGGCGGCCCAGGCAAGAAGCGCGGGGAATACCAGGGTCGCAATCGACAGCACCGGCGCCGGTAGGCTCATGATTCCCGCCAGCCGGCCGAGCAGCGCACTGAATGGCCTGCCGCCGCCGGGTACCCAATCGGCCACCAGCCAGCCCCCGATTCCGAACATGGCGGCCACGGCCGCGCGGAGCGCCGGGGCCCTGACCGCCGGACGGGTGAGTCCATAGGCGGCCGCCACGGCGGGAATTGCCCACCACCCCAGCCACACCGCCGCCGCGAAGGCGGCGGAAAGCGACAGGAAACCGAGAAAGGCGCGCATGTCAGCGCCCCCCCGTCAATACGAGGGTGCCGCGCAGGCGCTCCGCGGGGATCTCCGCCGGCACATGGGGAAAGAGCACTTCATCGAGCTGGCCGCCCAGCCATTTCGGCAACCGGTCGAGGTAGCGGGAACTCGCCGGGTTTCCCGATTGGCCCCCGGGGTAGACGGCCCACGCCCGCACGTCCGGGCCAAGCTCGACCACCATCCGCCAGCTCGGGCCATGTTCGCCGCCGCCGGGAGAGGGGCTCACGGTCCCGCTGCCCCCCTCGACCGGAAGGTTGAGCGAGGAGAGCGCCGGAAGGCGGAGGAGGTGATGGATGTTGGCGGAGTGCACCGCCGACCAAACCCAGCGTGCCTCATCGGACCCGAGGCGCTGCCGGACCGCGGCCAGCGCCTGGTCCGCCGCCTTTCGGAGGATCTCGTCCCGCCGCTCGACAGCCGGCGTCCGGCGGTCGTCCCACCAAGCACTGGTCGAGTCGGCCATCAGCCCGAGAAGCACGGCCTCGGCCGGTACTTGGACGGGACGGGCGGCGGAATCGCTCCGCCGGTCGACCGGAATCAACTCGTCCCAGACCAGCAGGTCGAGCGCGTCCATCGCCGCCTCGAAGAGCACCGCGCGGCGATTCTCCTTGGTGTAGCGGCCGTCCCACTCGCCGATCAGCGCCGCCCCCGAACCGGAACCGGCGACGTTTCGAAAGAGCGGGATGAAGGCCGCGGCCCTAACGCTCTTCGGGTCGGTCTGGAACGCGCGCATCGACTCCGGCGTCACCGCCGAATCGGCGCGGAGCATTTCATTGATGCGCATCGCGCGCCAAGGCGAATACCAGTTCGATCCGAAGTAGTGCGGGTTCTGTTTCGGGTCGACCGGCTGCTGATTGGCGGACGCGAGAAAGCCCTGGGGCGGGTTCACGGAGACGGGATACGCCGAAAGGGGGAGGTATCCCTTCCAGTCGCTGGCGCTCGTGCTGCCGTCGCGAATCTCGTCTCCCCGCCCGTTGCCGGGCCGCACAGGATACCACCCGGTCGAACGCATGGCGATGGCTCCCGCGCGGTCGGCGGCGGCGCCGTTCTGGGCCGGCGCGGCGTGGTCCTTCCAGGCATCGAGCCACTCCTGGACGTTCCGCGTGTCGGCAAGGCGAAGAAAGTCTCCGCCGGCACCGGCCGCTTCAAACGGGGTCCATCGAATCGAGAGCCAGCGGCCGAGGGCGCGGACCATCGGGCCGCGATGGGTGAAGAAGAGCGTGTCCGATCCGATCGGTTCGCCGCGAGGACCCCGAAAGCGCTCGACCTGGCGGGTCAGTGGCCGCCATTCACCGTCCACACGATAGCGGCGCGGGCTCAGGGTATCGTCCACCGTTTCGGCGTAGTGATCCCGAACGTCGGCCCCGGTATTGGTGAAGCTCCACGCCACGTCGCGATTGAATCCGATGATCACGCCGGGCGATCCGGCAAAGGTGACCCCCGCGACGTCGGATCCGCCGGCGGTCACGAGATGGATTTCGTACCAGATCGACGGGAGGCTCAGTTCGAGATGGGGGTCTCCCGAGAGAAGGGCGTGCCCTCCGGCCGTGCGGCCGGGGGCCACCACCCAGTTGTTGCTCCCGATCGCATCGCGCAACCCCGGCCGCCCGGGCGAGAGGCCGAGGGCGAGCATGACCGCCTCCCGCTCCTGGATGGCGAGCGTCACCGTCGTGTCGGGGTCCCCCGGCGCCGCGAGCGGGGTAAAGTCGTACCGGGGCCGCCCGATGCCGTTAGGTTGTATCGGTTCCTGGATCGGGCTGTTGAGCGGGAAGAGCGCCTCGGTGGCTTGGGCGCCGACCAGGGCCCGCGCGCGCAGGCGCGACGTGGTCTGATCTTCGTAGGCCAGCGTCAGCGACATCTGGCCGAAAAAATAGAACGTGTACTCGGGCTCCCAGCGAAAAGGCCGCCGGTTGAGCAGTCGGTACTCGAGCGGAAGCGCCGCGCGCCGCATGCTCCCGATGTACGCGTTGACCCCATCGGCATAGGCGCGGGAGGCGCGGCTCATCAGATCGGCGGAATCGAGGGCGGCATAGTTCCTGAGCGCCGCCCATGCGAGGCCGCGCCGGCGCGCCGTCTTGTCCGCCTCGAGGGCGCGCGCGCCAACGAGCTCCGTCAGCGTCCCGGCCGCGGCGCGAATCTGGAGCTCCATCTGGAAGAGCCGGTCGCGCGCCACCAGGAAGCCCTGGGCCCGCCAGGCATCTTCTTCGGTGGACGCAAAGACGTGGGGCACGCCACGGTCGTCGTAGCGAACCTCGACGGGAGCGGTGATTCCGGGAATCTGCGCTGCGCCGCGTTTGGGAATCTCGGCGTATCGCGCCAATCCGAAGACGCCGTTGGCGGGATCGAGGAGGGGGCCGAGTGGCGGGACGGGCCCGGCACCCCTGACGGAGAGGTAGCCGAGCGCGCCGAGAAGAACCACGGCCAGCGCCAGCCGCAGGGGGCCCGGTTTCATCGATATTCCGGCGAGGAGAGGCCCCAACTTTCGCGGCGGACGGGGAGGTTGTCAAGCGGTTACACCGGGGCCTGCTCTGCATAATTCGGGACATGCTGGAGTGGATTTGCATTGGATGCACGGCCGAGCGTACGTTACATACGGTGCCTGGCCTTCCTGGAGCCACGATGCCAGCCACCGCCAAACTGTCCCGCGCTTTCTACGATCGGCTAGGGGACAACGTCGCCAACGAGTTGGCGGATTGGCTCAATCAGGTGGACCATAGCTGCCGCGCCGAGCTTCGCGAACTCAACGAGCTCAACTTTGCCCGATTCGATGCGCGAATGGGAGAGCGTATGGCGGAGCTGCGCGCCGACATGCAAGCCCGTTTCGCCGCTCTCCAGATCGACCTCGAACGCCGAACCCAGACGCTTCGTACCGAAATAGAGCGCTGCCGGTCAACCACCCTGCGCTGGATGTTCGCCTTCTGGGCACCCACCATGCTTGCCGTGCTGGGATTGTTCCTGAAGCGCTGATTTCCTGCTTCAGCACACGATCAATCGGACCCGCCCCTCTTCCCAACGAGCCACTGAATTACCGGATCGCCACTTTGACGGCTGAAGCATGGCCCCGGGGCAGCCGTCTCGACCCTCGGGCGGGCGGAGACATTGTCAAGCAGTTAGACTGAGGCCGTGTATTCCACCTGTCTCTCGTGCCACGCACCGCTCGGCGCCAATGAGAGCGTCGAGCATCTGCCTATCGGGCGCCGGCTGGCCTTCGACGGAAAACGGGGCCGGCTCTGGGTAATCTGCCGGCGCTGCGACCGATGGAACCTTACCCCGTTCGATACGCGATGGGAAGCGCTGGAGGAGTGCGAGCGGCACTTCCGCGCCACGAAGCTCCGCTTGTCCACCGACCATATCGGGCTGGCAAGGCTCAAGGAAGGGCTGGAGCTGGTGCGGATCGGCGAGCCGCTCCGGCCGGAGATGGCGGCGTGGCGGTACGGGGATCAGTTTGGGAGGCGGCGGCGAAAAGCATGGCGGACGTTCGCTGGAATGCTCGCCGTCAGCGGGGCGGCACAATTCACCACAACACTGGCCCTCGGGTTGGCGCTCGGCCCGACCACGATCGTCAGCTCGCTCGTGGGGGGCTTTCTCGGAGGCCAGTTGGGCGGAAAATATATGGAGCGCCGCCTAACCCGCCGCCTGCTCGTCCTTCCGGACGAATACGGCAACGCGATCCACGTCACCCCTGTGCAAGTCGCCCATACGAAACTCCTGGCCGCGGACAACGCGGGCGGGTGGCGCCTTGAAGTCCCTCGCGACCACAAACCTCTGATCAGATTTCGAAGTCGGGACCCCGGATGGCTCCCGATAGAGGGAGAGCCGGCGATCGGCTTCCTCAGGGCGGCCCTTCCCGCCGTCAACGAGCTTGGAGCGAGACGCTCGGTGGAGCAGGACGCCGTCCGCGTGCTCGAAGAGCACCCGGAAATCGAGACGGCCCTGCGCCATTTTTCCCGCCAGCATCGGCCGAAGCCTTCCATTTTTCAGAGGCTCGACAGATGGTCGAGAGTGCCTCCGGATTCTCTGGCCATGCAAGAACCGGCCGTCAACCTTGCCCTCGAGATGGCCGTCCATGAAGACTTCGAGCGCCGAAGCCTCGAGGGCGAGCTGGCCTTATTGGAGCGTGCCTGGAAGGAAGCCGAAGAGATCGCCGCCATCTCGGACCGGCTCACCCTGCCCGAGGGCGTAGTGGAACAGCTGACCGAACTGAAGCACCGTCACCCCGACCCCTGAGCGACTCGCATGCGCCGACCATTCCCCGCGCTTCTCGTTTCGATCGCGCTGCTCGCCGCCTGCCAACCGGCTACGCCGGTTTCGCCACCGACACCGGCCACCGGGGACGGCCCGTACGACCTGATCATCGCCAACGGGCGCCTCGTCGACGGGACCGGCAGCGCCTGGTTCTACGGCGATGTAGCGGTGCGCGGAGATCGAATCGCGCGGATCGCGCCCCGCGGTGTACTGAGCCGCGGGGCACGGTCCACGCGTGTCATCGACGCGCGCGGGCTCGTCGTCGCCCCCGGCTTCATCGACATCCAGGGCCAGTCGGACGGCGAACTCACCATCGGCGATGGGCGGGTCGTCAGCAAAGTCACCCAGGGCATCACCACCGAAATCATGGGCGAGGGAGGCTCCCCCGCCCCGACCAACCTCAAGACCCATCCCCGCGGCGCCGGGCGGGCCGATCTCGATTTCAGCGGAGAGCGGGGCTTCGACGCCTGGCTCCGGGCCATGGAGCGTCACGGTGTCTCGGAAAACGTCGGCTCCTTCCTCGGCGCCGGAACGGTTCGGGTCTACGCCAAGGGTGAGGCGCGCGGCCCCGCGACCGCCGCCGAACTCGACACGATGCGCGCCGTGGTCCGGCGCGCCATGCGCGATGGAGCCTTCGGCGTCGGATCGGCGCTCATCTATCCGCCCGGGAATTTTGCCTCCACCGAAGAGCTGATCGAGATCGCCAAGGCGATGGCTCCCTTCGGGGGCGTCTACATCACCCACATGCGCTCCGAGGGAAACGCCTGGCTCGAGGCGATCGACGAGGCCATTCGCATCGGGCAAGACGGCGGCGTACCGGTGGAAATCTTTCACCTCAAGGCGGGCGGAAAGCGAAACTGGGAGAAGACCCCTCTCGCCTTTGCCAAGATCGACTCCGCGCGCGCCACCGGCCTCGACGTGCAGGCCAACATGTACGCCTATACGGCCGGTGCCACGGGCCTAACTGCCTGCCTGCCGCCCTGGGCCAGCGCCGACGGCAAGCTCTTCGAGAACATCGTGAATCCCGAGATCCGCGCCCGGATCAGCGGCGAGATGGACCGGGTGCAATCGGAGTGGGAGAATCTCTGCGAGCTGGGCGGCCCCGAGGGGGTGTTGTTCCTCCAACTCGAGAAGCCCGACAACCAACGGTTTGCCGGCAAGCGGCTCTCCGACGTGGCGGCGATGACCGGCAAGAATTGGAAGGAGGCCGCGATGGATCTGATCGCGAGTGAGCGGAGCCGGGTCGAGACGGTCTTCTTTCTCATGAGCGAGGAGAATGTCCGCGCCAAGCTTCGGCAACCGTGGATGAAGTTCGGGACCGATGCGAAGGGGCACGATCCCGAGCGCCCCGAGGGGCTCACCCACCCTCGCGGCTACGGGAACTACCCTCGGATCCTCGGAAAGTACGTGCGGGAAGAGAAGGTGCTGACACTGGAGGAGGCGATCCACAAGATGACGGGCGCCGTGGCCACCAGGCTCTCGATCGCCGACCGGGGCCTGTTACGTCCGGGGTTCTACGCCGACATCACCATCTTCGATCCGGCGACCGTGGCCGACCGTGCCACCTTCGAACGGCCCCACCAGCTGTCGGTGGGGATCAAGTGGGTCTTCGTGAACGGCGTCGCGGTGGTGGTCGACGGCGCGCACACCGGGGCCAAACCGGGCCGCGCGGTCCGCGGACCGGGATATCTGCCCTGAAGGAGCGACGCGATGCGGCGGCGAGGCTTCTCCTCGGATCCTTCAAAACCGAAGTAGTCGTCGATGGCCGCCTTCAACTCATCGTCGTCAGGCACGCCGGTGTGAAATTCTTCGGGATACCCCGCCTCGACCAGCACATAACCGTAAGGAAAATCGAGCCCGGAGAGCATCACCAGCCGGGTGACGTCACGAACCGTCACCACGATCGTATCGCTCACCGTCGAAACGAGCGGCACGTCGGCATCGCTCAGGTAGCGCTCGATCTCCTCGTTCGACCGCCGAAACTCCGCCTGCACCACCCGCTTAGCGTCCGGGGAGAGCGTGTCGGCCCCCTTGAGCCAAAACGCCACAACCGCCGCGTCGTCGATGACCGGAACGGTGATGCTGGCGGAAAGGCCCCCTCCAACGGGCTGACTCCGTGCGCCGCGCGCCGATTCCTCAGACTGGATACAGCCCAGGCCGAGGACCGCCAGAAGGACTGGTACTCGTGGAGCTCTCCGGCCGCAGCTTGGTATCATGCCGGAAGATAATAGACGACAAAGAGTTAAGTGACTTCTTGGCATGAGTATGCAAGTGGTCACTTGCTTGCATTTGGCCATCCCGCTACTTTCGGCCCCCTATGGAGATCCGAGAGAAGATCCTTAACGCCGCGACCGAACTCTACGCCGAAACCGGCTTCCGGGGAGCGACAACGCGGCAAATTGCGCAGCGCGCCGGCGTCAACGAGGTCACCGTCTTCCGCCATTTCGGGTCTAAGACGGCGCTCCTCCACGAAGCGATTCGCTGCGCCTGCGCCACCTCCGAACGGCCGGTCCTTCCGGAAGTGCCGGGCGATCCGCGCGCCGAATTGATGGCGTGGGCGCGCACCCACTGGGAGGAGCTTTGGGCTCGGCGCTCGGTGATCCGCACCGCCATGGGCGAGATCGAGGAGCACCCCGAATTGCTCCCGAAGGAAGAGAGCGCCACCGCCTGTGCCGGCCGGCAGCTCGCGAAGTACATCGGACGGCTCCGAGAGGCGGGACTCGCGAAGGCGGCCTTCGAAACGCCCGCCGCGGCGATGATGCTGATGGGAAGCCTCTTTGCCGACGCGATGAGCCGCGACGTCATGCCGTTTGCCTATCGGCTTGAGCCGGATCAAGCCATTCGGGAATACGTCGACCTGTTCATTCGCGCCATCGGCGCGGACGCCGCGCCATGATCTCGCCCCGTCTCGGCGCCGCGTTGGCCGCGCTCCTCTGCTCGGTGAGCCTGGCGGCGCAGCAACCTCCGGCGGCGCAGCCGCTGACGCTCGAAGCAGCGCTCCAAATGGCACGGACGGCCAGCGAAGCGGTCGGCCTGGCGCGCGCCGCGGTCACTCGCGCCCAGGGAGAACAATACCGTGCCCGGAGCGAGTTCTTCCCGCAGCTCGGCGCCTCCGCTTCCTACACCCGGCTGCTCAAGTCCCAATATTCGGGGTTCGCGAGCAGCGACTCCGCCGAGGACAACGGCACCCCCCGCCCGTCCAGCTGCGAGCGGTTCGCGCCTAACCCGGCGCTGCCGATCGGGCAGCGGGTGGATTCGCTCGAGGCGGCGCTCGAGTGCGTCTCTTCCGTAGATCCGTTCGGCTCTCTCGGAAGCCTCCCGTTCGGGCGGGTCAACACCTACAACCTTGGGCTCTCTCTTTCACAGACCTTGTTCGCCGGCGGCCGGGTGCGGGGGCAGCTGTCGGCCGCCAACGCGGGGCGGCGGAGCGCCGAGATCGGCCTCTCCGCCGCCGAAGCAGAGCTCACGCTCGATGTCGTGCAGACCTATTTCGACGCCGTGCTCGCCGAACAGCTGGCCCGGATCGCGACCTCGGCGCTTGGGCAAGCCGATACGACCCTCGCGCAGACCGAGCTCCGGCGTGCCGTCGGAACCGTGCCGGAGTTCGATCTGCTCCGGGCTCGCGTCACCCGCGACAACGCCCGGGCCGCGGCCATTCAGCGCGCCTCGGACCGAGACATCGCCCGCCTCCGCTTGAAGCAGCTCCTCGATCTTCCCGACGGCCGGGCGATCGAGCTGACGACGGCGCTCGACGACTCCGCGCTGGCCGCCACCCCGACTCTTGCGCCACTCCTTGCCATGGAGGGCGACACATCCGCCGGCCACCGCGCGCCGGTACGCCAAGCGGCTGAAGGGGTAACGGCGCAGGAGGGCCTCCTCAAAGTGGCCGCGTCGCAGCACTACCCCGCGGTGTCGCTCAGTTCGGCGTATGGCCGGGTGGCCTATCCAGGTTCCGGTC
>JABFSM010000293.1 GCA_013140635.1 Gemmatimonadales bacterium
ATGTCGGGGGGCGGGGGCGGGGGATTCTGCGCGCCGGCGCTCCGTCCGGACGCCAGGAGCAGAAGGAGTAGGACCCGGGCGGCGCGGTGCCGGCCCCCGCTAGACATGCCGCAGATGCCTCCCCACGCTGAGGAGACTCCCGAGCAGGCCAATCCCAAGTCCGAAGAGCACGATGAGCCCGAGATGCGCCGCGTGGAAGAAGACCAGGCTGCCGCCGAGCTCGCCGGCGGTGGACCGGAAGACGGCGAAGGTGATCCAGCACATGAGAACGGCCAAGAGTCCGCCGAGGACGCCCTTGATCCCGCCTTCGAGGAGGAAGGGGCCGCGGATGTACCGGTTGGTGGCGCCGACCAGGCGCATGATGGCGATTTCGTGGGCCCGCTGCAGCACCGTCATGCGGATCGTGACCCCGATGATCACCATCGCCACGATGGCGAACGCCAGCCCGATGACGAGGCCGACGACCGCCGCCATGGTGCGAAGCCGGTCGAGCCGCTGCACCCAGTCGCGCCCATAACGCACGTCGTCGATGAAGGCAAAACCGCGAATGCGCTCGGCGACGCCTTGGGCGCTGCCCGCGTCGCGGAAGCCCTCTTTGAGCCGGATCTCGAGCGAGGCGGGGAGCGGGTTCGTCTCCAGGTCGCGGTACGCCTCCTTGAACTCGACCAGTTCCTCCCGCGCCCGCGAAAGGGCCTGCTCCTCGCTCACATACTGAACCTCGAGGACTTCGGGAAAGGCCTGAATATCCTGGCTGGCGGCGGTGATCGTCTCCGTCGGGGTGCCGCGCAGCACGAACGCCACGACCTCGACCCGTTCCGCGAGGGTGCGAAGGGTCTGCCGGAAGTTGAGCGCGACGAGGCCGAAGAGGCCGATGGTGAAGAGCGAGAATCCGATGGTGGCCACCGAGAGCCCCGACAGGAGCGGCGCCCGCCGAAAGGTCTTGAGCGCCTCGCCCAGCGGAGTGGTGAGCCTCATGCCGGACCGGCCGCGGGGGTGTCCTGGCCGGAGTCGAACACGACTTCGCCCCCCTTGAGTTCGATGACCCGGTAGCCGGTGTCACGCACCAGCGCGAGGTTGTGCGTGGCCATGACCACCACGGTGCCACCCCCATTGATTTGCTGCAAGAGCTGGAAGATGCCCCGCGTGGCGCGCTCATCGAGGTTGCCGGTCGGCTCGTCGGCGATGAGAATCGGCGGGTCGTTGACGAGGGCCCGCGCGATCGCAACCCGCTGCTGCTCCCCTCCGGAGAGCTCCTTCGGGTACGCTTTGGCCTTCGATGCGAGGCCGACGCGCGTGAGGACACGAATCACTCGGCTGGGGATGGCTTGCCGAGGGGCGCCGGTGACCTCGAGCGCGAAGGCCACATTCTCTTCGATGGTCCGGTACTCCAACAGGCGAAAATCTTGAAAGACGATGCCGAGCTTCCGGCGAAGCCGCGGGACCTCGTTGGCCGACAGCTTGCCGCACTGATACCCGGAGACCCGAACCTCGCCGAAGGTCGGCTGCTGTTCCGCGATGATGAGCGAGAGGATGCTCGACTTGCCGGCTCCCGAGTGACCGGTCAGGAAGACGAACTGGCCCTTCGGGATGTGGAAGGAGACGTCACGGAGGCCCTGGACGCCATTCGGATACGTCTTCGAGACGCCGCTGAATCGAATCATCGCGCCAGGGCGTGCTCCAGATCGGCGATGAGATCTTCGGCGTCTTCGATGCCGCAGGAGAGCCGGATGAAGCCCTCCGCGATGCCCGCCGCGGCGAGTTGCTCCTTGGCTTGGCCCTTGTGCGAGGTAAGCCGCGGCTCCGAGACGAGGCTCTCGACCCCGGCCAGGCTCGGTGCATGCACGAAGAGCCGGAGCCGCTTGAGGCAGCGCTCCGCGGCGGCGGTGCCTCCCTTCAACGTTGCCCCGATCATTCCGCCGAACCCGTCGAGCGTTCGCACCGCCACCTCGTGGTCGGGGTGCGACTCGAGGCCCGGATAGGAGACCGCTGAGACCCCCGGGTGCTTTTCGAGAAACCGCGCCACGGCCAGTCCGTTGGCATTGTGGCGCTGCATCCGGACCGCCAGGGTCTTCATCCCCCGTTCGATCAGCCAGGCGGCGTGCGGGTCGATCGATTGCCCCCAGACGCGCATCAGGCGGATGACCTCCTCGATGACCGATCGGGTGCCGGCAATCGCGCCGGCAATGACATCGCTGTGGCCGTTGAGGTACTTGGTGGCGCTCGTGATGACGATGTCGGCACCATGCTCGAGGGGCCGGAAGTTGATCGGGCTCGAGAAAGTGGAATCGACCAGCAGCGCGATGCCGAATTCCTTGGCGATTCCCGCGATTGGCGCCAGATCGAGCACCCGAATCGTCGGATTCACCGGCGTCTCGACGAAAATGGCGCGCGTGGTCTTGCGGACCGCCTTTCGCCAAGTACGCGGATTCATCGCGTCCACGTAAGTCACGGCAATGCCGAGCCGCCCAAACTCCTCGTCGAAGAGCCGCTGAGTGCCTCCATAGATCCAGCGGCTTGCAACGAGGTGGTCTCCGGGGCGGAGGACCGCGAGGTGGGCGAGCGCGGTGGCCCCCATGCCGCTCGCCACAAAGACCGCGTCTTCCGCGCCTTCGAGGAGGGCGTACTTCCGGGCCACCGCCACCTGGTTCGGATTGTTCCCGTACCGGGAATAGAGCACCTCCCGCTCCGAGCCGACCGCGTTGACGAAGGTGCTCGACTGCATGATCGGGAAGACGACCGGGTCGTGTTCCTTGAGCGGCTCCGCGTGGCCGTGGATCGCGATCGTCGAGCGGCCGAGCTTCGGGGCGGTCATGGGAGCGAGAGTGGGCGGTAGGTTCCGCCGGCGGCCTGAATGAGGCGCCGCAGGGCGAGCGATTGGAGGGCGTCGGCGGTGCGTTCCACCGTCCAGCCGAGCGCTTCGGCCAGGCGCTTGGCGTCGCCGGCGCCGAGTCGCTGGACCGCGCCGAAAGCGGTCGCGGCATCGGGGGTCACCACGCCGAGGAGCCGTGGCGCGTCCTCTCCTTCGGCCAGCGCCGCGACCGACAGGTTCTGCCGCTCGAGCACGCCGTCGATGGCGTCGAGGTGCCGCTCGGTAACACCGGACAGAAAGACGTAGTGCTCCTCATCGTCAGCCACGCGAATCAGCAACTTCGCTACCACTTCGTCTGCGCAGCTGAAGTCGAGGAGGCCGATCGCGGTGAAGTCGAGCTGGGTCGTGCGGTGACTCGCGCCGTCGATGGTCTGCTCGATCCGGTCGCGCAGGGCGGCCCCGGTGGCACGGGTCACCATGTGCGAATAGGGCGTAGTCATCGTTTCACGAAGGAGCGGCGCCAGCTCGATTCGCTGCATCATGGGGCGTTCCCTTCCTGCGCGGGAATGATGATTTGCACCTGCGACCCCGGAAAGAACGGGAGGTTCTCGGCGAGCGACTCGTCTTCATCCCACGGCGGGACGATCGACAGACGCGCCGTGCCGCTTCGGACCGAGAGCTTCCCCTGCCACCGTCCAAGGTAACGACGAATCTGGTGAAATCCTTGCCCCCGTCCAAGATCGCGGAAGCGGCTGACGCTCTGAAGCACCGCGAGTTCGAGAGCCGACGCATCCCCCCACCGCTCACCCACCTTGCGGGCTTCGCTGGCTTCGAGCGAACGCCGGAAGCCGATGCCGGAGTCGGAGGTCGCGATCACCGCGACTTTTCGCCCCAACCGCTTCCGCCAATTGTAGGTCTGCACCGCAACCCAGCCCCCGGTGCCCGCGTGTTCCACGATGTTCTGGCAGACTTCGGAGAGGGACATGCTGAAGCGCCCGGTGCTCTTCGGTTCGAGATGAAGTTCCGACGTCAGAATCCGCTGGGCCCGTTCCTGAATCCGCTCGACCACATGGTGGACGTCCTCGGTGGCCCGGATCGGAGTGACCGGAAGGAGTACGTCCGACGGAGCGTCGGAGGATTTCTTCGGCACCCGGCCCACGAGTTCGAAGCACTCGGCGGCCGCTTGGAAGAACCCGGCGCGGGCCCAATAGCTCTTGACCTCGTCGCTATCGGGAATCGTAAACCTGGGGCGGGGAAGCTTCTCCTCCACGATCGCCTGGCCCAAGGTGAGGAGCGCGGTCAACCCATAGGGCGAGGCCCAGTGGGTGGCCCGCGCGTCGAAGAGGAGCCCTTCTTTCGGCGGCCACTCGCCCAGCGCGGCGGCCAGGGTATCGAGCGTCTTGTCGTCGAGGGTGCCGGGAACCGGAATCACCTGCATCATGGCGCTACCAACTCTCCGCGGAGGTGTCGGGACAACCCGGTGGCGCCCCGGAAGGTCACGTTCCGCGCCCCGGCCCTGTGGCCTGTCGCGACCGCTCTCTCGAGCGACTCCCCGGCCAGGAGGCACGCGAACACCGCGGCGCCGAAGACGTCCCCGCAACCGGTGGGGTCGGTTGCTTCGTCTACCCGCTCGGCGGGAATCAGGGCGGTGGACACCGGCTTTGTGTGAGTTCCCGGGGCGAGTACCCGCGAGCCTTCACGATGCAACTCGGCGAGCCGCTCGAAGCCGGGGGCCGCCACGTAGACCGCGCCGCGAGGTCCCAGCGTCACGATCAGCGCCGAGACGCCAACCCCGAGCATCGCAGTGGCCAGCGAAAGGGGATCGGGGCCGAGCTGATTCATCTCGTCCTCATTCACCTGAATCAGGTCGAAGCAGCCGAACCAGCTCTCGGCGTTGGGCAGCGGCTGGAGCACGCGAATACCGTCCCCGCGCATTCCAAGCAGGAGCGAATGGAGGTCGGCGTAGATCGGCCCCCGAAACCCTTGGCGGAGCGCCATCGCGGTGCCGAGGCACATCTCATAACCGCTCAAGAAATTGACGTAGAGCGCGTCGAGATCGGCCACCATCGGTCCGAGCTCCGCCCAGTTCCAGGCGGGCACTCCGCCGGACATCCGTTCGCAGCGCCGCTCCGACGACTGGTAGTGAATGACGACCCGGTTGTTCGGGACCGCGACCTCGATTCCACGCCCGCCGGGCGTGAGGCGCGAAAGCGAGCCGAGAAAGGCGTTCGCCTCTTCGGCCAGGTCGCTGCCGACCTTGACGAGCGGAACGATTTCCCACTCGGCGGGGAGGTGCGCGTCGAGCCCCGCCAGCGCGTACGCAATACCGCCCCACTCCTCGACAACTGGGGTGGACGGATCGCGGCCATGAATCTCGTCCCAAACGAGGGAGCCGAGGACGCCGACTC
>JABFSM010000232.1 GCA_013140635.1 Gemmatimonadales bacterium
GTTCTGGAGATACCATGCTAACCCTCGCGCTACTGGCGCAACTTGCCCTTCCGAGCCCACTCTCACCCGTTCTAGAGCTTGCGCAGGGCTTTAGTGGTACTTCGGACCCTCCCCGATGCCAGCGTCGCGGAGAAGCAGGAGAGGACCTTGGGTCACCCTTGGCGATGTTTTGCATTTGGCGAGCCGCTGGGCCAGGCATCGATAGTGGAAAGCTGATCGCCCGCATCGGGGGGCCGGGTGGGCCGACGTTGGTTCAGTGGGAGGTCCCCTTCGCCGACGAGCGTCGGCCACTCCGGCTAGCGGATTCTCTTGGTATCTATCTGCGACAGCATGGGTTCGAGCCCAAGGCATGCGGTGATGGCAACGTGCCGGCAGGACGGATTGTGGCCATTCAGTGGCGTGGTCGCGGCCTGGCGGTTCACGTTGCCCATCTGATTCCCGCGACCGGCTACCAAGCCAAGCTCCTAGTGATGGCAACGGACGTTCCGGAGGTCATCCATCCGATCTTCTGCCAGTAATCGCTGGGCACGGAGGCCGCCGCATAACCCGCCCTTGCTGCTGTCGGGGCGGCGCTGGCATCGCCGATACTGCCCCGGTAAGATCGGGTAGGGCTGAAACGGCTTTCCGGGCAGTCGCCGCCCCGCAGCAGAAGGGCAGTACGTTAGGGCGCCTTCCGAGAAAGGGTATGAATGAACTCTCGTGCCATCGCAGAACCACTCATTAGGCGAGGGAGAGAACTGTGCGATGGCCCGCGTCGTCTTATACACTACACACCTGACACCCGCGCCAATACCCTAGTTACTGATCTCGATAACCATCCCCACGCTTTTCTCATCGCCTGTATCATGGACCGCCAGATCAAGGCGGAGCGGGCCTGGGCGATTCCCCATGAGTTGTCACTAAGGCTCGGCGGGTTCGACTTTCCACGGCTCGAAGCCTTGTCTGCGCGGAAGCTTAGAGCTGCGATGATAAAGCCTACCCCGTTACACAGGTACAACGATGAAATGGCCAGGAATCTCTTCCTTGCCATTGCCTTGATATCGGATCGGTATCGAGGCAATGCTGCTCAGATTTGGGATAGCCAACCATCAAGCGCGGAACTGGTCTTCCGCTTTCTCGAGTTTCGCGGGGTGGGGCCGAAGATCGCTACCATGGCCGCGAACCTCCTTGTTCGAGACTTCAAAGTCCCTCTGGCTGACTACTACTCGATCGACATCTCACCTGATGTTCACACTCGTCGAGTGTTCGAGCGGCTCGGCTTGCTAGCAGCAGGAGCATCTACCGAGGCGCTCATCTACCGTGCGCGTGGGCTGCACCCCGAGTATCCTGGCATTATGGACTTGGCGGCGTGGGAGGTCGGGCGGCAGTGGTGTCGGCCTTCGCATCCCCAGTGTCCGCAATGCTATCTGCGAGCCATCTGTCCCAGCAGTCGACGCCAAGTGAAACCGGAAGCGCCCTAACCCGCCCTTGCTGCTGGCGGGGCGGCGCGGGCTAGCTACACCGGTGGTTCTGGGGTAGGATCCAAGAAGGGCAGAGACGACCATTCCCGCCCGCCGCCCCGCAGCAGAAGGGCAAGACGTTATGCCGAATGATGGCCGAGAGCTGTTACAGGTCACCTTGGAGCCTCGATGACCGTCGCCGATAGTTTGAAGACCGCCTCTCCTCGCCCCATATCCATGGGGTTCGTGTTCCTTGTGGTCTTCATTGCCAGCGCGACGGAGCGGGCGCTTCGCTCGCTCTTTGGAGTCTCTGAGCCTTGGCTGGCGGCGGCCTACGCTGGTGCGTGGGTGGTGTGTCTTGTCCCCTACAACTGGGACTACATTACGGATCCCGTCACGCGCAAGGCTGTGCTCAGACGTCTAGGCCTTGGCGCAGTCGTACTTATCCCCGGGTGGGTCGCGATCTCATACCTATTCAATCGGATCTGGCCGCTGTAGTACATATCCGGGGGGCACGCCAGTCAAACGGCCCATAGTCCCTTGCTTGGAGTACCGTCGCAGGCGTCTCGCCCGGTACCAGAATCACCGTTGCAGTGTCGAGCAGCGGAGCGACTTCCGTGAGTAGGAATAGGGTTCGGCATAACCCGCCCTTGCTGCTGACGGGGCTCTGGCGGCCCACCGCCGGAATGAAGGGTACATTTGACGGAGGCCGCCGGTCGCCCCGCAGCAGAAGGGCATGGCGTTAGACGCCAACCACGAGACTCTAACGAGACGGGGGTTGCGTGGTAAGGGAAGATCAACGACTACTGGCACAGGGGCTAAAGCAGCGCTTCGGCGATGTCGATGTCATCCTAGAATGGGCTGCCCTTTCGAATCAGCGTGACACGTATTCACCGCGAGTCGATATCGCGGTTGGTCCATTCGCCATTGATACAAGGCACGAGGCCCAATACGACCATTTAGAACACATGCACCACGACTTTCTCTTTCGGCTCCATGCGGCCTTCGCCCAGAATGTCGCCACTCTCGATCACGATGGGGTTAGCGATTTGGAAAGCATGAGTAATCTGAATCGCAACGCGCGGTGCTTCCTCGCCATCGAAGTAGAGGGTAGTGGGTCCAGAAAACACACGCTGGGCGGCGCTGTGAATGCTGCGGCACTTGGCCGAATTGGCATTTCTGTCGCTTGCTCCAACGGGGAGTTGAAGAAACTTCTGAGAATGAGACGATACCTACGGTTTCTACAAGCCGCGGGCAAGAACACCTTTGATACGATGAATCTGCTCGTCGTGACCCGGGAGCAGTTTGCTAGGGTGCTTCAAGTGGACTTGGTCGGCGTCTAACCCGCCCTTGCTGCTGGCGGGCCCGCCATCTGTTCGGCCGCGGCCCGAAGGCTAGATTTGAGGATGGTCGGACCGCGACCTCACCGGCGGCCCGCAGCAGAAGGGCAGAGCGTTAGGTGGCAACAGGAGGATGTCGTGTCAGAGGGCTCCGGTCCCTCCTGTGCCAAGAGGCTTGAGGCTACACAAGTCGCTAACTGAGGGCATCACATGCGGGCAGAGACCAGCAGCAGTGCGACTCGCGCAAAGGCAGACCGACCTGTAGCATATGGCACGCTGGATGCCCTCCACCTTCTACAGTACTACCGGGCAGAGGCCAAATTCGAATATGACTTGTTGCACCAGCGCATGATGTGGCTTACGACATGTCAAACGATTTTTCTGAGCCTGGCCACCCTCCTTCTGTCACAACATGTCTCGCCGTACCCTGATTTCGTCCGGACAGCACTATTTGTTTTGCCGATCCTTGGCGTCGTCATTACTGTCGCGGCGTGGCTTGCGATCGGAGGCGCCCTGCAGACAATTGAACTCTGGAAGGACCGGAAGGCCACCCTGCTTCTTGAAGCCCCTTCATCGTGGAGTGCTGTGGCTGACTGTGATCGACCACGGAGCCCCACACGTGACGTAATACACTCGCACGCAAGGTGGTTTCCAGTACTACTCGTATCGATTTTTGGTTTAGCCTGGATAGCGGTGTTTGTCACCGCGCATAGGGTGTTGTGAGTTCGCGATGCCTGTGAGGTACGCCGACGGGCACAACTCCAATCGACTGTTGCACGAAATAGAATGCCACCTAACCAGCGCTTGCTGCTGCCAGCCGCCCAAAGCGATGGACGCGGGGCACGGCGTTTCGTAGGTTGGGGAAGGCCTGCGCCGCGCCCCGGGCTGGTGAGGGCGGCTGCAGCAGAAGCGCAGGGCGTTAGGTGGCTTTCGAGGGCGGCCCCAACTCAGCGATATACGTCCCGCCGATTCCCCACCTTCATCACCGTGACCACGAGCTCGGTATCGATGATTTCGTAGAGAATGCGATAGTCGCCCTGCCTCAGCCGATACTTCTCCTCCCCGCTGAGTTTCTCGCAGCCCGACGGCCGTGGGTTGGCAGCCAGCGCTTCAATCTTGGCAACGACGCGTCGGCGGTCTTTTGGGGGGAGCGCTTCGACCTCCTTGGCGGCGGAGCGCTTGATGCGGAGGCTATAACTTGCCACGACGCTTCATGTCGCGGACGAAGTCCTCGAAGGCAAGAGCCGGTTCTTTGGCCCGGTCGCGGAACGCGCTCAGGTCCTCGGCATCCTCGAGCAACGTGTTGCGCACCGCGAGGTTTACCAAATCCGAAATACTCTGATCGGTCTCCGCCGCCTTCAATCGGAGAGCGCGGTGGAGGCTGTCATCAAAGTAGACGGTTGCACGCTTCGCCGTAGCCATACCGTGAATGTAGCGTTGTAGCGTTCTGACGTCAAGTAGCCACCTAACCCGCCCTTGCTGCTGGCGGGGCCAGGATGCTTCGGCCGCCGCGAGGTAGATTCCCTGACCGATTGATCGCGGCGGCCTCAGCTGGCCCCGCAGCAGAAGGGCATTGCGTTAGCCAGACAGGAAGCAAATCGATGAACGCACGTCAACAGATCCTCACGTTCAAGGTTCAGCTTCGGGACATCAAGCCGGCGATCTGGCGCCGAATCGAGGTTCCGGCCAGCTACACCTTCTGGGACCTTCATGTCGCGATTCAAGATGCGATGGGCTGGCTCGATTCCCATTTGCACGCCTTCCAGGTCCGAGACCCACGCACGCGCGCTGAGGCGACGATCGGGATCCCGGACCCCGACCCCTTCGAAGGAGCTCCGGACTTCCTGCCAGGCTGGCGTGTTCATGTAACGGCGTACTTGGCGGAAGTCGGCCAGCGTGCCAGGTACGACTATGACTTCGGCGACGGCTGGGAGCACGATCTTCTGCTCGAGCAAATCGGTATGCGGCAAGCCAAGGCGAAGTATCCTCGCTGCGTGGCTGGAGCGCGCGCTTGTCCACCGGAAGATTGTGGTGGGCCTGGAGGATATGCCCAACTTCTTAAGACCATCGCCAATCCCGCCGATCCTGAGCATCAGAGCATGCTCAAGTGGCTCGGCGGCCCCTTTGCTGCCAATGCCTTCGATGCTCACGAGGTACACTTCGACAACCCCAAGAAGCGCTGGCAGGTCGCGTTTGCGGAAGGCTAGTGCACGGCTGGCTAACCCGCCCTTGCTGCTGGCAGGGCCAGGCGCTTCGGCCGCCGCGGGCTAGAGTCTACGCTGGATGGTCGCGGCGGCCCTGCAGCAGAAGGGCAGGGCGTTATGGTGACTCTGATCGTCTCGACACATTGATGGGGTGATGGGGGTGGTCGCGACGCTACGATCCACGCTCCGCATTGCCGCCCAGCCCGTTTAAGAAATCCGTCAG
>JABFSM010000323.1 GCA_013140635.1 Gemmatimonadales bacterium
CCCTCCCCCGCACCGTGGCCCCGACCACCGCCGCCGCACTCACCACAACCAGATTCTTGATGATGCACTGCCTCTCCAGCGTCGGCGCCGGCAGGAAGCGCACAAAGGCCTCGGCGGGGAACCCCACCATTTGCACCGCAAGCAGCAAGAGCGTCAGGCGAGCGACGCGTGTCCGAAGTGTCATCCGCACCCTACTCCCCGAGCGTCGGCAATCGTTTCTCCCGAGGCTCCGGTCGCGCGCGCTGCCGCGCATCGGCCGCATCGAAGGTGCGCCACAGGTTGTAGACCCACAGCATGGCGCCGAGCGCATACACGACACCGCCCGCCGCGGTGATCCACCGGGCATCGAGCGGGCGGTGGAACTGGAGGATGAAGCCGACGACCATGCCACCCAAACCCACGTTGGCGCAGAAGAGATGCACAACCGCCAGGCGGGTGCTGTGGAGCGCGTGCCCGAACAGTCGCGGAAGCAACTGGTAGCCCACACCGAACACCAACATCGTCAGAAAGCCGACCACGTTCATGTGCGCGTGCGCCGGGCGGTAGATGAGCCAGGGCGGATACACCGCGATGGCCAGGCCGAGCAGGATACCAGCCGCGAACCAGAGCAGTGAGGCGCGGATGAACGCCTTGATGAACCAGTCCATTCAATGCGCCGTGCCGGCCGGCGTCCCCGCGCGAAGTACTCCCACCCCACCCTTCGTGGCATCCGCAAACGCATGCGTCACGAACGGATAGTAGCCATCCTCGGCCAACGTCAGGTCGAATATCGCGCCACCACCCACCGGCACGTTCCACGTTTGGAGACCCCGAAGCGGCGCGCCGAACCCGTCGACGTAGACCCGGTCGAAGATGGCACCCACCACGTGAAAGGCGCTCACTCGATTCGGCCCCGCGTTGACCACGAATAGGCGGAGGGGGCGCTTCGGCGCCACGGGAATGGGGCTGGTGGCATAGCGCGCGCTCACTCCATTGAACACCACGTAATCGGGTGAAGCGTTGAGGACCTTTCCCCAGTCCATTCCGCGCAGCGAATCGCGTCCCTGCGGCGCCGTCATATAGAACTCGCTCTGCACCAAGACGTACTCGTCGGCTGCCGGGCGGCCCCCCTTCGGATCCACCAGAAGGGCGCCATACATGCCGTTGGCGATATGGCTCGCCACCGGGGCGGTGCCGCAATGATACATGAACGCACCGGGCACCCGCGCCACGAACCGGAACTGGACGCTGTCGTTGGGCATGACGTTGCGGTAGGCGCGATCCGGCGCAATCTCCGCCGCATGAAAATCCATGGAGTGCGGAATAGGCCCCCGATTCACCAGCGTAAAATCCACCGTGTCGCCGGCGGTCACCCGGATCGTCGGGCCGGGCACGATCGAGTCGAAGGTCCAGGCGTCATACACGATTCCCGGCGCGACCTCGTGACGAACGTGAGCGGTGATCATTCGGATCCGATGATGGCGTATCCGGGCCGGAGGCGGGGCGTTTGCCGCGCGATCGGGCCGGGTCGATACCGCTCCGATTGGAGCTTCGCCATGCGACACCGCGGACGGAGACTCGGTCGAAACGGCCGGCTGAGCAGGAGTGGCTTGCGAAGAACCGGCCGAGCGGGGGGCGTCAGCCTGACAGGCGGCGAGGAACACGACGGCTACACCAAGAGCGGCACTGCGCATGGAAGCCTCCTGCGCGAATGAGACGTCCGGGCAAGATACACCCCCGGGGCCGATTGCTAGCGTTCGGTAAGATGGCCCCGCGAGAGTTGCGCGAGGGGCCGGCGGACGGCCAGAGTTAATGCCATAGACTGTCTATCCCCACGCCTTTCCTCTGGAGTCCCCGCATGCGCGCCGTCGTTCCCGCAGTCCTGGCCGCTCTTCTGTCGGCGCCGACGGTTGGTCGCGCGCAGACCCTCGATACGGCGCAACGCGCCGCCGCGATCGATAGCGCGGCCGCCCTGCTCTCCGCGCGCTATGTCTTCCCGCAGGTCGGGCGCCAAATCGCGGACTCGCTGCGGAGCCGCCTTCGGCGCGGGGAATACGATACACTCGGGTCCGCCGTCGCGGTCGCGCGCCGCCTGAGCACCGAACTGAATGTGCTGAGCCGAGACGGGCATCTGCGGGTGATCGCGCCGGAAGCCGCCCGGACGAGGGGAATGCTGGCTCAAGGAGCCGCGGAAGACCCGGCGGTCACCCGGGCTCGGCGCGCCGAGGCGGCGCGCCGTCAGAACCATTTCTTCCGAACCTATCAGCTGATGCCGGGGAACGTCGCGTTCCTGGCCTTCGACGAGTTTCCGCTGCCGCAACCGGCCGAGCCGACCGCCGCGGCGATGATGCAGCTGCTGTCGAACGCCGACGCCGTGATCATCGACTTGCGCGCCAACACCGGCGGCGTCGAGGGACTCAATCAGTTCCTGGCCAGCTACTTCGTGCCGGACACCACTCGAGTGCTATACACCCGCTACCTTCGGGAACAAGACACCACGATGGTGATTCGACCGCTCGCCTCGGTGCCGGGGCCCCGTCTGCCGGAGGTGCCGCTGTACTTGCTGGTCGGGGGATTCACCGCCTCGGCCGCGGAGAACTTCGCTTACTCTATGCAGGGCATCGGTCGTGCCACGGTCGTTGGGGAGCGGACGGCGGGTGCCGCTAACTCGTCCCGGGCGTTCAGCCTGCCGACGGGGCTGGTGCTCAACCTTCCGGTGGCCCGGGTCGTCTCCCCCTACACCGGAACGAACTGGGAAGGCACCGGGGTGCAACCCAACGTCTCCGTGCCCCTCATTGCGGCGCGCGACTCGGCCTACACCCTAGCGCTCCGGACCCTGCTTGCCAAGGCGACCGACTCGGTACGGCGTCTGGAGCTCGAAGAGGCGCTGGCCGCGACCGCGGCGGTTCGGCCCTTCCTGCCGACCCGCCCTCTCGCCGAATACGTCGGGACGTATGGCAACTGGTCGATCGCCCTGCGCGACGGTGCGCTGGTGCATGACTTCGGCGGAGGCACGCGGCCCCTCCAACTGGTCCCGGTCGGACACGACCTATTCACCTCGGCCGAACTGCCCGACGCGGCAATCCGGTTCGCGCGGGACCGGTCCGGGCGGCTGACCGACGTGCACGTCTGGCTGCCCTCCCGCCGCTGGCATCATGCGGCGCGCCGCCAGCCATAACGGCTATCCGGCGCGCCGCCACCTCATCAGGGGAACCTGGTACAGGTGATCGTCGTCCGCCGAATGGAGTGCCCGCCGGTCTCGCCGTCGTCGGCCCAGAACACCGGCCTCCGGTTGGCCACGCACTCCGACAGCGGCGCGAACGCGAACCCTTCGTTGTTCAGGTTCGGCATCGTGCCGGGGCGGTCGAAGAGATTGGTCGAGGCAAAGCGCCCCGTCCCATTGACTTCGAAGGTCGCATACTTGCCACCGCAGGTGTCGTCACAGCCAATCCAGAGGTAGCTGAGCTCGGAATCGAAATCGAGCGCCATCACCCCGGTGAACCCGCTGGCGAAGGTCGCAACCCGGGTGAAGGTATTGTTGGTATGGTTGAGCGCGTAGGCGTAGACGTTGCCGTTCCCTTCCACACCGACGAAGAAGATGCCGGTGCCGTGATCGGGGTAGTCCGCCGGCGCGTAGGCGCGCCCCTTCGATTCGTCGAAGAATCCCTTCGAGGTGAGGAAGGCGTCGGGCACCCAAGTGATGGCCTCGATGCCCAGGTTGGCGCCCACCACCGGAAGATCGGCGGTGATGTTCCAGTCGTTGGTGGCGGTGAGCGTCGCCCCCGCTCCCGTCGGAACGATGCGGAGAATGCTGCTCCGGCTGATGGTGCTGGCGTCGTTGTTCCGTTCGGTGGCAACATACATCCCCCCCGCCGACCCGCCGGCGGCGAAGGTGACTCCCTCCGTATCGGGGTTCCCCGTCCCATCCAGGTACTTGAGCGCCTTCCCCGCGCCCCAGCCATTAGCCGGGTCGGGGGTCCAGATGCCACCGGAGAAGATGAGGCGGAAGAGCGTCCCAGGGCCGTTCCGTACCGCCCACAGAACCGCCGGCGCGGCGCCGGCCGCCCCCTCATAGGTGAGCCCGCTCAAGTTGGTCTGGAATACGCTGAGGCCATCCACCGTCTGCACGTTGTCGTCGCCGGGCCAGGGCATGGAGACCGGCCCCGTTGGAACGCAATTGTTGGCGGCCCCCTTCGTGGAGGCGGCGGTGTTGATCAGCGCGCCGGTGCCGTTAGGACAGCGTCCGTAGGTGATGGCGGCGTGCGCATCCCAGGTGAATGAGTCGACCAGGGTACCGGTGGGAGTGAAGAGCCGCGCCGCGTCGGCGCCTCCTAGTCCGAAGCCCAGCGCCGCCTCCTCGACGACCAGATAGGCGCCCGGGGCGATCGTGCTGCCGGCCGGGAGGGTATACGTGTGGGTGTCGTCGTTGTCCCTGACGATGAACCCCGAGAGGTCGGCGGTGTTGCCGCCGTTGTTGATGAGCTCGATCCAGTCGCCCGGGGTACCGCCGCTCGACTCGACCTCGTTGACCTTGACCGCCACGCTGCAGTCGTTGGCCGCGCCCTTGGTCGAACTCGTGGACGTGGTGAAGGCGCCGGTGCCGTTGGCGCAGCGCCCGAGGGTGGTCGCGGCATGCGCCGTCCAACTGTGTGAATCGACCAGGACGCCGAATGGGCTATAGAGCCGGACGGCATCGGCGGCGCCGAGTCCGAAGCCGAAACCGGCCTCTTCGGCCACGAAGTAGCCCCCGGCGGCGATCGTCGTACCGGCCGGGATGGTGTAGATGTGGGTGTCGTCGTTGTCCTTGACCACCCACCCCGAAATGTTCACGGCCGCCGCCGTCGGATTGAAGAGTTCGGCCCAATCGCCAGGAGTGCCGCCGTTCGACTCGATTTCGTTGATCTTGAGTGCCGCCGGCGCAACGACCGTGAGGGTCCGCTGCCCCGCCTTACCGGCGGTGGTGGCGATGATATCGGTGGTGCCGGCGCTCAACGGGGTCACGACCCCGGTGCCGTTGTTGACCGACGCGACCGCGGGGGCGGACGAGGTCCAGGAGACCGGCCCCAGCGTGAACGCCGCGCCATGCTGGTCGGCGCCCGCCGCGGTGGCCGTCACCGCCGCTTGACCCGCTTCGAGCGACGTCGCCGGCAGCGTCACGGTGACGGTCGTCAGCACCGGCGTCGGGTCGGGGCCGACACCCTCTTCGGGAT
>JABFSM010000078.1 GCA_013140635.1 Gemmatimonadales bacterium
CGCGCGCCAGAGCGAGGCGGCGACCGCCGCGGTGGGGGCGGGCGCCGGTGGAGCCACTTTGGCGGCCCCCCTCCCTCCGCACGCGGCGGCGGCCAAGGCACCCAGCAGCAGACATACATGACGTTGCGTCATCGACCGAGAACCTCCGGCGGGGCCGGCGAACCGCCGCCGCCCAGCAAATTGAGCTTTTCCGCAGCCATCTTCGTCAACGAATCGGGAACCCCCGCCGCCGATATCACCACTTGATAGGCGATGGCGGCGCCAAGGATATCGCCCTGCTTGAGACGGGCATCACCGAGACCAATCGATGCGCGCCACCCGGCGGGGGTCGCCCCCGCCGCCGCCACCGCTTGTTCGAACCAGCGCTCCGCCGCCTCCGTCTGCTCGGTGTCCATGGCATCGAGGCCAAGCCGAAGCGCGCAGGTTCCCATCCCCACCGAGGCGGTCTTTCGGAGACCGACATCTCGACTGCGGCGGAGGACCGTCTTAAGGGTCCGGGTTGCCGCTTCGCACGCCGTCGTCACCCGCTGCGCCGTCCCGTATGCAACGAGGAGGCTATCGACGGTACGCCCCTCCTCCGCGGAGGCGAGCGCCGCGGGGAGCGCACCGAGCGCCTCGGAGGCGGGAAGACCCGTGGTCGGCGCAAGGGCAAAGCGGCCGAGCGGGCGTCCGGGGGCCACGGTCCGAAGGGCACGAACCGCACCCGCCAAATGCACCAACTCCGCCGGGCCGCCCCGCTCGGCCTGGATTGCCACCCGTTCGAGTCCCGCCGCCGCCTCGGATGCCCTGGTGGCATCGGCGGCCTCGAGCGCCGCAAACGCCTCGACTGCAGTACCGAGATCACGCTCGTGCAGGGCCGCGGCGCCGAGCTTGGCCCAGGTCCGAGGCTTGGCGCCGCTCTTCACCGCCGCCCGATACTCTGCAACCGCATCGAGGAAGCGGCCTTCGCGATAGGCGCGGTCGCCCAGACGCTCATGATCGGCCGCGGCAATCGAGCAACCGGTGGCCAGCAACACGACCGGCAGAAAGGCCCGCATTACCCCGGAAGCCGCTTGGCCATTGCCAGATAGGCCTCGACCCTGGAGTGCTTGCCGGCGCCCCGGCGGACCTGGCACTGCGCCCAGAGATCCTTGGCCGCCGCGGCGTCCCCCGCCAGATAGTGCGCCAGCCCGAGCGAGGCGAGCGCGTCGAGAAAATCAGGATGCTCTCGGACGATGAACTCGAGCTCCTCGCGCGCCTCCAACGGACGGCCCGCTTCCAGAAGAAGCCGGGCCAGACGGTAGCGGAGGTCGTGGAAGGCCGGCCCCAGCTCCACCGCCCGGCGGAATTCCCCAATGGCCTCCTTCAGCCCCCCCGCTTCGGCATACGCCTCCCCCAACCGAGCGTGCTGATTGGCCAGGGTGGCCGCGACCGGTCGAGAAAAGCCCTGAACCGCCGGCTCGCCGTAGACGGTGGCCGCCTTGAACGCCTCTTCGGCCTCTTCAGGACGCCCCAGCTCGTTGAGGAGCACACCACGGTGGATGTTGGCCTCGATGTAACGGGGGTTGAGGGCCAGCGCCCTCTCGAATTCCTCCAGCGCGCGCTCCCGCTGTCCCAGGAGCGCGAGCGAGAGCCCAAGAAGATGATGGGCGTCTGCGAATGCCCGGCCAGTCTTGAGGAGGTCTTCGAGGAGGTGGGCCGCACCGTAGTAGTCCTGTACGGCGAAGCGTTCCTGGGCCTGTTCGAGGAGGTGCTCAGCGCTAACCTGCATCTCCTAAAGATAATGCCGGTCTTAGCTTAAGACGATCTTCCGAAAGTAGGGGATGGTCTGGGCAAGACCCTCTCGAAGGGACACCTTCGGCTCCCAACCAAAGGCCTTCCGAGCAGCCGTGATGTCAGGCCGGCGCATCTTCGGGTCGTCGGTCGGAAGGTTCAGGTAGGTGATCGCCGCTGGGCTCCCAGTCATCTCCTTGACGATTTCGGCCAACTGCGAGACGGTGAACTCCGCCGGGTTGCCGACATTTGTCGGGTCGGTGCGGTCGCTCAGAAAGAGGCGGTATATCCCGTCGATCAGGTCGGAGTAGTAGCAGAAAGAGCGGCTCTGGGTGCCGTCACCGTAGATGGTGATCGGGTCGCCCCGGAGCGCTTGAACGATGAAGTTCGAAACGACCCGGCCATCCTCCGGGCGCATCCGGGGCCCATAGGTGTTGAAGATCCGCACGATGCGGGTATCGGTCCCATAGGTCCGATGGTACGAACTGGTCATCGCCTCGGCAAAGCGTTTGGCCTCGTCGTACATGGCGCGGGGGCCGACTGAATTCACATTCCCCCAGTACGATTCCCTCTGGGGGTGTTCGGTCGGATCGCCATAGACCTCGGAGGTGGAGGCGAGGAAGAACCGCGCCCCCTTGGCATGTGCGAGCGCCAGGCAACGCTGGGTTCCATAACTGCCCACCATCATCGTCTCGATCGGCCACCGCTGGTAGTCGGGGGGGCTCGCCGCCGAGGCAAAATGGAAGACACCGTCGAGGCTCCCCTTCACGTCGAACGGCTGAGAGACGTCCTGCTTCGCGAACGTAAAACGCCGGTTCCCCTTGAGATGGGCAAGATTGCGCAGATCGCCGGTCAGGAGATTGTCCATCCCGATCACGGTGTGGCCCTCGAGCAAGAGCCGATCGGTGAGATGCGAGCCGAGAAACCCGGCGGCGCCGGTAACGAGGAGCCTCACGGCTTCCTCCGTCCGATGCCGTGATACTCGAACCCGGCGCGCGACATCCGGTCGGGATCGTAGAGGTTCCTCCCATCGAAGACGAGGGGCGCGGCCAAGAGGGTGCGCATCCGTTCGAAGTCGGGGTTCCGGTAGACCAGCCACTCGGTGACGATGGCCAGCGCATCGGCGCCGGCCAGGGCGTCGTACGGATCGCGGGCGTAGTAGAGCCGGTCGCCGAAGAGTTCGCGCGCCACTTCCATGGCCTTCGGGTCGTGCACCCGCACCGCGCCGCCGGCGTCGAGGATGCCGTCGATCAGCGCGATCGAGGGACTCTCCCGCATATCGTCGGTTTCCGCCTTGAAGGCGAGGCCCCAAATGGCGATCTGCCTCCCCTTGAGCGAGGGGCCGAGCCGAGCCACGAGTTTCTTCGCCAGCACCCGCTTTTGCCGCTCGTTCACCTCTTCGACCGCTTCGAGGAGCGACGGCTCCATGCCCATTTGGCGCGAGGTGCTGATCAGCGCCTTGACGTCCTTGGGGAAGCAGGACCCGCCGTACCCGGGCCCGGGAAAGAGGAACGCGGTCCCGATGCGGCGGTCGGAGCCGATCCCCTTGCGCACCATGGAGACATCGGCGCCGACCCGCTCGCAGAGATCGGCGACCTGGTTCATGAACGAAATCCGAGTAGCGAGCATCGCGTTCGCGGCGTACTTGGTGACCTCCGCGGAGGGAATATCCATGAACAGGATCGGGTTGCCGGTCCGGACGAACGGCGCGTACAGCTCCGCCATGATCTCCCGCGCCTCATCGCTGTCGACCCCGAGGACGACCCGGTCGGGCTTCATGAAATCTTCGATTGCCGCGCCTTCCTTGAGAAACTCCGGATTCGAGCAGACATGAAAGGGGTCGCGCGTCTCGGCCCGAACCGCGGCGCGAACTTTCTCGGCGGTGCCGACCGGCACGGTCGACTTCGTGACGACCACTTTGGCCTCGTTCATGTGCTGGCCGACGGTGCGCGCCACCGAGAGCACGTGCTTGAGATCGGCGGAGCCGTCCTCACCCGGCGGCGTACCGACCGCGATGAAGACCACCTTCCCGTGCTGGACCGCGGCGCCGACGTCGGTGGTGAACCGGAGGCGCCCTTCCTCCTGATTCCGCCGCACCAATTCCTCGAGGCCGGGTTCGTAGATCGGAATGTCGCTGGCCGTGAGGCGGGCGATCTTGCGCGCATCGACGTCGGCGCAGACCACGTCGTTGCCGGTTTCGGCGAGGCACGCCCCGGCTACGAGGCCCACATAGCCGCTGCCGACGATGGTGACTTTCATGCAAGCTTCCTTCGCCGAAGCGCGTTCCGGGTATCGACGACGCACGGCGCCGCCGCGCCGACCATCTCGTAGTCGATCGACGAATGGTCGGTTACGATCATGACGCAATCCGCCGCGCGGACGGTTTGCGCGGTCAGCGGCACCGAGGCGTAAGCGTGGCCATCTTCTTTGAACGCCGGGACGAACGGATCGTGGTAGGTGACTTTGGCCCCCTGTTGCTCCAGGAGCCGAATGATGTCGAGCGCGGGGCTCTCCCGAAGATCTTCGATGTCCTTCTTGTAGGCCACGCCGATGATGAGCACCGACGAACCGCGCACCGCCTTGCCGACCGAGTTGAGCGCATCGCCCACCTTGCGCACCCAGAAGACCGGCATCTCGGTGTTGAGTTCGCCCGCGAGGTCGATGAAGCGCGTCTTGTAGTTGAGGCTCCGCATCTTCCAGGCGAGATAGTGGGGATCGATCGGGATGCAGTGTCCGCCCAGTCCGGGGCCGGGGGTGAATTTCATGAAGCCGAACGGCTTGGTCGCGGCGGCCTCGATGACTTCCCATACATCGACGCCCAGTTTGTCGCAGACGATCGCCATCTCGTTGACGAGGCCGATGTTGACGCTGCGGAAGGTGTTCTCGAGCAACTTCACCAATTCCGCCGCCTCGGTAGTCGACACCGGCACCAGGGTGTCGATCGCGGGCTGATAGAGCGCCATGACCACGCGCCGGCAATCGGCGGTGATCCCGCCGACCACCTTCGGCGTGTTTTTCGTCTGAAATGACGTGTTGCCCGGGTCGACCCGTTCGGGGCTGAAGGCAAGGAAGAAATGCTCCCCCACCTTGAGGCCGGTGGATTCGAGCGTCGGAAGCATGATTTCTCGGGTGGTTCCCGGGTAGGTTGTGCTCTCGAGAATGATCGCCTGGCCCGGCCGAAGCACTCGCTTGACCGTTTCGGTGGCGGCGACGATGTAGCTGACGTCGGGGTCTTTGAACTTAGAGAGCGGCGTCGGCACGCAAATCGAGATGGCGTCCGCCTCCCGGAGGCGGGTGCCGTCGACGGTGGCGGTGAACCGGCCCGTCTTGAGCATCGTGCCGAGCTGTTCGTCTGAAATGTCCTTGACGTGGGAGTGACCGGCGTTCAAGCCCTCGACGACTCGCTCGCTCACGTCGAACCCGAGCACCCGGAAACCGGCATTGGCGAGCTCGACCGCCAGCGGTAGGCCGACGTAGCCGAGGCCGATGATGCCGAAGAGCACATCACGCGACTCCGCCTTCTTGACCAGCTCATCAGCCAGCGACATGGCCATCGTCCCCCGATGTAGAACCGTAGAATTCCCGCACCGCACCGACGACCGCCTCCTGCTGTGCTTCGGTCAACTCGGGATACACCGGCAGCGAGACCACTTCCGCCATGGCCCGTTCGGTCACGGGGAGGCTTCCAGGCCGGTACCCGAGGTACTCGAAGCAGGGCTGCAGATGGAGCGCAAGTGGGTAGTACACTGCACATCCGATGCCGCGGGCCTTGAGGTGCTCCATCAGCGCATCCCTCCGAGGCACCCGCAGGGTGTACTGATGGAAGATGTGCTCGTTGTCGGGGTCGACCGCGGGCGGAATGACCCCGGGAACCGATCCGAACTCCGCCGAATAGGCGAGCGATTTGGCGCGCCTGGCGGCGCTCCACCCGCTTAGATAGGGCAGTTTGACGAGCAGAACGGCCGCCTGCAGCGTGTCGAGCCGGCTGTTGGTCCCGACCTCGTCGTGGTGATACTGCCTGGTGCCACCGTGGAGCCGAAGGCTTCGCATCCGCGCCGCCGTGGCATCGTCTTGGGTGAGGATCATTCCACCGTCGCCCCAGCCGCCGAGGTTCTTGCTCGGGAAGAAAGAAAGGGTGCCGGCCCATCCCGTTTCTCCTGCGGCACGCCAGACCCCATCCATCCGCCGCCGGGCGCCGATGGCCTGCGCCGCGTCTTCAATAACGGGAATTCCCCTCTTGGCGGCAACGGCGAGGATCTTTTCCATCGCGGCCATCTGGCCAAAGAGATGCACCACGACAATGGCCCGCGTCCTTGGGGTGATTGCCGCCTCGATTGCCTCGGCGGAGACGTTGAAGGTGCCGGGCTCGATGTCGACAAAGACCGGGGTTCCGCCGGTGTTGTGAATCGTCCCCGCCGTGGCGAAGAAGGTGAACGCCGGGGCAATGACTTCGTCCCCCGGCTGCAGATCAAGCGACCAGAGCGGAAGAAGAATGGCGTCGGTGCCGCTAGCGCAGCCGATCGCGTGTTTGACCTGTGAGAGCTTGGCCACCGCCACTTCCAGCTGTCCGACTTCTGGACCCATGATGAACTGCTGGCGCTCGATAACCGAGTTGACCGCCGCCATCACCGCATCCTTGATCGTGGCGTGTTGGGCGCGGAGGTCGAGCAGAGGGACGTTCACGATATCACCTTAAGTGACTATAGGACAACAATTTAACAGAATTGTTCAGCCGAGGTCAACGGGCTCGAGAAGGCCCTTTGTCTCGCGGTAGCTCGACCCGCATGCCGAACATACGGCTCCACCCGCCAGGATATCGAGGCGCACCCCGCAGCGGCACATCCACCCGACGCGCCGAGCCGGCACCCCGACCATCAGCCCGTACGCCGCAACATCGCCCCGCACCACGGCCCCGGCACCGATGAACGCATACTCCCCGATTGTGGCACCGCAGATCACCGTTGCGTTGGCCCCGATCGTCGCCCCGCGCTTCACCAGGGTGCGGAGGTATTCGGATTTCCGCGACACGTGGCTCCGCGGATTGATGACGTTCGTGAAGACGCAGCTTGGCCCGCAGAAGACGTCGTCTTCGAGGACCACACCTTCGTAGATGGAGACGTTGTTCTGGATCTTCACGTTATTGCCGATCTTGGTTCCCGACATCACCACGACGTTTTGCCCGAGGTTGCACCGTTCCCCGATCTCCGCCCCCGGCATGACGTGGCAGAAATGCCAGATCTTGGTGCCGGCCCCGATAGCGGCCCCGGCGTCGACGAAGGAGGAGGGGTGCACGTAGTAGCCGGTCATGAGATCCTCAGCGAATTGTGACGTACTCCCCAAACCTCCCGATGACCTTCACTTCCGTCTCCAACACCACTCCGATCCGTTCTCGAACCGTCTCCCGAGCCCGCGCGATCAGCGCCCGCACCTCTGCCGCCGTGGCGCCACCGGTGTTCACGAAATAGTTCGCGTGCATCGGGCTGACGATCACCGCGCCCTCAGCCGTTCCTTTGAGCCCCGCCTCTTCGATAACGCTGCCCGCGGTCCAGGGCCGGTTCCAGCCCGCGGGCGCCGGTCCCTCGGGGTTCTTGAATACGCTGCCGCAACAGGGTTGGTTAAAGGGCGTGCCTCGTTGCCGCCATTCGAAGAGCCGTTCCACCTCCCGGTCGAGTTCCTCACGGTTCCCTTCCCGCAACCGTACCTCGACTTCGACCACGATCGCCCCGTCGAGCCCGCTCCGCCGGTAGCTGAAAGGAATCTCTCCCTTGGACAGGGTGCGGGCCGCACCCTGGGCGTTCACCACCGTCACCTGTTCGACCACGTCCGCCCACTGGCCCCCATGGCATCCGGCGTTCATGAATACCCCGCCGCCCACGGTGCCCGGCACGCCCACCATCATGTGGAGGCCGGCCCACCCCTGCTGCGCCGTCTTGCGCGCGGCGTGCGGAGCGGGCAGCCCGGCGCCTAACCACCATCGATCGGCTTCGTGCCGGACGGCGTCGAGCCCCTTGCCCATCCGGACCACCAGCGCGTCGAGGCCGGCGTCGGGAAAGAGGACGTTCGAGCCCAGTCCGACCACGAACAGCGGGATCCCGGCCGCCGAGGCGGCCTGGACGCCGGCCGACAGATCGGCCGCCGAGGCCGGGGTGAAGATCGTCGCCGAACCGCCGATCCGATAGGTGGAATGGCGCGCCAGCGACGCGCCGGCCTTGACCTCGCCCCGCACCGCCCCCATGAGCGCCGCGACGAATTCCGGGCTTCGGGCGCTCACGGACTCGGCGCGACCCGAATCGCCTTCGACATCGCGTGCCATTCCTGCAGGGAGCGCACCTCGCCCACCCGGCTCCGCAGCGCGATGATCGCGTCGCAGGCCGCGTTCGCCGCGGACATCGTGGTCGTGTACGGCACCCGGTGCTGCAGCGCCGCCTGGCGAAGGATGTAGTCGTCCTGCTGGGTGAGCTTGCCGAGCGGCGTATTGATGAGAAGCTGCACCTTGCCGGAAACGACGAGGTCCACTGCATTCGGGCGCCCCTCGTAGACTTTGAGCACCCGCTCGGTCGGAATCCCCCGCTGCTGGAGGTAGCGCGCCGTTCCCTCAGTGGCCAGCACCTGGAACCCCAACTCATGAAAGCGCCGCGCAATCGGCGCCACCGTCGGCTTGTCGTGGTCGTTGACCGTGACGAAGACGGCGCCGCTCTCGGGAAGGGAGCCGTCCGCGCTGGCTTGCGCCTTGGCAAAAGCCATCCCGAACGAATCGGCGATGCCCATCACCTCGCCGGTGGAGCGCATTTCGGGGCCGAGAATAAGGTCGACGCCCGGAAGCTTGTTGAAGGGAAAGACCGCCTCTTTGACCGCCACGTAGGGCTGAGCCACCTCGTCGATGACGCCAAGCTCGTCGAGGGTCTTCCCGGTCATCACCGCCGCCGCCAGCGATGCCAGCGGCACCCCGGTGGTCTTCGATACGAAGGGCACGGTGCGGGAGGCGCGCGGATTCACCTCGAGTACGTAGACGACGCCGTGCTTGATCGCGTATTGGACGTTGAGGAGGCCGATCACGCCGATCCGTTGGGCAAAGGCGCGAGTGTAGCGGCGCATTTCCTCGACTTGCGCCTCCGTGATCAGGTAGGGGGGCAGCACGCAGGCGGAGTCGCCGGAGTGGATTCCCGCGTCTTCGATGTGCTGCATGACGCCGCCGATCACGCACCGGTGTCCGTCCGCGATCGCGTCGACATCGGCCTCGAACGCATCCTCGAGAAAGTGGTCGATCAGCACCGGGTGCCCCGGCGCCACCCGCTCCGCCTTGGCGAAGAATTCCTTCATCGACTCGGCGTCGTAGACGATCTGCATCGCCCGCCCGCCCAGCACGTACGAGGGTCGGATCAAGACCGGCCAGCCGATCTTTTCCGCCTCCCGCACCGCTTCCTGGTACGACATCGCGGTGCCGTTGGGCGGCTGGGCGATTCCGAGCTCGCGGACGATCGCCTCGAAGCGGCCCCGGTCTTCGGCGGCATCGATGGCCTCGGGAGGAGTGCCGAGAATCGGCACCCCGGCCGCCTCGAGCCCGCGGGCCAGGCGGAGCGGCGTCTGGCCGCCGAACTGCACCACCACGCCGAGCGGCTTTTCCAGGTGCACGATCTCGAGCACATCCTCCAGGGTGAGGGGCTCGAAGTAGAGCGCGTCGCTGATGTCGAAATCGGTGGAGACGGTCTCGGGATTCGAGTTGACCATGACGGTCCGGTACCCCATCTCGCGAAAGGCGAGCGCGGCCCGGACGCAGCAGTAGTCGAATTCCACGCCCTGCCCGATTCGGTTCGGCCCGCTGCCGAGAATGATGACGGTCTTGTCCCCCCCCGGACCGACTTCGTTTTCCTCATCGTACGAGGAATAGAGGTACGGCGTGACCGAGGGAAACTCTCCGGCGCAGGTATCCACCATCTTGTACGCGGGGCGGATTCCTAACGCATGCCGCCGGTCCCGGACCTCGTCTTCCGTGAGCCCGCGCGCATCGGCCAGCTGGCGGTCGGAGAAGCCCATGCGTTTCATGCGGCGGAGTTCGTCGGTAGGTCGGTAGGTCGGTAGGTCGGTAGGCCTCGGCATCTCATCTACCGACTTACCGACGTACCGACCTACCGCCCACTCCTTCTCCGCCTCCACCAACTCCTCCATCTGATACAGAAACCAAGGGTCGATTCGCGAGCACTCCGCAATGTCCCGCACCGCGATACCGGCGAGGAGCGCCCGCTTGACCTGGAAGAGCCGCTCCGGCGTCGGGGTCCGAACCGCGGCCAAGAGCCCCTCCCGGGAGGTGTCGCTCAGGCGGTCGTCGGCCGGCGTCTCGCCGATGGTCCATCCCGGCCGCCCGATCTCCAAGCCGCGAAACCCCTTCTGAAACGCCTCTTTGAAGGTGCGCCCGATGGCCATCACCTCACCGACCGACTTCATCTGGGTGGTGAGGACCGGATTGGCGGTCGGGAACTTCTCGAAGGCAAAGCGCGGAATCTTCACCACGACATAGTCCAGCACCGGTTCGAACGAGGCCGGCGTGGTCTTGGTAATGTCGTTAGGCAATTCGTCCAGACGGTAGCCGACCGCCAGTTTCGCCCCGATCCGGGCGATCGGAAAGCCGGTGGCCTTGGAGGCGAGCGCCGAGGAGCGCGACACCCGGGGATTCATCTCGATGACGAGCTGCTCGCCGGTGTCCGGATTGACCGCAAACTGCACATTGCACCCGCCGGCCGCCACCCCGACCTCGCGGATGATCTTGCAGGCGCCGTCCCGCATCACCTGGTACTCGCGGTCGGAGAGGGTCATCGCCGGCGCCACGGTGATCGAATCGCCGGTGTGCACCCCCATCGGGTCGATATTCTCGATCGAGCAGACGATGACGACGTTGTCATAGCCGTCGCGCATCACCTCGAGCTCGAACTCCTTCCAGCCAAGAATGCTCCGCTCCACCAGGACCGAGCCGACCGGCGAGAGCTCGAGGCCCCGGCCGAGCATCGTCTCGAATTCCTCCCGGTTGTAGGCGATGCCGCCTCCGGTCCCCCCGAGCGTGAAGGAGGGGCGGAGAATGGCCGGATAGCCGGTTCGTTCCACCGCGGCCAAGCCTTCGTCCACCGAGTGCACGGTCACGCCCGGCGGCGTGGCGAGGCCGATCCGCCGCATCGCCTGGGCAAACTCGTCGCGGTCCTCGGCGATGCGAATGGCCCGCTCGTTGGCGCCGATCAGCTCGACGCCGTACTTGGCGAGGGTGCCATCCTTGGCCAGCGCCATCGCCACGTTGAGGGCGGTCTGACCGCCCATAGTCGGCAGGAGCGCATCAGGACGCTCCCGTTCGATGATCTTGGCAACCCACTCGGGCGTCACCGGCTCGATGTAGGTCCGGTCCGCGACTTCCGGATCGGTCATGATCGTGGCCGGATTCGAATTGGCGAGGATGACGCGGTACCCCTCTTCCTTGAGGGCGCGGGCCGCCTGGGTCCCCGAGTAGTCGAACTCCGCTCCCTGACCGATGACGATGGGCCCGGAGCCGATGATGAGAATGGACGAGAGGTCGGTCCGTTTAGGCATGGTCAGGTTCCAGGTATTGAGCTATCTCCCTCATGCGACTATATTTGCGGGCTCTCAATCGGGCCTCAAAGCGGAGTTCGGGATCATGGCGCGGACGTGTACTGTGTGCAGCAAGGGGCCGACCACCGGCAACCATGTGAGCCACGCGAACAATCGAGTCAAGCGGCGCTGGTATCCGAACCTCCAGACCGTCCGCACGGTCGTTGACGGCCAGATCAAGCGGGTACGTGTCTGCACCCAGTGCATCAAGAGCAACCGGGTCAAAAAGGCCAGTTAGCGGCGCCACCGCGCCTTCGGGTTGAAAAAAAGGGGACCAACCGGTCCCCTTTGTCGTTCCCGAAAGCCGGAAGATCGTCACTCGGACAGCAGCTCGATCCGGGCGATGTCGGCGCCGTCGCCGGCGCGATGCCCGAGCTTGAGGATCCGGGTGTAGCCTCCGGGCCGCGTGGCAAAGCGAGGTCCGATTTCCTTGAAGAGCCGGCCCAGGATTTCGCGATCCTGGATGCGGCGCTCGACCAGCCGGCGGGCGTGCAGATCGCCCCGCCGCGCCAGAGTGATGAGCCGCTCGGCGTACGGCCGGAGCTCCTTGGCCTTTGCCTCGGTGGTGACGATGGCGTCGTGCTGAAAGAGGCTCGCCGCCATGTTGCGGAGGAGCGCCTTTCGATGCTCGGCGGTGCGGGAGAGCTGCCGTCCCTTGGCGCGATGCCGCATTACGCGTTCTCCCCGTTGGTGCCGGCGGCGCCCAGATCGGGCGTTCCGCTCCGCGCCACCCGAAGATCGCCCTCGACCTCTTCGAACGCCATGCCGAACTTGAGCCCTTCGCGCTGCAGCAGCTCGGCGATTTCGGCCACGGCCTTCTCGCCCACGTTCTTGACCTTGAGGAGCTCTTCTTCGCTGAACTCGACCAGATCGCGAAGGGTGCGAATGTTGGAGTTCTTGAGCGAGTTGAGCGACCGGACCGACAGACCGAGATCGTCGATAAGCCGCTCCAGCTTGAGCTTGAGGCCTCCGCTGATGCTCACCCCTTCGCTCGGCATGGCGCGCTGCTGCGGCACCCGCCCGAAGTCGGTGAAGTAGCGGAAGTGCTCGGTGGCGAGCGCCGCCGCATAGGCCACGGCGTCCTCCGGGCTGATCGTCCCGTTGGTCTCGACCATGACCGCCAAGCGGTCGTAGTCGGTGCGCTGGCCGACGCGGGTTTCGCTGACCGTGAAGTTGGCGCGGCGGACCGGATTGTAGATGGCGTCGATTCGCACCGCGTCGACCGGCATGGAGCGGTCGACTTGGTGGATTTCGGACTCGACGTAGCCGCGACCTTTATTCACGTAGAGATCGCAGCTCACGTCCTTCTCGTCCTGGAGCGTGAAGAGCAGGTGGTCGGGATTGACGACCCGGACACCCGCGGACTCCTGGATGTCCCGCGCGTACACCGGGCCCTTGCCCTCGCGCCGGATGCGGAGAATGGCCTCGTCCTTGTCCTCATCGAGCACCAGGGTGAGCGACTTCAGGCGCTGGATGATCTGGTGCACGTCCTCGAGTACGCCCGCCACGGTCTGGTGTTCGTGCACGACGCCATCCATCCGGAACGCCCACACCGCGGAGCCGCGGAGCGACGAGAGGAGAAGGCGGCGGAGGGAATTGCCCAGGGTGTAACCGAACCCGCGCTCCAACGGCTGGAGCCGGAATTCGGCAACGTTCGGGTTGTCCTCCCGCTTGGTCATTTCGACCATGTACGGGCGAACCAAGCCGGTCATGTCGATCGTCATGCGGTCTCCGTCTCCGGATTACTTCGAGTAGAGCTCGACGATGAGCTGTTCCTGCGCGTTGAGCGGGATCGCGTCGCGCGTCGGAACCATCGTCAGGCGGCCGGCGGCCTTGCCGCTATCGACCGAGAGCCACGTCATCGGCACCCCACGGGAAGCCCCTTCGAGCGCCACCTTCACCGGCACCAACTCACGGCTCTCGGGCGCCACGCGCACTTCCTCGCCGGGAACGACCCGGTAGGAAGGAATGTCCACCCGCTCGCCGTTGACCTGCACATGGCCGTGGCGAACCAGTTGGCGCGCCGCGCGCCGGCTGCTCGCGAAACCCATGCGGTAGACGATGTTGTCGAGCCGGGTCTCGAGCGCAATCAGGAGATTCGTGCCCTTGACGCCCTGTTCGCGGCTCGCGCGGTCGAAGGTGTTCCGGAACTGCGTTTCGGAGAGCCCGTAGATCCGCTTGACCTTCTGCTTCTCGCGCAATTGCCGCGCGTACTCGGACATCTTCCGCTGCCCGCGGCCGCTTTGGGACTGGCCATGCTGGCCGGGCGGATACCCGCGGCGCTCCACGGCGCACTTTTCCGTGAGGCAGCGCGACCCCTTCAGGAACAGCTTCATGCCCTCGCGGCGGCAAAGCCGGCAAGCGGGCCCAGCGTAGCGTGACATGGCTCAGACCCTGCGCGTCTGGGGCGGGCGGCACCCGTGATGAGGGATCGGGGTGACGTCCTTGATCGAGACGACGCGGAGACCGACGGCCGCGAGCGCCTGGATGGCCGACTCCCGGCCGCTGCCGGGCCCCTGCACCAGGACGTGGAGCTTGCGGACCCCGAGGTTCATGACTTCGCGGCCGACGTTTTCGGCGGCCACGGTGGCGGCGAAGGGGGTGCTCTTCTTCGACCCCTTGAACCCGGCCTTGCCCGCGGTGCCCCAGGCGATGGTATTGCCCCGCATATCGGTAATCGTGATCAGCACGTTGTTGAAGGTGGCCGAGATGTGGGCAATGCCCTCGGACTCGACGACCTTCTTGGACTTCTTCGCGGCGGCCGTTTTGACGGGCGCGGCGGGGGCCGCGGGAGCGGCCGGCTGAGTCGGCTGTTCGGGAGTGGTCATAGGTTACTTCTTCGTCGCCTTCTTCTTGCCCGCGATAGCGCGGCGCGGCCCCTTCTTGGTGCGCGCGTTGGTGTGGGTCCGTTGGCCGCGCACCGGAAGCCCCTTGCGATGGCGCGAGCCCCGGTAGGTGCCGATATCCATCAGCCGTTTGATGTTCATGGCGATCTCGGTCCGGAGAGCACCCTCCACCTTGGTGCTCCGCTCGATCAGCTGGCGGAGCCGGGCGACCTCGGAATCCGACAAGTCCCGCACCCGTGTGTCGGGGCTGATGCCGGAATCGGAAAGGAGGCGGTTGCTGGTGGGACGACCGATGCCATAGATGTAGGTAAGCGCGATCTCCACTCGCTTCTCGCGCGGGAGGTCGACGCCTGCGATTCGAGCCATCTTAACCCTGCCGTTGCTTGTGCTTCGGGTTGCGTTTGCAGATGACGCGAATGACGCCCTGGCGTTTGACCACTTTACAGTGCTCGCAGATCGGTTTGACGCTCGAACGTACCTTCACAAAAATTCTCCCAAGCGAGTTTCATGAGGAGCTTTGAAGTATAGACCCGAAGGCGCCGTCATGCAAGGCCGTAGGTTCTGGCTTTGCAGGGCTTTCCGGCCTTCCTGAAAGGCCTCGACACCCCCTGACACCCCGCTATTTCAACGCCTCCGTTACCGAACGAAAACCGAAACGCGATCCAGCCATCGCCGACGGGTGTGCTTCTTGCCCACTCTCAAACGCATGGACAACTCCGCCGCCCTTCCATCCGATCGGAACGCCCGCTCTCCGGCGGAGGGAAGCCGCGTCCAGACGGGCCGGGCCGAGTTTGCCACGGCCTCCGCTCAGATCGATCGCATGGTCTTGTCGAGAGATTCGGTGGCCGAGCCAAGTCGCGATTTGCGCGCTCGACTCGCCAGGCTTCGGACCGTTTGGTCGGTGCGGGGCGGCTAGTCCGCCACCGGTAAGGCGAACCAGAACGTACTCCCTTTCCCCATGGCGCTCGTGAGGCCGATCCGGCCTTCGTGCGCCTCGACCGCCAACTTACAAAAGGTGAGTCCAAGCCCGGTCGACCGGACCCCTGCGTGGTGCGCACCGCCAACCTGCCCAAACTTCTCAAAAATCAGCTCATGATGCTCCGGCGGAATGCCCGGCCCGGAATCGTGGATTCTCACCTCCGCGCCGCGAGTGGTTCGCTCCACCTCGACCCGAACCTCTCCTTGCGACGGCGTAAACTTGAGCGCGTTGGCCACCAGATTCACGATCACGCGGCGGATGATATCGGGATCGGCGGTGATATCCACCGGCTTCTCGGGAACCGTAACCCGAACCCGTTCCGCTCCGGCGGTGGCGCCCATGGCGGCGAGCGCCTCGCCCAGGACGAGGCTCAGGTCGGTGCGCCGGCGCGCCAACGGCATGGCGTGGGCCTCAAAGCGGTTCACATCGAGCACGGTGTTCACCATCTCGACCAGCCGCTTGGCACTCTCGTCCATCCCATCGATATAGGAGAGCAGCGTCGGGTCGCCGGCGGCCACCGGATCGAGCTTCAGCAGATCCAGATACCCGGTAATCCCGGTCAGGGGGGAGCGCAGGTCGTGCACCAGCATGTGCACGAGACTGTCGCGCAGCGATTCCATCCGCTTCAGGGTCTCGTACTGGCGCATGAGTTCTTGATGGAGTTTGCGGAGCCGGAGGGCGTTGCGCACCCGGAGCAGGAGGTCCGCCCGATCGATCGGTTTGTTGAGGTAGTCGTTTGCGCCGGCCGCGATCCCTTCGAGACGCTGCTCCCGCTGGCTGAACGAGGTGACCAGAATGATCGGAAGCGATGCGGTGGCGGGGTCGGCCCGCAGCCGGCGGCAGACCTCGAACCCATCCATGCCCGGCATGTTGACATCGAGCAGGATCAGGTCGGGCCGGCTTCCCGTGGCGTGGGAGACGGCGTCCCCGCCGCTCTCGCCGAGGATCACCTCGTGCCCCTCGAGCTGGAGAATCTCCTGGAGAAGCTGCCGGTTCGGTTCATGGTCGTCCACAACCAGGATGCGGCCGGCTACGGCCGCTCGCGCGAAATCTTCGGGTGCGCTCATGGTGCTCGTCGCGCCTCCTCTAGAAAGCGTCCAACCGTAACTGGGAAGGTCCGCACGTCGATCGGTTTGCTGATGTAGCCATCGAACCCCGCGGCAAGCGCCTTGTCCTGGTCGCTCGCCATGGCGAAAGCGGTGAGGGCCACCGCCGGAATGCGCCGGGTGCGTTCATCGGCTTTGAGGAGGCGGGCCACGGCATGGCCGTCCATCCCTGGAAGTCCGATGTCGAGCAGGATCAGATCGGGCAGCGTCGTGAGTGCCGCTTCGAGGCCCGCTTCCCCGTCGCGCGCAGTGAGCACCCGGTACCCGGCCCGTTCGAGCACCTCGCACGCCAGCTCGAGGTTGAGCAGGTTGTCGTCGACAATGAGAACGGTCGCCGGCATCAGGGCGCGCCCTCCGTCACGGGGGCGGCCGGCGCGGTCTGGGCCGAGCCGATCGCCGCCCGGAGGACGCGGAGCAAGTCCTGACGGTCGACCGGCTTGACCATCCACGCGGCCACGCCAAGGGGAAGCTCGGCCCCGCGCCGCTCGGTCACCGACACCACGACCGCCGGGATATCGCGGGTGGCGGGGAGCGCCCGTAAGGCGGCCAGCACGTCGAGCCCATGCACATCGGGGAGCTCGCTGTCCACGGTCATGACGGCGGGGCGGAGTTCGCCGGCCCAGCGAATGGCGTCTTCTCCGGTGTAGGCGCGGGCCACGGCGTATCCGTCGGCCAACAGGTAATGCGCCAGGAGGTCGCTGGCCTCCAGGTTGTCTTCCACGATCAGCACCAGCGGCGCCATGGTGGCCGCTTCGAGGCCGGCCACCGGCCGCACCGCCTGCGGTGCGCGCGAGGAGCCGAGCGGCAACAGGAGCCGAAGCCGCTCGCCCGAGGGAGGCGTGAGCTCGGTGACGAGGGTCCCGCCATGCAGCTCGATGAGCTTTCGGCAGAGCGCCAAACCGAGCCCGGAGAGCGGATGATCCATGCCGTACGCCGGCAATTCGGTCGGCACGTCCTCCGCCGGCAAGAGATCTGATTCACCGCTCCGGGTGATCACGACCTCCAGGTGCTCGCCACCGGCCTCCGTGAGGCAGCGGCAGCTCACGGCGAACTCCCCCTTCTCGGGGGTCACGCGAATGGCGTTGCTCAGGAGGCTGAAGAGAATCTGCTTCAGTTTCCGGGCGTCGGCCTGAATCGGGGGGAGGTGGTCGGCAAGGTCGAAGCGAAGCACCAACCGGCGCCGGTCGGCCAGGGCACGGATCAAGGTCTGCAAGTCCCGCAGGACATCTCCGACTCGAAACCGGCTGAGGTGGAGCGACATCAGGCCCACGTCGGCGCGGGTCAGGTCGAGGATCTGATCGATCAGCGCCAAGAGGTCACGGCCGGCGGAGAGCACATTCCGCGCGAAGCGCCGCTGGCGTTCGGTGAGCTCCCCGCCGACTCCTTCCTCCAGCAGTTCGGAGAACCCGATAATCGCATTGAGCGGCGTGCGCAGTTCGTGGCTCATCGACGCGAGGAACGCCGACTTGGCGTGATCGGCCGTTTCGGCCAGCGCTTTGGCTTCGACGAGTTCCCGCTGGGCCCGCCGTTCGGCCGTGATATCCCGAAGGGTGATGACGAAGTGAGTAGGCCGTCCGTCGCGGACCTTCACTGGGGCGACATTCCACTCGACCAGTATCTGCGCCCCGTCTTTCCGGTAGTTGACGAATTCGGCGGAAAATGGGCTCCCCCCCTCAAGCGCCTCCCGGACTCGGCCTCCCCCGGCAAAGAGGTCGGGCGCAGCACCGAAGAGGGTGCCGAGCGGCAGCGCGAGCGCCTCCTCACTGGTGTAGCCCGTCAACCGCGTGTAGGCCGGATTCACGAACACCGGGCGCAGCCCGAGGTCGCGGAAGCCGGGGGTGATCACGACCAGCGCGTCCGCACTCTGCTCGACGGCGGACGCCAGGATTTGCGAGTACTCCTCCTGTCCGTGGGCCGCCGTGATGTCCTCGGCGAACCCCGCGACGTACGTGATTTTGTCGGCGGCATCCCGCAGCGGGAAGCCCCGGCCGCGCACCCACCGCTCGGACCGGTCCGGGCGGATGATCCGGTATACGGCCGCATACTCGGCACCGTTATGTAACGCCTCGACCGCATGCGCCACGCGGGCACGGTCGTCCGGATGCACCGAGTCGAGCCAGGCCCATTTCTTTGAGGTGATGGCCTCCTGCGGGATACCCCAGAGATCCAGGCACGCCGGACTCACGTACACTACCGCCCCCGACTCCGGATTGGTGATCCAGAACACGTCGGGGCTCCGTGCCATCAACTGGCGCACGAATTCCGCGCCAATGTCGGGGAGCGGGGCACCGACCCGGAAGGAGGTCACCGAACGGGCCCACGCGCCGGACAGACCCGCGCCAGTTCCGCCAGGAGCGCCTCACGGCCACCCTTCCGCACGACTCCCTGCACCGACCGGCGTAGGCCGTCCAACTCGCTCGAGTTGAGATCTTTGGCGGTGACGATCAGAATCGGCACACCGGCGACGTCCGCGTGGGCGCGCAACGCATCGATCACTTCGAAGCCGTTCAGCCCCGGCATCATGAGATCGAGGATCACCAGATCGGGACGCTCCGCGACGGCCCGTTCGATTCCTTGCCGCCCGTCGGCCGCGGTGAACACGTGATACCCGCGGCCCTCGAGCAACTCGACCGTGTAGTCGAGCGCGGCCCGCTCGTCGTCGATCACGAGGATTCGGCGCTTCCCACCGGGGACTTCTTGCCGCAAGGCGCGGTCAAGGGCGCCGAGGAGCGTGCCGCGGTCGACCGGCTTCACCAGCCAGTCGGCGGCGCCGAGTGAGTAACCGACTTCGGTGCGCCCGGTCACGGAGACGATGAGAATCGGAATGGACCGGGTCTCGGCCCGGCTCTTGAGCTCCGCGAGGGTCAGGAGCCCATCGCGGTCGGGGAGGAGAATGTCCAGGGTGATCGCATCGGGTCCGAGCGTTCGGGCCAGGTTCAGCGCCTCTTCGCCGCTTCCGGCGGTCGCCACCCGGTAGCCCGCCTCCCGCAGATGGTGGATCAGGAGGTCCCGCGCCCCCGGCTCGTCGTCGACGACCAAGACCAGCGGCCCCGCCGGGCGGCCGTCAGGCACACCGATGGCGGCCGGGGGAGCCGGCTCCACCTTGGGGGGCGGCGCCCTGAACGGCAAGGTGGCCCGAAAGGTGCTGCCTTTCCCAAGCGCGCTCTGCACGGTAATACGCCCCCCATGCAGGGCGAGCAGTTTCTTCGTTAGCGCAAGCCCAAGTCCGGTGCCCTCCTGGTCCCGGGCGCTTCCCCGGCCGACCTGCCGAAACTCCTCGAAGATCCGCTCGTGGTCTTCGGGGGCAATCCCGATTCCCGTGTCGGCCACCGACACCTCGAGCGCGACCTGCCCGTGGGTGCCGTCGGGCCACGGCACGGTGCGCGCCGTCACGATCACGCGCCCGTCGTCGCCGGTGAACTTGATGGCGTTGCCGAGGAGATTGTAGAGAATCTGCCGAAACTTCCCTTCGTCGGCCTTGAGGGGGGGGAGACCCGGTTCGACTTCGAGCGTCAGTTGGAGGCGCTTTCGGTCGGCCAGCGCCATGACGACGTTGCGGACCTGTTCGAGCGCTCCTTGCACGCTGAACTCGGTGATGGTCAGCTCCATCCGTCCCGACTCGACCTTGGACAGATCGAGAATGTCGTTAATGAGCTGGAGGAGGTTCCGTCCGCTGAGCAGCACGTTGCCGACGTATCGCCGCTGTTTGTCGGTGAGCGTCCCGGCGGTCTCGTCCTCCAGTATTTCCGAAAAGCCGATGATCGAGTTGAGCGGCGTGCGAAGCTCGTGACTCATCTTGGCCAAGAAATCCGACTTGGCGCGGTTGGAGGCTTCCGCCGCTTCCTTGGCGGCCCGCATGACGGTTTCGACCTGCCGGCGGTCGGTGACATCGCGGGCGGTGGCATACAAGAGCCCCCCGGGCTGAGGCACCGAGCGCCACGACAGGACCCGCCACGACCCGTCCTTGTGCAGGTAGCGATTCTCGAAGTGCAGAACGGGCTCGCCCTCGACGGTTTGGCGTTCGACTTCGCGGAGCGTGGCGGCGTGATCGTCCGGATGGACGAAGTCGATGAAGGGACGGGCCAGGAGTTCCTCGTTGCTCCAGCCCAGCACCTCGGTGAAGGCGGGATTCAGGCGCTTGAAATAGCCGTCGGACTTGGCGATACAGAGCAGGTCGACGGAAATCGTGAAGAACCGGTCGCGCTCCTCCTCCACGAAGCCGCGCCGGGTCAGGTCGCGATTGATGGTCCTTCCCGCGACCACCAAAAAGACAATAGCGAGCAGCCCGACGAGAAAGCTCATGACGAGCGAGATCTGGTTGTCTCGCTCGAGGCGCCGGTCCCAGCGGGCCACCAGCGCATCCCGACTGGCGAGCATCTCCCGCACGATCCGGCGGATCTCGTCCATGCCCCGGATCCCTTCTCCGGTTTGTACGATTGCCAAGGCGGAATCGGCGTGGCCGGCGCGGCGCAGCGCGATCGTCCGATCCAGCAGCGCGAGCTTGGACCGAACGGTCCGTTCGAGGGCGGCATAGCGGGCGGCTTGCACCGAGTCACTCCCCACCTGTTCCCGCAGCCGCGGCAGCTGGGCCGACGTCGATTCGTTCGCGGACTCCTGCGGACCCAGATACTCCGGCCGGCCGGTCAACAGATATCCGCGCTGGCCGGTTTCGGCGCCTGTCAGGGTCGAGAGGATCGCCTGGAGCGTCTCGCGGTAGTTGAGCGCATCGCGCCGCGCCTTGGCCGCCTCACGGGAGCGCTGAACCATCCAGATCGACACCCCGGCGCTCAGGGTCAGGATCAGCAGCGCGACGCGCACGGCCAGGGTTACCCGGCGCTGCAGGGCGTTGATGCTCTCGGAACCGGTATCCAACTCCTCGGCCCGGTTCGCGGTCGCGAAGACGGCAAACGAGAGGAGCAGCAGCCCCAAGGCGGTACTGAATGCCACCGGGACGGTTCCGGCCGAATCGGACAGCTGCGCCCGGCGCGAGATGTAGCCCAGGATCGCCAGCGCCCCGAGCACGCCGATCAGGATGGCGAGCGCCTTGGCGGTGAACCGCGCGGCATCGGCCTTACGGGGCGCGAGGACAATGGCCACCGCCAAGAGCACCAGAACGAGCGCGGTCCCGCCGCTCATCCGGGTGGGATCGGTCAACGGGAGGTGCGTGAGTTTCGAGGGGAAAAACAGCAGATCGACCGGACCGGGGAGGGGCCACTCGAAGAACACCTCGGCCATCCGAAGGAACGCGATCGCCGCCATCACGCCGGCCGCCGCCGCGCCCAACCGCCGAAGCCCCCGGCGGTCGGTGACCTCCGCCAGCAAGGCGAGCCCGCCTAACAGCAGCACGAGGGCGATCACCGGGTTGATCGGCGCGCCGCGGCTGAATCCGTTTTGCAGCGGGAGCCGGCCGATTTGCCAGCCAAGGAGGGCCACCGCGCAGAGGATGGCGGTGGAGAGTGCGGTAAGGCGAATAAAGCCGGTATGCAGTCGGCCTTGAGCCTTCACGAGAGCTCCGATTTGGAGGCGGATCCGGCCCAGGGGCCGGGAGTTCCACCCTCAAGATTCAATAATGTTTCTGATTGGGCAAGCCCCCCATGCGGGGGAAGGCGGGAATTGCCGGTTCTACCGGGGGGGGACTAGAG
>JABFSM010000193.1 GCA_013140635.1 Gemmatimonadales bacterium
GAGGCGACGTCGGCCGCGAAGGAGGCCGCGAACTTGCTCTTGTCGAGCAGGAGGTACCCGTCGTCGCCTGGCACGATGGGGGGGACCGGGGCGCCGGCCGGCGGATCCTTGATGAGCGCCGCGACCGACTCCCCCCGGTCCGGCGCGAACGCGGCGACATAGACGAGCCCGGCGACGGTCGGGTGGTTGCCCGCCTCGGTGATGACCACCCCGCCGTACGAATGCCCGACCAGAATCGCGGGTCCCGCTTGGGCCGAGAGCACCCGCTTGGTCGCGGCCACATCTCCCTCGAGCGAGATCGTCGGATTCTGGACGATGGTGACGTCATAGCCGTCCCGCCGGAGGAGATCGTAGACGCCCCTCCACCCCGAACCATCCACGAACCCGCCATGCACCAGCACGATGCGCCGCGCCGACCGCTGAGCTTCTTTCATGGAGACACTCTAGGCCCTGCTGGCGTCGGAATCAAAGACTTTGTAAGCTGTACCCCATACCTGGGAGGCATGGGCGGATGGAGTTGCGGCACCTTCGCTATTTCGTCGCCGTCGCCGAGGAAGGGAGTCTCACGCTTGCCGCCGAGCGGAGACTGCACACCGCACAGCCGTCCCTGAGCCGCCAGATCCGCGACCTGGAACACGAGGTCGGCGTCTCCTTGCTCCGCCGGACCACGCGCGGCGTCGAGTTGACGGACGCCGGCGCCGCCTTCCTCGAGTACGCGCGGCTGGCCCTCGCCCAGGCCGACTCCGCTCGCGAGGCGGCGCGGCGGGCCGGAAAAGCCGCAAAGGGCTCTCTCGCGATCGGCTTCCTGACCGGCCAGGAGATGAACTGGCTCCCGGAAGTCATGCGGATCGTTCGGGATACGTTGCCTGACGTTGACGTCACCGTCGCGAGCCAGATTTCTCCCGCGCTCGCCGAAGCGCTCGCGCGCGGCAAGCTCGATATCGCCTTCATGCGGCGGGAAACCAACGCACCGGACCTGGTGTTCAGGCCGGTGCGCCGGGAACCACTCGTCGTTGTCCTTCCGAGCGATCACCACCTCACCGCGCAATCGACGATCAGGCCCCAGGCGCTTGTGGGCGAGACCTTCATCGGCGTGTCGCCGGTGGCGCCGGTGCTGCGCGGGGTCATCGATGACTACCTGAGCCGTTCAGGCGTCGATATTACGCCAGACCATGACGTGGACAATCTTGCCATGGCCATTTCCTTGATCGCATCGACCCGCGGTGTGGGGCTAGCCCCCGCCTACATCGAGAAGCTCCTACCGGCGACTCTGGTCAGCCGGCCGCTCCAAGGCGACGTGCCCACGATCGACCTTGTCGTCGGCTATCTCAAGACGAACCGCTCTCCATTCCTCAAGGCGTTCCTTGCGAATCTCGGGGCGTTGATCGCGCGGGTATCGCCGTAAGGCAACGCCTACCTCAGGGCCCGTGACAGCCACCGCACCACGTTCAGCGCAAACTGCTTGTCGTCGCTGCCCGGGCGGTTCATCCCCATCGTAAAGGGCAGGCCGTCCCGACCCACAGCGCCCCCTGCGACCTGCGCAGTCATCATGGCCGCCTCGCCGAGCATTACGACTCTCCCTCGGCCGAACGGCATCGCGACCGCTTGTGCCCGCCCCGCGGCAGATACGCTACGCGAGGTATCGACCTCCGGCGGCCTGGGCGTTTCCATAGCGAAGGCAGAGAGCCTAAGCAGCGCCGCGCCGCCGGTGGGAATACTCATCGATTGCCCGGTGAACGCCACGACCCGTTGAATCCGTTCGGAGGAGTTCCTCCCCCGAACGATCGGGTGCGAGCCCAGCCTCTCTTTCTCGAATACGAGCACCGTCTTCTCAGAGGCGCTGAGCGAATGCAATGTGTCACTCACGTAGCCTTTGCCGAAATCCACACCAAACCGCTGGGCAAGCCCTTCCGCCGCACCTCCGAATGGCGCATGGTCCGAGATGAGCAACAATGCGCCGCCGGCCCGCACCCAGTCCCGAACCGCATCGCACTCGGCGGCGGTGAACGCCGGTCCGGATCTCCTCACGCCCTCCCCGGAGCCCGGGCTCGCGGCATTGGCGATGACGAGGATATCGATACCCCGCAACGCCGAATCCGAGAAGACGCTGGTGTTCGTCCCGATGCGAAGGCCATCGTTTTGCATCAGGGTGGCAAAGGGCGAGTAGCGGCCGGAGGCCTTATGGAAGTTGCTGTGCGCCTCGTCGATGACGAGGAAGGGGCGTCGAGCGGTGTGCGCCGGCCGGCTCACCGACAGATCGAACGTCGTGTCGGCCATTTGCTGGGCATGGGCGGCGCGGCTCGAGCCGAAAGTGAATCCGAATACGAGCGCAACTGCGACGGCAGGTCTCCATATCATGGCGATATCCTCTATTGCTGACGGACTCGCTGATACCGCACCCCATTCATTCCCACCGCCACGACGCGCTCACCTTCCACTTCCATCGTCAGCACCGATCCGCCGCCGAAGAGTTCGACCCGGAGCTGATGGCGGGTGCCGTCGAACACCTCGACCGCGCTCCACGCCGCGCCGGCCCGCGCTTCGAGCTTGCCCTCCGCATTGAGGGTGAGCTCGAGGGAGCCCATCACGGGGTTCTCGTACCTGCCGGCATAGGCCGTAAAGGGCAGCGGAGTGGTCTGAGGCCGCGCGGCGCGGCGGTCCCGGTCGGCCTTGATCCCGGCCCGCTGCTGCGCCGCCAAGCCACGGAGCGCCGTAAGGGAATCGCCGCTCAAGGGGGGTGATCCGGCGAGAGCGTCGTAAACGGCCTGGGCCACCAGCTCGGTCAACGTGCTCCCGAGGTCGCCGCTGTTGGCCATCGTCACGATGGCGATCCGGCGGCCCGGCATGAAGGAGATATGGGTGGCGAATCCGGGGAATCCTCCGCCGTGAGTGAAGAGGGTGTCCCCTTTGTATTGCCCCACGTTCCAGCCCAGCGCATACCCCGCTACCTGCACTCCCCGGACGGTCTGCTCGTTGCGCGCGTGGATGGTCTGCGCCACGCGCACCGCCGCCGCCGGCAGCACCTGGCGCCCGTCCACTCGGCCCTGGTTGAGCTGCGCCTCGAGCCAACGCGCCTCGTCCTCCAGCGTCGTGACCAGTCCACCCGCCGATTGCATGTTGGCGTCGACCTTTCCGTAAGGCAGCCGCTCGAAGCCGTCCGGCGTCGACCGGTAGGGCATCGCCAGGCGATTCACGGGGAAGGGAGAGACGTTGGCGCCGGTGTTCCGCATGCCGAGGGGCTTGAAGATCAGCCGGTCGAGGGTGGCCTTCCAGCTTTCGCCGGTGACCCGGTCCATGGCGAGGGTGGCGACGTTATATCCGGTATTGCTATACCGATAGGCGCGCGAGGGGAGGGGCTGATGCTCGGCGAGCAGCTCGATCAGATGGTCGTTGCCGCGGTACTCCCCGGTGTAGGCGAGCCGCATCGGGACCGGGCCTTCGCCGATGCCGTGCGTATGGGTGAGGAGCGACCGGATGGTGATCGAGTCGGGGTTGAGGGGGGCGCGGAGTTTGACACCGGGCAGATACCGGCTGAGCGGCGCATCCAGGCGGAAGCTGCCCTGCGCATCGAGAATCGCCGCGGCAAGTCCCGTAAACGCCTTGGTGGTAGAGGCGACGTAGAAGACCGTCTGCGGCGTGAACGGGCGCCCCGCTTCGACATCGGCAAGGCCGAACCCCTTCACATACACGATCTGGGTGTCGCGCACGACCACGATGCCGAGGCCGGGGGCAAGCTTGAGGTCGAAGAGCCGGGCGACGGTGCTGTCGATCAGGCTCCGCTGTGCCGAGGTGATCTGTTGGGCCGACAGCACGGGAGTGGCGGCAAGGGCGGTCATCAGCAGGCTCGGCAGGGAAGAGGCAAATCGGCGGGACATCCGGTTTCCTGGTGAGGGCTCCCTCAATCTGCACCCTCGATCAGGTTCCGGCTTGAACAGATGCAACCTGCTTACCCGGCGAGGAGCACCCGGTATTCCGAAGGAGTGACCCCGGTTTCGGCGCGAAAGGCGCGGCACATGTGCGCATGATCGGCAAACCCCGCTTCATGCGCCGCGTTGGAGAGCGGAGTACCCGAATCGAGCCGGGAAACCACCTGTCTCACCCTCCTTTGGCGGAGATAGTGCATCATGGTCGTGCCGACGTGGCGCCGAAAGAGCCGAGCGAGGTACACCGGGTGCATTCCGGCGTCCCGGGCCAGGTCGCGAATGCGGGGTGGTTTGGGATCGTCGTCCAGGCGGCTCTTCACCAGGCGGACCGCCAGGGGAGGGGCCCCGCCCGATGACGGGGGCGCATCGATGGCGGCGAGCGCATCGGCGGTCGCCAACTCGGCGGCGAACGCATCTCCGGCCTGGACGGCGCGCGCCAGCGCGAGAAAGGGCCGCGCGAAGGCACCGGTGTGAATCCAGCGCCACGCCCGCAGGGCGGGCTCGACTTGCGCCAGTTCCGCCGCCTCAGGCGCATCGAGTAGGAGCTGGACGGTTTGCACGCCCTGGCCGCCGAAGTGATTCTCGTGCTCGACGCCGACCGGTTTGACGACGAGGCTCAGAGGGTGGGCCGTTTCTTCAACCCGGCCGACCCGTTCGCGGAGCGTGCCGGCGAGGAGCATGGTGACGGCCATGCTGTCGTGGGCATGGCGCGGCTGGTGGAGTCCGGCGAGGTAGGTGCGGTTGGCGACGATCACAGCGGCGTCCTACGCCGGCGTCCGGGGGAAAGTTTCCCCGGGGGAGCCGGTCGTGGGGCGTTAGGGGCCCCGATTGGACCCGACCGCGCCCGCCTCCTCCCGAACGGACCGGAGCGACGCAACCATCCGGCGGTTGTGGCTGTCTCAGGCCACACGAACCCACCCCCACGGAGTCGGTATGCGCATGGTGCCCCGGGCGCCCCTTTGCCTTGCCCTCGTCTTGGCCTCCGGGCCCGGCGCCCTCCTGGCCCAGGAGGGAGAGGTCGCCGCCCTGATCGCCCGAATCGAGGCCCCCCAATCTCCCAACCGGGGAGGGCTGGATGGTCTCACTCTGACGGAGGTGATGCAGCGGTTTCGTCTTCCGGCGGTCAGTATTGCGGTGGTCAAGGATTTCAAAATCCATTGGGCCCGCGCCTACGGCATTGCGGATGTCGAGACGGGACAGCTCGCCGATACCGCGACGATCTTTCAGGCGGGGTCGATCAGCAAGCCGGTCTTCGCGATGACCGCGGTGAAGGTGGCGCAGGAGGGCCGGCTCTCTCTCGACGCCGACGTAAACACCCTCCTGCGATCGTGGCAGGTGCCTCGAAACGCCTCCACCGGAGAGCAGCCGGTTACCTTGCGTTCGCTGCTCAGCCACACCTCCGGAGCCGACGACGGCTTCGGCTTTCCCGGGTACAACCCCGGCGATCCGCAGCCGACATTGGTGCAGATCCTGAGCGGCGAAAAGCCGTCCAACGTGGGGGCGGTGCGCTTCGGCCGGCCTCCCTACACCGGCTTCAAGTACTCCGGCGGCGGGCTGGTGCTGGCGCAATTGGCGGTGATGGACGTAGTCGGCCGCCCATTCGATGCTATCGCGCGGGACCTGGTTCTGGCACCGCTCGGCATGCGGAGCAGCACCTACGAACAACCGCTCCCGGCGGCCTTTGCCGGGCGGGCGGCGCGGGGTCATAGCGGCGGAGGACGCCGAATGGGTGCGCCTTGGCACGATTACCCGGAGCAATCGGCTGCCGGGCTCTGGTCCACCCCCAGCGATCTGGCGCGATTCCTCATCGAAATGCAGCGCGCCATCCGGGGACCCGCCGGTGCCGTGCTGGCCCAGGGGGCGGCGCGGGAGATGCTCACCCCCACCGGCATCGGGGAGCAAGGGCTCGGCCTGGCCATCAAGCAACAGGGCGAAGGATGGTACTTCAGCCATAGCGGCTCCAATTGGAATTTCCGGGCCGACCTGGTGGGACATCTGCGCAAGGGGTACGGCGTCGTTATCATGACCAACAGCGAGAACGGGTGGGGAGTGATCGTCGAGTTGGAGGCGCGGATCGCGGCGGCGTACAACTGGGACTCGCTCCACAAGCCGATTCCGCGATAGCGAAGCTCCGCCACGGCGGCGTTCGTTCTGGAGTGGGGGCACTTTCGGGTGCGCGTGCCGGTGAGCTTCACTCCATAGGAACTCCAGCCGACGGAGGATCACCATGATCATGTCACGGCAGTTCCGGGCGCTGGCGAAGGTCGCGTTGTGGTTCAGCGGGGTTTGGGCGGCCGTTGGGGCGGTGATCGCGGTTATCACGACAGGCGCGGCTCCCGACGGCGGTCTCCTCAGCGAGATTGGCACGCACCTGCTGATGTATGGCACCCTTGGCGCCATGTCCGGGCTCGTCACCGGCCTCGTACTCGCTCGGGGCGAGAGGGGCCGGCGAGTCGAACAGGTCTCCACTCGGCGGGTCGTCGGATGGGGAGTGCTCGGCGGCGTGGCGCCCTCGATCCTCTTCGGACTCCTCGGGCTGGTGTTCGGCGCGCCGGCCACTGTCTATCTGCCCTTGATCGGTCTCGGGGTGGTCAGTGCCGGGATCGGGGGCGCCGTCGCCGGGTCCGCGGCCGCCGTTTCCAAGAGAGGGGCCTTGGAGGCGCCGCGCGGAGCAACGCCCGTTCCTCCGCGGTGAGCAGCTCGTCGAGCGCGATGTGCATCACCGTCAAACCGTGGGAGAAATAGAAGGTGCGGCCATCGGCCGATACCCGCGGACTATGTTCGTCGTATCCCCCGAAATCCGAGAGATAGACCTGGCGCGCCGGCCGCCATCTTCCGTTTTCCCGCACGCTCACGAAGACATGCGATTCCCCCGCGCTGTTCCGCTTGAAGAAGAGCAGCCGCCCGGTCCGATCGATGAAGGGCCCCTCCTCATCCTGCCCGGTGTTGAAGAAGCCGAGGTTCGTCGGCGCCTGCCAGGTGCCATTCTTCCAGGCCGCTTCCCAGAGATCGAAGCTCGGCCGCCCGTCGGGCCCAGCCACCGACCCCGGCCGATTCGATACGAAGAGCAGGGAGGTATCCGCAAGCTGCTGTGCGTACTGGCTGACGAACCCTCGTAGATTCACCGCGTCGACGTATTGCGGCGGGCCCCAGGCGCCGCCCCTCGCCTCAACCATCCAGACGTGGACGTTGGTGCCGTCGAGCGAATCGGGCCCCGGGATCGGCCGCCGCGAGTTGAACAGGAGCCGCCGCCCATCGTGGCTGAGCAGGGGATAGTAGTCCAGCGAGTCGTTCGCGAACGGAAGCCGCCGCCGGTTCCGGAGCACCGGCCCGTCGACATCATATTCGAAGAGCGTGACGGATTGCCTCCGCTGTTCATTCGCGCCGTGCATCCGCCAGACGTGCCGCCCGTCCTGCTTGCCGATCGCTTCGCGCTCGGAGGTGAAGAGCTTCCGGCCATCGGCGGAGAAGGAGAAGCCATTGGTGATCTTCATCGAGTCACCGAATGTGGAGACCAGCCCTTGCCGCTGGGCCATGGCTGTGGCGGGGAGGAGGATGAGGCAGATTCCCTGGAAGCAGCTCCGCATACCGGTACTCGCTCCGTCGAATGTGGCGCGCGCTCGCGGCGCGCACGGCAACCTATTGTCGTGGCGCATACCGCTGCCGTCGTCCGACCCCCCACACACCTCTCACACACTTCGTCCGGGGCGCGGCCTGTGCGAGGGACAGTTCCACTGAGGCGCCGATCATGAGATATCCATGGCTGATCTACGCCGCTTTGGCGTTCGCCATTTCCTGGGGCGGCGTCCTGCTGGTGATCGGTTCCGGCGGAATCCCCGGCACCGCGGCGCAGTTCGAGACGCTGCTCCCATTCGTGGTTCTGGCCATGCTCGCCGGCCCCAGCGTTGCGGGCCTCCTGTCGACCGGCCTCACCCATGGTAGGGCGGGTCTTCGCGAGCTGTTGTCGCGGTTGCTCACCTGGCGGATCGGCGCTCGGTGGTACGCCATCGCGCTTCTGACCGCCCCGCTATCGGTGGCGGCGACCCTTGTCGCTCTATCGCTGACCTCTCCGGTCTTCCGCCCCGGCATCCTCACCACCAGCCAGCCGGCGTCCCATCTGCTCTTCGGGATCGCCGCGGGGGTGGGGGCAGGCCTCTTTGAAGAGCTGGGCTGGACCGGATTCGCGGTGCCCGAACTGAGACGCCGCTACGGCGTCCTGGCCACCGGCCTCATCGTCGGCCTTCTATGGGGGGCCTGGCACTTCCTGGTGGTATGGTGGGGAAGCAGCGGCACTTCCGGAGCAGTCTCGCTGGCCGTCTACCTGCCCGCGATGCTGTTTTCCTTCCTGCCGCCCTACCGGGTGCTCATGGTGTGGGTCTACGATCGGACCGGTAGCCTCCTCGTGGCGATGGTCATGCATGCCAGCCTTACGGCCAGCGTGCGGATCCTCGATCCGTTGGCGATATCAGGGGTGCCGATCGTGACCTACAACCTGGTCTTGGGCGCCGCCCTCTGGGTTCTCGTCGCGGTGGTCGCCTTGGCCGACCCGGAGCAATTCCGGCCGCCGAGATAGACCGCGCCTTGTGCGGATTGGGCCGCCGTTGAACATTGCAGCAGGCGGGGAGCCGAGCGATGACCGACTACGGCCCAGGAGAGCTGTTCGCGGGCGGCGGTGAGATGGGCGCCCTGATGCGCGCCACCGACTGGTCCAAAACCAGGCTCGGCCCGACCGAGCTGTGGCCGAAAAGCCTCCGAACCATGCTCGGCGTGGTTCTCGGCAGCCGGTTTCCGATGCTACTCTGGTGGGGCCCCGACCTTCTGCACCTCTATAACGACGCCTACCGCCCGATTCTTCGAGACAAGCACCCCGCATCGCTCGCCGCCCCGGCCGCGGAAGTCTGGGCCGAAGTTTGGGACGTTGCCGGGCCCCTGGCGCGGAGCGTCCAGGAGGGAGGTCCGGCCACCTGGGTGGAGGACCTCCAGCTGTTCGTCAATAGCGGCGGAATGGCCGAAGAGACCTACTTCACCTTCTCCTACAGTCCGGTTCCCGGCGACGATGGGCGCATCGGGGGGCTCCTCAACACGGTACAGGAGACGACCGCCAAGGTACAGGGCGAGCGGGAGATCCGGCTGCTGCACAGCCTGGCTGCACGGGCGGCCGAAGCGAGGTCCGAGGCCGATGCACACCGGATCACCGTGGAGGTCCTTGGGGGGTACGAGCTCGATCTCCCATTCGTCCTCCTCTATGTCCTGAACCAGGACACCGCCCAGGCCCAACTCGCCGCGTCATGCGGCCGGCAAGAGCAGACACAGGCCTCGTGGCCCTTTGCGGAAGCGGCTCAAACCCCGAACGGACTCGTCGTCGACGAACGCGCCATCGTTATGCCGCTCTGCCGTCCGAGCCAGTCGGTGCCCTACGCATTCCTCGTGGCGGGCATCAGCCCGCACCGGGCGTTCGGAGACCGATATCGGGCATTCTTCCGCGCCGTAGCCGATCAGGTGGCGAACGTGATTGCCAACGCGCGGGCCTATGAAGCGGAGCGGACGCGGGCCGAAGGGCTGGCCCAGATCGACCAGGCAAAGACCGCCTTCTTCAGCAACGTCAGCCATGAGTTCCGGACCCCGCTCACCCTTCTGCTCGGGCCGCTGGAGGCGCTGCTGGCCGACCGCGGGCTCGACGCCGAGGCGCGGGAGCGGCTCCTCCAAATGCAGCGCAATGCCCTGCGGCTGCTGCGCCTGGTGAATACGCTCCTCGATTTTTCGCGCATGGAAGCGGGGCGGCACTCGGCCCGGTTCGCTCCGACGGACCTGGCCCGCTACACCGCCGATCTGGCGAGCGCCTTCCGCTCGGCGCTGGAGAAAGCGGGGCTCGCCTTCACGGTGGTGTGCCCGCCGCTTCCGGAGCCGGTCTACGTGGATCGTGCCATGTGGGAGAAGATCGTCATGAACCTGCTCTCGAACGCGCTGAAATTCACCTTCGAGGGGGGCGTCACGGTGCGGCTTGCACCGGCCAGTGGTGGCGGCGCGTTGCTCGCGGTGTCGGATAGCGGCACCGGCATCCCGGAGGGCGAACGGTCAAGGCTCTTTCAGCGATTTCACCGCGTCGAGGGTGCCCGGTCGCGCTCGCACGAGGGCACCGGCATCGGCCTCGCCCTGGTGCAGGAGTTGGTCAAGCTTCACGGCGGCCAGATCCAGGTGGCGAGCGAAGAGGGGAAGGGAACCACCTTCACGATCGAGATCCCGGGTGGGCGGGACCACTTGCCGCCGGAGCATGTCGCCGCCGAATCTCCCGACGTCGGGTCGGTGGCGCGGAGCGCGGCCGCCTACGTCGACGAGGCGTTGCAATGGCTGCCTTACGATGCGCCGCCCACCGCCGAAGCATCGGGGGTTCGAGATACCCGAGTGCTGATCGCCGACGACAACAACGATCTGCGAACTTTCCTCACCAGCCTGCTCGCGCCCCACTATGAAGTGGAGGCGGTGGCCGACGGTCTCCAAGCCCTGGCCGCCATCCGCGCCAGAAAGCCCGACCTGGTGCTGAGCGACGTGATGATGCCGGGCCTCGACGGCTTGGGGTTGGTGCAGGCGCTCCGCGCGCACGAGGACACACGCACGCTGCCGGTCATCCTGCTGTCGGCCCGCGCGGGCCAAGAGGCCTCGCTCGAAGGTCTTTCCGCCGGGGCGGATGACTATCTCGCCAAGCCGTTCACCTCGCAGGAGCTCCTCGCCCGGGTCCGCACCCATCTTACCATGGCCAGGGCGCGCGAAGCGCTGAACGCCGAGCTCCGCCACGCGAACGAAGAGCTGAAGGCGTTCAGCTATTCGGTGTCCCACGACCTGCGGGCGCCGCTGCAGACCATCGACGGATTCAGCCAGCTCCTGCTCGACCGCCATGCGCAATCGCTCGACGACAAGGGCCGGCACTATCTGAACCGAGTCCGCGACGGCGCCCAGCACATGGGCGAGTTGATCGAGGACTTGCTGCAGCTCTCGCGCGTCAGCATGGCCGGTCTCCAGCGGAGCACCGTGGATATCTCGGCGCTGGCCAAGACCGTGGGCGCGGAACTCATGCGCAAGGATCCTAACCGGTCGCTCAGCCTATCGATCCAGGCGGGACTCTCGGCCGAGGCGGACGGCGGCCTGGTGCGCATCCTGCTCGACAACCTGCTCGGCAATGCGTGGAAGTTCACGGCGAAGGCCCCGGAGGCGAGGATCGAACTCGGCATGGAGCTTCTGGACGGGAGGGAGACCTTCGTCGTCCGGGACAACGGCGCCGGCTTCGACATGGCCGAGGCGGACAAGCTGTTTCAGCCCTTTCGGCGGCTCCATAGCGAGAGCGAGTTCCCGGGAACGGGGATCGGGCTGGCGACGGTCCGGCGGATCGTCGAGCGCCACGGCGGGCAAGTATGGGGGGAGGGCGTACCGGGGAGTGGAGCGAGCATTTTCTTTACCTTGCCGCCGGCAGGCTCGGGAGCGCGGGTGGCGTAGGATTCCCTTGCGTGGGGTGGTTCAATGGGGCGTAGCCCGCTCCTGCTATTCTGCTGCTGCGTTACCATGGCCGCATGTGGACCGGCCTCCGCGCCGATCTCCCCGGCCGAGCTCGACCGGTTGGCCAAGAATGGCGCGCGATTGATCGATGCCAACTGCGGCGATTGCATGGGCGCGATGGTCGATAGTCTGCGCATCGGCATTGCCCAGGCGGAGTCAGCCTTCACCAATGGGTATGCAGATACGTCTGCGGTGCACCAGACCCTCGAGCAAGGCTATCGTACGATGGCCTACGTGCACGCACCGCCGGATTCGGCGGCGCAACGGGAATGGGAGGGGCGTTTGGGCACCTTGCTGCGGAGCTTCGCCGAGCGATACCCTGATAGTGTCGACGCGTGGATCGCGTATAGCGACGTTCTCCGGCCGTCCTCCGAACGGGTGGCGCCGCTCCGTCGCGCATTGGCCCTGCACCCCAACACCTTCATAGTTCATTACGCGTTGAGTTATGCGTTCTTCGAGAGCGGCCAGCGCGACAGCATGCTCACGTACATGCGCAAGGCCCTGGCGGTGGCGAACGACGAGGAGCGCCGGAAATACGATGCGGACTTTCAGGCCATGATGCGCCAGATGGACTCCGGGCGGCATTGAATCACCGCCGGGTTCGCCGACCACCCGGGAAATTGCAACTAAATTTCTCCCCATTGACTGAAAACGCGTCCCATGCAAAGCTTTATCGGTCCGCGTTGTCCTAACTTCTATGGAGGCTCCATGACACGGCGTACTGGTTCCCTGGTTCTCGGCGCACTCGCGGTTCTGGCGTTGGCGTCACCGGCCGGCGCGCAATCGACCCCGTTTGTGTTCTTCGGCGGCGGGGCCTCGCTCCCGATGGGAGATTACAAGGAGTACGCGAAGACCGGCTGGCTCGCGAATGCCGGGATCGGCACCACGATCGGGTCCAAAGGACTCTGGATTGCGGCGGACCTGTTCTACGGAAGCAATAGCCACTCCGACATCGATGGGGACAAGACCAACCTGAAGATCGGCCTAGCCACTCTCGGCTACACCTTCAAGCCGGGGGCGAAGGTCACCCCTTACTTGTCGGGAAGCGTGGGGCTCCTGAACCATGGCTATAAGTCGGATACCTTCCCGGAGGCGGAGGGGAGCGAGAGCATGATGGCCTTCGGCGGCGGTGCCGGGCTCATCTTCAAGATGGGCGCCAAGAGCAGCTTCTGGGTCGAGGCGCGGTATCTCACCGCGTCGAAGGATGGGTCGTCGACCGCCTTCGTTCCGGTTCTGGTGGGTATTTCGATCGATCTGAAGTAGTCACTCTGTTGGAAGCACGCGGCCCCGCGGCGGTTTCGCCGCGGGGCTTCGTGTGTCCAGGAGAAGTGGCTCCGCAATTCCGAACAGAACGGCCAGTTGGACCGGCGAGCTCCCCGGACGATCCCTGATGCGGCGCCTCGATGCGCTGCATCTGATTCCTCACGAGATCACCTCCCCGAAAACTTCTCGGCATACCGCGCCGCGATCGCCGCGAACTGCTCGTCGGTGTACGGCGACAGCAACTCCTTCAGCGCCTGCTCCCGGTTCGCCGCGTTCCGGTGGTAGTGCTCCGCCATCTTGTACCCCACGAAGTATCCCACCTGGATCGGCCAGACTCGGCTGTCGGCGAACCGCCCCTGGAACCATCCCGGCTGCTGCATGATCGTCTGGTCCATGACCGGCTGGAACTCCGCCCAGATCGCCGCCTCACGGGGGTCGGCGAAGGCGTGCCGCCCCGCGAACTTCCGCATCGTCATCCGGGCGGGATTGGTGTGGATCGAAATGAAGTTCGGTTCCCCCTGCATCTGGCGCTGCAGGTTGTGCACCGCCTCGTGGATCGTGATCTGGGCCAGGACGTTGAGGTCGTAGACATCGGTGTCGCGGAACTCCGAGGTGTCGGTTTCCGCCGTGCGGCCGAACTGCTCCACCGCCACGAGCGACCCGATGCCCCGAGCGGTTCCTCCCGCGCGTTTGACGGCCACGAAGTAGTGGACGCTGCCAAGATCGGCGCCGGGGTGGAGCGCTTCGAGCCGCGCATACGCGCGGGCGACCTCCGGCTCGAGGGCCGCGACGCGGGGACGGAGCGCCGCGAGGCTCCCGTAATATCGGGGCCGCCGCCGAAGTTCGGCGGCGAGGTCGCCGGCCGTGGTGGGATAGATCCCTACGTAAGCGCGAAATCCCGCTGCGGCGCTGTCGAGATAGCGCTGGAATACCACGAGGGTATCGGCGCCTCCCCGAATGGCGGCGTAGGCGGCGTTGTACCGGTCGAAGTCGGCGTAGACGAATTCGCGAGGCCGGGGCGACTGTCCGGACGCGGGCCGGGGCAGGGTGACGCCGACGATGCCGGCGGCGACTCCGAACAGGGACGACATGTTCCAGATATGGCGGGCGAATGGCGCGAAGGCCACGCGGTCTCCTGATTTCTTCCAGTTGCCAGTAATATATATCGGGCCGGCGGTCGTGCGCGGGAGAGGGAAGCGTGCCCCTATTGCGGGATCGTGTTCCAGTTGTTAACGTCATATGGGAATCCCATAGGACGGGGCTGTGGCGGCGGAAAAACTGGACGTGAAACAGGGCACCCTGGCCCTGATGATCCTCAAGACCCTCGAAGTGCTCGGGCCGCTTCACGGTTACGGGGTGGCTCGGCGCATCGAGGAAACGAGCAAGGATCGGCTCACCCTCAACTACGGCACCCTCTATCCCGCGCTCCTCAAGCTGGAGCAGGAGGGGTTCATCGCCGCGGAGTGGCGCCCGTCGGAAAACAACCGCCGAGCCAAGTTCTATTCGCTCACCGCCGCGGGACGGAAGCAGCTGGCCCGCGAAGCGCGCGACTGGCATCGTACCGCCGACCTCATCGCCGCCTTTCTCGCTCCTAAGCGGGAGACCCCATGAAAGAGCTGCGCATTCTGTTGGCGCGGATCGCCGGGCTCTTTACCGGCCACCGCGCCGATCCCGACCTCCAGGACGAGCTGCAGTCGCACTTGGACATGGAAACCGCCGAGTACATCCGGCGGGGCATGGACCCGGCCGAAGCGCGCCGCAAGGCGCTCATGGCCTCCGGGGGCATGGCGCAAGCGGCGGAAGCGGTGCGGGATCAGCGCGGCCTCCCCGCTGTCGAGAGCATGGTGGCCGATGTGCGGTACGCCTTCCGCACCCTTCGCCACAGCCCCGCCTTCACCGCCGTGGTGGCGCTCACCCTGGCGCTCGGCATCGGGGCCAATACCGCCATCTTCAGCGTGGTGCGCGGCGTGCTCCTCAAGCCGCTCCCCCACCAGGAGGGGCACCGGCTTGTTTACCTGCGGCACTCGACCGACGGCCCCGCGGGGGAGAACATCCGTTTCTCCGTGCCGGAAGTTCGCGATTTCCGGACCGGTGCGGCTTCCTTCGGCGGCGTGGCGGAATTCTCTCCCTGGACCCTCACGCTCGAGAGCCGCGACGGCGCTGTGCGCCTCAGCGCCGGGCTCGTCACCGGAAATTATTTCGAGGTGATGGGGCTTGGGCCGATCCTGGGCCGGGTGACCAACGCCTCGGACGACGGCCCCGGCGCGGCGCCGGTCGCGGTGCTCACCCACGACGGGTGGATGAAGCGCTTCGGCGGCGACTCGGGAATCGTGGGCCGAAGGGTGCGGTTCGACGGCCGGCCGGTGACGGTGATCGGCGTACTGCAACCGGCCCCGTTCTTTCCCCGCCAAGTGGAAGCGCTCTTCAACATGGTGGTCAGCAGCCATCACATGAGCTCGCTGATGGTGGAGGGCCGCACCCACCGGATGACGGAGATGGTGGCCCGGCTCGCGCCCGGCGCCACGCTGGAGCGGGCGATGAGCGAGGTCGCCACCGTGAGCGCCCGGATCCAGAAGGAGTACGCGGCGGCCTACGATGCCGGGTCCAATCACCGGATCGCGGTGATCCCCTTTCACGAGGTGATGGGGGAACGGGCCCGCCTCACGCTCTGGCTCCTCATGGGCGCCGCCGCGTTCGTCATGATCATCTCGGCGGCCAACGTGGCCAACCTGACGCTCATGAGAGGGGTGCGCCGGCGCCACGAGCTGGTGGTGCGCGCGGCGCTGGGGGCCGGGGTGGCTCGGCTCCGCCGGCTGCTCTTGGCCGAAAATCTCCTCCTCGCCTTCCTGGGCGCCATGCTCGGCGTGCTGATGGCCATGGGAGGGGTCAAGCTCCTCACTTCGCTCGCGGCGCGGTACTCGCCGCGCGCCGCTGAGATCCGCCTGGACGGCGTGGTGCTGAGCTTCACGATGGCGCTGTCGGCGGCGATCGCGCTGCTGCTCTCGTTCCTCGCCACGCTGCCCAGGGAAGGGGGCTTCGCTGCCTGGATCGCGGCGGGGGCCAACCGGATGAGCGGCGGCCTCTCCAAGCAGCGGCTGCAGCGCGGGCTCGTGGTGCTGCAGATCGGCGTGTCGGTGGTGCTGCTCGCTGGGGCGGGGCTGCTCACCCGGACGATGCTCCGTCTGTCCGAGGTAGAGACCGGGCTCGACACCGAGCAGGTGCTCACGATGCAGGTGACCCTTCTCACCCCAACCGAGATCCTGTCCAACCCCGCGGCCGACGCCGGCGCGAAGGCGCGCTACGCGCAGATGCGGGATGAGATCGCCGCGGTGCCCGGGGTGATCGGCGTTGGGATCGGCTCCCCGATGCCGCTTCGGAGTTCCGAGGTGCGGTTCGAAGTGAAAGCGGAGGGGAAGGCCCTCGCCGCCGGCGAAGCGGTGCCGAGGGCGGAGGTGCGGACGGCGAACCCGGACTTCTTCCGCGCGGCGGGGATTCCGCTCCTCCAGGGCCGCCCCTTCGCCGACACCGACGTGCCGGGCGGCGTGCGCGTGGTGATCGTCAACCAAGCCTTCGCGGCTCGGCTCTTTCCTAACGAAGATCCGATCGGCCGGCGGATCGCCTGGACGGGAGACGTGCTCCGCTTCACCCCGATCAGCGGTGACTGGCGCACGATCGTGGGGGTGGCCGGCAACACGCAAGACGCGGGGCTCGACGCCGCGCCGCGGCCGGCGGTGTTCATGCCTTTCGCGCAGGAGCTCGCGCTCGGCGGCGGGTTCGTGATCCGCGCCGACAGCAACGTGGCCGCGCTCACCGCCGGCGCCACTCGGATCGTCCGGCGGATCGCGCCGGCCACACCGATCGAGAATGTGTTTACGGTGGCGCAGCTCAAAGAGCAGAGCGTGTCGCCCAGGCGGCTCAACGCCGCGCTGATCTCCTCGTTCGGCCTCCTGGCGGTGCTCGTGGCGGCCGTGGGGATCGCGGGGGTACTGGCCTTTTCGGTGAGCGCCCGGACTGGGGAGATCGGGATCCGGATGAGCCTGGGCGCCGGGAGCGGTCGGGTGCAGCGGATGATCCTCAAGGAAGGCGGGGTGCTTCTGGCGATCGGCCTGGCGCTCGGGATCGTCGGCGCCTTCTTCGGCGCCCAGGTGATTCGCGGGCTCCTCTTCGGGGTGACGCCGAACGATCCGGCCACTTTCATCGGTGTGGCGGTGGTGATGGGGACGGTCGGGACGGTGGCCTGCTGGATTCCGGCGCTCCGCGCGGCGCGGATCGATCCCGCCGTCACGATGCGCTCCTAGGAGGATCTCCATGCGTGCCGAGCTCGTCGTTCACATCGGCATGGGCACGCTCGGGCTCCTCTCGGGGTTCGCGGCGCTCGCCGGGACCAAGGGAGCGACGCTGCACCGCAAAGCGGGGATGGTCTTCGTGTGCGTCATGCTCACAACGGCGATGACCGGGCTCCTGATTGCCTTGGTGCGGGGAGTGGCGATCGGAGTCAACGCGCCGGCGGCGCTGCTCACCGCCTATCTGGTGGTGACCGCCCTGACCACGGTCCGGCCCGGCACCGCCCAGATACGGTGGCTGCACGTCGGCGCCATGCTAGTGGCGCTGGCGGTCGGGGTGACCACCCTCGCGTTCGGGTTCGAGGCGGTGTCCGCCGGGGGCAAAAGGAACGGGATCCCGGCCTTTCCCTTTTTCCTCTTCGCCCTGGTGGGGCTTCTCGGAACCGCCGGAGACCTCCGGGTGATGCGATCGGGCCCGGCGAAAGGGGCGGTTCGGCTGGCGCGGCATCTCTGGCGGATGTGCTTCGCGCTCTTCATCGCCGCGCTGTCGTTCTTCATCGGCCAGGCGGACGTCATTCCCCCGGCACTTCGTATTCGGCCGCTCCTAGCGGTACCTGTGCTGGTGCCTCTGGTGATGATGTTCTACTGGCTCTGGCGGGTGCGGATCCGGCAGTCGCTGCGTGGGCTCATGGTGGCCGGCGCTCCCGGGGCGGCAGAGAGTTAGGCGGGGGCTACAGGCCGAGAACCAGGCGCAGGCCGGTTTCGATCGAGGCAATCAGGGCGCCGTCCGAGGCGCCCCGGAGGGGCCGCGTGTATCTTTCCTCCTGGAAGCCGACCGCCGTTGGCCATGAGTCCGGGAGCGCACCATCCGAGAGTTGATCACCGTCCAACCTCCGGTCGAACGAGCCGTGCTCGTGGCCGTGACACGCAAAGGTTCTCGGGAGGCAGGGCAAGTCGGGGAGCACCTCGACGAACTGGCGCGCCTGGTCGACACCGCCGGCGCGCTCGTCGTCGGCCGCCTGACGCAGCAGGTCGCCTCGCCCAATTCCAGCACCCTGCTCGGCGAAGGCAAAGTCGAGGAGCTCCGGACCCTTATCGAAGAGCTCGGCGCCACCCTCGCGATCTTCGATGAAGAACTGGCCCCGGTTCAGGGCGCCAACCTGGAGCGGGAGCTCAAAGTTCGGGTGATGGACCGGGCGGAGCTCATCCTCGACATCTTCTCGACCCGAGCTCGCACCGCCGAAGCCAAGCTGCAAGTCGAACTGGCGCAACTCCAGTACCTGCTGCCGCGCCTGACCCGGATGTGGACCCACTTGTCGCGTATTCGCGGCGGTATCGGTTTGCGGGGCCCGGGCGAAACCCAGCTCGAAACCGACCGCCGGATGATCCGGCAGAAGATTCAGCATCACCGCGGCAAACTCCGGGACGTCGAGCGGCATCGGGAGACGATTCGGGGGGGCCGCCAGAAGCTGCTGCACGCCGCGCTGGTCGGCTACACCAACGCCGGCAAGTCGAGCCTGCTGCGGGCCCTGACCGGCGATCACGACATCTTCGTGGAGGACCGGCTCTTCGCCACTCTCGACACCCTTACCCGCGAAGTGGACCTCGGCGAGTCGGTCCGGATTCGGGTGACCGATACGGTCGGCTTCATCCGCAAACTGCCGCACCATTTGGTCGCCAGCTTCAGGGCAACCCTCGAGGAGGCGCGGGAGGCGGACATCCTGCTCCATGTGATCGATGCGAGCCACGCCGAGTGGGAAGAGCAGATGGAAGTGGTGGACCAGGTGCTCGGAGAATTGGAGCTGTCCGACCGGCCGATGCTCCTCGTGTTCAACAAGACCGACCAGTTGGAGAGCCTCACCGCCTTCGCGACCCGGATCAAGGCGCTCTACCCGCAGGCCATCTTCGCCACCACGATGACCACCACCGGGGTCGATGCCGTCAAGGCGGCGCTTCGGGACCTGGTGCGTGCCGGGCGCCCGACCGTCAGGGTGGTCGTGCCGGCCGCGGATGGGAAGCGGCTTGCCGAGGTGTACCGCGCCGGCGAGGTGCTGACCCGCGAGGATACCGACGAAGGGGTCGTGCTCACGGTGCGGCTGGAAGATTGGCGCGCGCGCCGGCTCAGCCTTACGAACGGGGATACATGAGAGAGCCTTCGGCCCTCTTCGCGAGGAAGCCGGTGATCACCGGCCGGAAGATCCGGTTCGGCTTGGTCGGATGCGGCCGCATTGCGGCCAATCACTTCGACGCGCTCGGCGTGCATGCCGCCGACGCCGAGCTGGTCGGCGTGGCGGACATCGACCCCGAGGCGCTGGCCAAAGCGGTGGCGCGGACCGGGGCCCGGGGCTTCGAATCGCTGGAGGCGCTGCTGGCCGGAAGCGAAGCCGACGTGGTGGTGCTCGCCACGCCGAGCGGTTTGCACGCCGCCCAGACGATCGCGGCGGCGGCGGCGGGGCGGCACGTCATCACCGAAAAGCCGATGGCCACCCGCTGGCAGGACGGCAAGGCGATGGTGGCGGCGTGCGATGCGTCGGGGGTTCATCTCTTCGTCGTCAAGCAGAACCGCCGCAACCCCACGCTGCAGCTCCTCAAGCGGGCGGTGGACGCCAAGCGCTTCGGCACCATCGGCCTGGTGACGGTGAACGTCTTTTGGACCCGGCCGCAGTCGTACTACGACAGCGCGGCGTGGCGGGGCACCTGGGAGTTCGACGGGGGCGCCATCATGAACCAGGCGAGCCACTACGTGGACATGCTCGACTGGTTGATCGGCCCGGTCGAGAGCGTACAGGCCTACACCGCCACGCTGGCGCGGCAGATCGAAGTCGAGGACACCGGGGTGCTGGCGCTGCGATGGCGGGCAGGGACGTTAGGGTCGCTCAACGTCACCATGCTCACTTATCCGAAAAACCTCGAGGGCTCCATCACGATTCTGGGCGAGCGGGGCACGGTGCGGGTCGGCGGGACGGCGGTCAACCGGATCGAGCGCTGGGAGTTCGACACCCCCGACCCGATGGACAATGAAGTGGAGCAGGCCAGCTACGAAACGGCGACGGTGTACGGGCATGGACACCCGCGCTACTACGCCAACGTCATCCAAGCGCTCCGGGGCACGGCGCTCCCGGAGACCGACGGCCGGGAAGGGCTTCATTCCCTGGAGATTCTCATTGCGACCTACCTCTCCGCGCGGGACGGGCGGCGGGTGGCGTTGCCACTGGAGTACTGACATGAGAGACCGAGACGAGCACGAGGACGGCGGGGAGGGTGAAGAGGGTGGAGACGGTGAGGACGGAGCGCTTCAGGAAGAGGCGGTCATCCACTGTCCCCACTGCGGGGAAGAACTCGAGATCCAGCTCGACCCCGGCGGCGGCACCCATCAGGAATATGTGGAGGACTGCCAGGTCTGCTGCCAGCCGATGCAGATCCAGGTGTCCTACAACAACCGCGGGGTGGCCGACGTGAAGGTGGGGGAGGAGGGCTGACGTGAGGCGACGGGCGCTATTGGCGTCCGGTCGCTGGGGTGAGCACCTGTTTCCAAAAATCGAGAGTCCGCTTGGCCACGGCGGCATCCACGAATTCGTTGAGCACTCGCTGCCGAGCCTTCTGGCCCAGCGCGCGCACCCGCTCCGGTTCGGCGAGCAGTATCTGCAACGCCTCGGCTAACCCCTCCGTGTCTTTGGCCACGACGCCGGCATCGCCGATCAGTTCCGGAAGGGCGCCGGCGGGCGTGACGACCGGGGCGATGCCGCGCGCCATCGCATCCAGCAGCACCGGCGACCACCGCTCGACCCACGACGGCGTATCGATCGACGGCACCACCAAGCAGTCGATTTGCCCCCAGAGCAGGTCGAGGTCGGCCCGGGGAATGCCGCCGAGCCAGCGAATGCGGCTGGCGAGCCCGAGCCGTTCGGCGAGCTCCTCGAGTGGCTGTTGCTCCGGTCCGGTGCCCACCACCGACAGGGTCCACGCGCCGAAGAGCTGGGCGCAGGCGCGGAGCAGCATCTCGCCGCCGCGCTCCGGGACGAGGCGGCCGACAAAGCCCAGGCGGAGCGCGGGACGACCGGCCGGGGGAGGAGCGGCAAGGGGGTCTTCGGAGGGAACGAGAGTGCCGGCCTGGGGGAGCGCGGTGGCCCGAACGCCTGGCGCGGAGTTGCGGAGGAGCGTCGCGGCGATCTGATTGCCGCCGATCAGCGCCGCCGCATGCTTGACGGTGGCGGCGTACCGCCTCGAACCGAAGAAGCCGAGCCGGCGGGGAAGGCTCTCCCAGGAAAAAACGGTGTAGGGAATGCCAAGTTTGCGCGCCGCCGCCGCCGCGGTGGCGGCGCCTTGGGTGCCCGGTTCCTCTTCGATGTGCAGCAGGTTCGGATGGAAGTCGGAGAGTGCGCGCCGGATGGCGCGGCCGTTCCAGCGGAGCGAACCGGGATCGGCCGCGCTGCCGGTGGCGGGCACCGGGATGATCCGGACGCTGCCGTCGAGCCCGGCGACGCCACCCGGGGTGCTGACGGCGAGCCCGGCGCCTAGACCGGCGAGGGCCCTGAGTTTGCCGCGGTGCTGATGATCGGCGTAGAGGTGGGAGACGATGGCGACGCGCACGGCGGGAAAGTTAATGGCGGCGGTGCCACCCGTGCATGACGCCGAGGAGAGTTGTAGGATTCACTCGTGGTTTGCCGTCGGGCCCTTAGCTCAGCCTGGTTAGAGCAGCGGACTCATAATCCTTAGCGCGCTGGTTCAAATCCAGCAAGGCCCAT
>JABFSM010000136.1 GCA_013140635.1 Gemmatimonadales bacterium
GTGGGGCATGGTGTGGGCCAACGGATGCACGAAGATCCGCAGGTGCCGAACCATGGACAGCCCAGGCGGGGCCCGAGGCTCCAAGTGGGGATGACCCTCGCGATCGAGCCGATGATCACCCTCGGCGACTACGCCACCCGCATGCTCGCCGACAAGTGGACGGTAGTGACCGCCGATGGCTCCCTCGCGGCCCACTTCGAGCATACCGTGGCCATAACGAAAGAGGGGCCGCGGATTCTGACCAAGGCGGCGTAGGCCTACGGCACCACCAACGGCGCAACCAACTCGGTCGTTCCCCAGCGCATCACCAGGTTTCCTCCCGCGCCGTTCGGCTCGACTACAATGGTGAACTGCTCGGCCGACATCCCATTCCTTCGCACTGCCATCGGGACGCGCACCAGGTCTTCCGCCCGGGTGTACTGGGTTCCCCAGATCCTGATCCGCTTGTTGACGATCAGGGTATATGCGCTGTTGTCCGACGGCACCCGAACCCAGAGCGTGTAGCGTCCGGCGGGAATGGTCTCCCCGCCGATGGTCAGGGGAACGCTGGTCTCAAACTGGGTGGCCGCGTTGGCTCCCGCCCGCCAGATCGTGTCGCCCAGCACTCCGTTTCGAAACACCTCACGCCCCCGGAGATATGGACGCCCATAGTCCACCCAGAGCTTCGCGATTCCCACGGTGGCCGTAACAGTATCCCGGCCCACGCGGTTCGCCACGAGTTGCCCCGCCGCCTCCCGGGCGGCAAAGGCCCTTACGACTGCGGGGAAGTCGACCGGCCCGGTGCGCCGGCTAAATTCCTTGATCGTCGTTCGGGTCCCGTCGAAGGTGTGCACCCTTCCCTCACGATCGAATCGGAGCACCTGGTCTCCCCGAACGACCTCGAGACGGATGCGGGCCGAATCGGCGCCGTAGAATCTGATCGGGTAAGGACGCCCTCCGGGGGAACGGATGGCAGTCGTGATGATCGTGGCGGTGTCGATGCCTGCCGGGCGGGGCCGGGCAAGAAAGATTTCGTAGAACCCGATGGCCGACCCCAGGACTGGATAGGCCGCTTTGCCGGCCCGCCGCCGTATCGCCACGCTGTCTGGGAATACCTCCTCGGCCACGATACTGTCGGCGAGGAGGGTGAGCCTCGTGCTGCGGGGGTTGTTGGGGAGCAGCGAGCCGTCGGGCCGGCGCCGGCTTAGAACGACCGACTCCGGGGTTCTGTCCGGCCGCAAGCCGATCACGTAATGGGAATGGACAACCGTCGGTTCCCTCTCGACCAGGTCCCCCGTCACCGTCGTGGCGGTTCGGGTGAACTGTTCGATGCTCACGGTGTCGCTGCCGAGAACGGTGACGAAGGTCGTGGTGGCCGTGAGGGCGGCCGGCGGCGGATTCGAGCCGGTCCTCCCGCCCGAGGCGCAGGCGAGCGCCAGAGTGCTGAATGCGGTCCAGCCGGAATAGGCCGACGGGCGTCTGATCATCGTGGATTCCCCCCATAGATCTACGCGCCCGAGACCTACGAGGATTCGCCGCCTCGGCGCTCAGCCGCCGGCTTCGCCTAGTCGGCTCCCCACCTCCTCCTTTCCCCAGGCCCGGAGGAAGATCTCCCGGAGTGCCGCCAGCGCCCCATCCCAGCCGGCCTGCAGCCCATCGGCATGCCCCCGTTCCTGAATGCGACTGTGGGCCACGGCGAACGCCGCTCTCGCCGCGCCTTTCGGCCGAAAACTGAACTCCACTTCCGAGCCGGGCCCAAGCGTCGGATCCTCCCAGGCGATCCGAACGATGCGCTCCGTCTCGATTCGCCGAAAGCAACCCCGGTTGCCGTCCCCGTTTCGGAAATGGCCCCCCTCGGCGAAGAAAGTGACAGAGGTGTCGGGGCCGAGCCACTGGTCGAGGAGCCGCTCTTCAGCGACATGCCGAAATACTCTCCCGACGGGGGCGGGAAGTTTCGTCGCGACCGTTACGACATAGCCCAGGGGGCGGCCATCCTTCTCGACCACGCCTCGGGTCCGTTCGTACTCCGCCGCAATCGTCTCTGCCCACCAGGGATCGACCCGTTTGGCGGAGAGATGGTCGAGGATCGTGGCGCGTCCCTGGGTGAGGGCGCCGGAGTCGTCGAGCAGGCTGTACCACGCCGCGAGCGTCCGGCCGGTATCGAGCTTCGCCGAGTCGTCCGACACGGGGCGGAGTGGGGTCGTATTGGCCTTCATTGGCTTATGCGGGTGCGGCGAGGAAGGTGGTTGGCGATGGGATGGATACTATGTCCCTCTCCAATCTCCGTCTTGTAGCTCTGGGGGCTTTTGGTACGAAAACAACATTGGCGGGGCACTCTAGGCGTTGGGCTCGGCCTCCTCAGGGGCGCGCAAGGCCGGCGGTTGCCCGGGGATAGTCCAGAGTGATCCGGAAATACTTGAACGCCGATCCACCGAGGGCTCCCTCGATTCTCTGGTCCATCCACTGGGACATGTACTCATGGAAGCTCCGGTCCGGGCGCACGGTGAACCAGACCGGTCCAACCTGGTGTCCGCCGAGCGTGATATGCGGCACTTCGATCATCGGCATGTCGATCGTCCGGTCGGCATGCTCGATCACCCGCCAGCCGGGGTGCCGGCGCCGCCAGCGGTTGAACACATTCTCCGCGATGAAGCTGGTCCCGCGGATTCGCGGACCCCCATCGCCGAGCGCGGCGAGCGCCGGGTCGGTCAGGACGACCATCGCGCCGGTATCGAAAAGAAGGTCGAGCGAATCTCCATCGATCTCCACCCGAATCCGGGGGAAGTGCATCATTCGCTGGCCGGTGGCGTTCACCTTGAATCCGAGCGGAACCCGGTGGGCGGCCGGCACTGCGGGTGCCGAAGCGCCCATCTCGAGCAAGGAGAGCGACGCGGCCGGGTAGTCGATCACCCAGATCCTGTCGGCAAACCAGGTCCGGCCCAGGAACCCGTCGTCAAGCGTCTCGTCATTCGGGGCGGGAAAGACCATGAGCCGTTCACCGGTGAACGAGGCCCGTCCGGGGGCCGGAATCGAGGCCTCTCTCGTGAAGGCCGGCATGGCCGCCACGCGCGTTGAGTCGCCGTCCGTTCGCATCCATTCGGCCGCCGTGCCGAGCCGGGGGAGGGCGCGCTCGTAGACCATGTTGGCCCCGCCGCCGGTGTCGAGATAGAACAGGAGGGTATCTCCCCGAAGAGTCACTGGAGTGGCGTAAAGCCGGTCGGCCACGATGCGGAGGGGGATGGGCCGGCCGGCGGGAGCCTGACCCGCCAGGCCTTGGGCGAGAGAGACGAGAAGCAGGGAAAAGGGGGCGAGGATACGCATGGCGCCCTGGAAGTTACCCATTTGCTGGAACGGCGTCAGATCTCCTCGGCCACGCTGAGCCTGAAGGAGTCGAGGAATCGGCGTGTGCTGGCCTGAGCGAGCGCCTCGGTTCGGGCAGTGGCCATCACCTGATAGAAGCGATTGCGCACGAACGCGAACCGCGCGGTAACCCACCGGCCCTCATCGCTCCGGAACGTGAGGCTGTATCCGGGATGCCCACCGAGCGAAAAGGGCGCCTCGTCGAGGATAGCGCCGCCGCCCTTCGCCTTCAAGAAGGCGTCCCGAATCCGGTGAAATGTGGCCTCGCTTGCCTTCGCTTCGATGCGGATGGCGTCGTAGACCGTCCAGCTCACATGGTACTCGGTCGCGTCGGTGTCGGTGACGGATGCCGTCCTGGTCTCGAGCCCTCCGCCCGTCGTGCCGACGAGATTGCTGCTGATTCTGGGCGCCGCAGGCAGCTGGACGGTAAACCCGCCGGTGGGCGGAGAAAAGTCGACCCACGGTTCCGAGGTGGGGAAGGATGGCGCCATGGCGAGGGTGCCGAATAGCACAGCACGACGAGTTCGCATGCAGACTCCGTGGCCAAGGTTCATACCGAGGGGCTTCCAGGTAGATGCTTGGAGGAGCGCGAGGGTTGCGGATCGCGAAGCGTCTTGACGCGTTCGCCAGGATATGCTAGTGTATTGACACTATGCTAATGGATTAGTAGCCGGGAAACCCTGGCGCCGAATGCCACTAGAGGGGGAGCCTGTATGACCGGTCGGTATGCCAACTACATCATTGGCCTCTTGCTTGCCGCCTCACTCTCCGCCTGCTCGCGTGGGCGGGTTGAATTGGTGCCGGCCGACTCCGGCACGCGGGCGCACCAAACGGCGGTCGCGGCGGTGCCCTTTGCCACGCCCATCGCCGCCGGACGGCGCGCGGTGGATTCTCTCCGCGCGCGGCGCAACTACCCCGGGCTCTCCATCGCCGTGGCGGTGGCGGGGCAGGTGGTGTGGGCCGAGGCAACGGGGCTGGCGAACGTGGCGGCCCAGGTGCCCGTCACGACCGAATCGCAGTTCCCGATCGGGAGCGTATCGAAGTCTTTGACCGCTACCGTGGTGATGCGGCTCGTCGAGAGCGGGCTGATCGATTTGGATCGGGATGTGCGCGACTACGTGCCGCGCTTCCCCCCGAAACGATACCCGGTCACGAGCCGGCAGCTGCTTTCGCACCAGGCGGGCATCCGGCACTACCGGATCATGCTCAGCCAACGCGGGTTCAGCGAGAGCAACCTCAATCGCGAGTTCCCCTCGATCGACTCTTCGCTCAGCCTATTCTCCAAAGGCGCCCTGAAGTTCGAGCCCGACACCCGGTTTCTCTACAGCACATTCGGCTACACCCTTCTCAGTGCGGTGATCGAAGGAGCGACGAAGACGCCGTTCCTGGCCGTGATGAGCAATCACCTCTTTGGGCCGCTTGGGCTTGGCGCGACCGGGGCGGATGACAAGAACCGGCAACACCCAGCGCGGACGGTCGACTACGTCGCGACGAAAACCGCGGGCAAGTTTCGGGTTGCTCCGGAAACGAACAGCAGCTACAAGTGGGCCGGCGGCGGCATTCTCTCGACGCCGACCGATCTGGTGCGGTTTGGGAGTGCGTTGGTCGGAGGCCAGCTTCTCTCCGACCAGACCAGAGCGGCGATGTTCACGGCTCGTCCGCTGCGCGACGGCACGATGAATCCTCAGCACTACGCCCTGGGCTGGCGGGTGGGCTGGGTCCGGAATCCGGCGGACACCGCGAGCCGTGTGAATGTCGTCCACCATGGCGGTACGGCGGTCGGATCCGAGACGGCGCTATTCCTCGTGCCCGACCTCCGCATCGCGATCGCGATTGCGGGCAACGCCAACACCGGTGGGTCCGACGCGATGATCCAGGCGGCGGCGACGATCGCACGGGCGTTTGTCGCCGCCCTCACCCGCGGCGAAGGGGTCATCCCATAGGCGTTAGGGGCGCTTGTGGATCACCCCGTTCTTCATGACGAACGCCACCCGCGTCGTGGCGGTGATGTCGGCGAGCGGGTCTCCTTCGACGGCCACCACATCGGCGAGCTTGCCAGCCGTCAAGCTGCCGAGCCGGTCGTCCCAACCTAGGAGCTTGGCCGCGCCGGTGGTGCCGGCCACCAGCGACTGCATCGGGGTGAGGCCACCCCAGCGCACCATCAGCTCGAACTCATGGCCGTTATTCCCGTGCGCCCCGACGCCGGCGTCGGTGCCGAGGGCAAAGGTCACATTGTATTTCCTGGCGAACTGGCCCGAGTTGCGCATGGCCGCGCCGGCGGCAAGCGCCTTCTCGGCGCGAAACCCCTTGAGCAACCCCGCCTTCACGGCGGCTTCGACCGCTTCCCCCGCGCTGTAGGTCGGCACGAGAACCGTACGATGCTCGGCCATGAGTTTGGCGCCCTCGTCGTCGAGGAAGGAGCCATGCTCGATACTCGCGACGCCGGCCCGGGCCGCGATCTTGATCCCTTCGGCGCCATGGGCGTGCGCGGCCACCTTGCGCTCCATCGTGGCGGCTTCGTCGACCATCGCCTTCAGCTCTTCGTAGCTGTACTGCGGCACCCCGACCGCGTCTCCCTCGGAGAGGACGCCCCCCGTCGCGCAGGTCTTGATGACCGTGGCGCCGTACTTGACCTGGTAGCGCACCGCGGCGCGCACCTGGTCGGGGCCGTCGGCAATTCCCTCTTTGATGGTTCCATCGAAGAGGCCGGGGGCGTAGCCGTTTTCGTCGCAGTGGCCGCCGGTGATGCCCAGGGAGTTGGCCGCGGTTTGCATGCGGGGCCCCGGCACATAGCCTCCCTCGATGGCGCGCCGGAGCGCCACGTCGTAGAAGCTCTGGGCCCCGACATTTCGGACTGAGGTGAATCCTGCCATCAGGGTCTTCTGTGCGTTGGCCGCGCCGAGAATGGCCGCAAAGCCGGGATAGTCGCGGGTTCCTTGCTCTTCGGCCCCGGGGTCGGCCAGCGGCCGGCCGATCAGGTGGACGTGCGCGTCGACGAAGCCGGGGAGGAGGGTGGTGTTGCCGAGGTCGATCCGCCGGGCGCCGGCGGGGATCGTCACCCTTCCTTCCGCGCCCACCGCCACGATTCGGTCGTCGGTAACGACGACCACTCCATTCGCGATCGGGGCCGCCCCGGTGCCGTCGATGAGGCGCGCGGCGCGGAGGACGACGGTGCCCGATCCGCGGGGTTCCTGTTGGGCCACTCCGGATACGGCGCCCGCGGCAATGAGGAAGAGCGCGCCGGCCACTCGATTCAGCATGAAGTCTCCATAGGGAAGAAGTGAATGCCTAGCTCTGGTCGCGCATGAGGATACGCGCGAGCCATGCATGGATCGTCGGGTTCCCGGCGATGAGGCCGCTATCGGTCAGCGACAAGTCGTCTCCCGCCAGATCGGTTACAGCGCCCCCTGCCTCACGGATCAGCAGGGCCCCCGCCGCGAAGTCCCAGGGCGAGAGGGTGAGCTCCCAAAAACCATCGAGGCGGCCGGTGGCCACATCGGCCAGATCGAGGGCGGCGGCCCCGGCCCGGCGTACACCACTCGTTTTCGGAAGCACGCGGCGAAAGGTCTCGAGGAAACGATCGAGCTCTTCCAGCCGCTTGAACGGGTACCCGGTGCCCAGGAGCGCGCGGGAAGGCTCGGTGACGTCCGACACGCGGAGCCTGGTGCCGCCCTGCCAGGCGCCCATTCCGCGCGCCGCACCGTAGAGAGTCTCACGGCAGACATCATAGACCACGCCGGCGGTGAGAACGCCATCGATCGCGGCGGCGATCGACACGGCGTACTGCGGATAGCCATGTAAGAAATTCGCGGTGCCGTCGAGCGGATCGACGATCCAGACCAGGCCACTGCTGGTCATCTCAGGATTGAGCTCCTCGCCGACCACTCGGCTCTCCGGGGCGCCACGGACCAAGATATCGGCGATGATCGATTCCGCAGTCCGGTCGACCTCGGTGACCCAATCGTGGTGCCCCTTAGGCGTAGCCACGAGGCCGCCGGAGTTCCCGCCCGCACCCTGAATGAAGCGTCCAGCAGCCCGGGCAGCCGACGCAGCAAAATGCACTAAGTCTAAGGAAGAGTTCATCTTGCGAGCCGTCTAGGAGATGGCTACCTTGCCCGCATGGACCGGATCTTCTCCGGGGTTCAGCCCACCGGCGACCTCCACATCGGGAACTGGCTCGGCGCCGTTCGCAACTGGGTCGCCCTGCAGGAGCGATACGACACCATCATTTGCGTGGTGGATCTGCACGCGGTCACGATTCCGTACGAAGTTGCCACGCTTGAGGTGCGTACCCGCGATGTCGCCATTGGCCTGATGGCGGCTGGGATCGACCCGGAGCGCGCCATACTCTTCGTGCAGTCGGCGGTGCCGGAGCACGCCGAGCTCAATTGGCTTTTCACGAGCGTGGCGCCGCTCGGCGAGCTGGAGCGGATGACGCAGTTCAAAGATAAGACCGAAAAGCTCGAGAGTATTCCGGCGGGGCTGCTCTGTTACCCGATCCTTCAGGCGGCGGACATCCTTCTCTACCTGGCCAACAAGGTGCCGGTCGGCGAAGACCAGCTCCAGCACCTCGAATTTACCCGGGAAATTTCCCGGCGCTGGAATGCCGCGTATGCTCCCGACGCGCCCTACTTTCCGGAGCCGCAGGCGCTGCTCACGCCGGCCAAGAGGATCGTCGGCCTCGACGGCAAGGCCAAGATGTCGAAGAGCCTCGGCAACACCGTTGGGCTGCTCGACTCGCCCGACGAAATCTGGGCCAAACTCCGCCCCGCCGCCACCGATCCGGCGCGGGTAACCAAGAAGGACCCCGGGAACCCCGAGATCTGCAACCTGTTCGAGCTGCACCGGCATTTTTCGTCGCCCGAAACGATCGCGGAAGTGGACGTGAAGTGCCGCACGGCGGGGTGGGGGTGCCTGGACTGCAAGCGCCGGCTGGCCGACGCGATGATCGAGACCCTCGCGCCGATTCGCGAACGGGCCACCGAGCTCAAGCGCGACTCGGCCGGCGTCGACGCGGTGCTGGCGCGGGGGGCCGAGCGAGCTCGCGCCATCGCCACGAAAACATTGTCGGAAACCAAGCGCCGGATGGGCTTTCACGGAGCACGCTGATGGCAAGCGCCCCGATCGAACGAATCATCAAAGCGGCGGTGGAGCGCGGTGCCTCCGACCTGCATATCAAGGCCGGCGACCTCTTCCGCGCCCGGATCGACGGACGCCTCGTTCCACTCACCAAGCAGCGGCTGACCCCGGAACAGACCCGCGCCATCGCGCTCAAGCTGATGACGACCGACGAGGACCGCGCCCGGCTCGACGGCCTCAAGGACTACGACTGCTCTTGGGGAATGCCGGGCGTGGGCCGGTTCCGGGTGAACATTCTCAAGCAGCGCTCGTCATTCATGATCGTCATGCGGGTCATTCCTTTCGCGATCCCCACCCTCGAACAGCTCGGTCTTCCCGAGTCGCTGGCCCAGCTGACCGAGCACAAGTCGGGGCTCATTCTGGTGACCGGCGTCAGCGGCAGCGGGAAGACCTCGACGATCGCCGCAATGCTGCACCACATGAACCAGACGCAACAACGGCACGTGGTAACCATCGAAAACCCGATCGAGTTTCTGCACCGGGATCTCTCCTCCTCGATGACCCAGCGGGAGGTCGGTGTCGACACCGAATCGGTCGGCTCCGCGCTCCGGGCCGCCATGCGCCAGGATCCTGATGTGATCGTGGTGGGCGATGTGCGCGATCAGGACACGATCGACACCGCCATGAAAGCCGCCGAAACGGGCCATCTCGTCTTGAGCGCCATTCCCACGCCGGACGTGCATGCGACGATCGGGCAGGTGCTGGCCATGCTCCCTCTCGAAGAGCGGGAAATCGGCCGAGTCCGTTTTTCGGAGGCGCTGCTCGCCATCGTCTCGCAGCAGCTCCTTCCGCGCGTGGACGGCACCGGGCGGGTGGCCGCGGTGGAAGTGCTCATTGCAAACGCCGCCGTTCGCGATTGCATCAAGGATCCGGCGCGCGTCGTCGAGATTCGTAACCTGATGACCGAAGGGCGAGGGAAGAGCGGTATGCAGACTTTCCAGCAACACGTTGAAGAGCTGGCCGCGGCGGGGGTCATTTCCGCGGAGACGGCGCGGGCGGTTGGCGGCCAGGTGGAGCGAAAGGGGAAGGGTCGGAAGGGGTCGCAGGACTAGTGTTCGGCCGCGATCTCTCCTGCCTCGTCGTCGTTGGGGCGCAATGGGGCGACGAGGGCAAGGGGAAGCTCGTCGACGTCCTTGCGGAGCAGTCCGACCTGGTGGTGCGCTACCAGGGCGGCGCCAATGCGGGGCACACGGTTGTCGTCGGAAGCGCGCAGTTCGTTCTCCGGCTCATCCCCTCCGGCATCCTCAACCCTCCGGCCATCTGCATTCTTGGCAACGGGGTCGTTCTCGATCCGGTGGCGCTCTTCGAGGAGCTCGATGCGCTGGCGGCGCGGGGAGTCTCGACCGAGGGCCGCCTACTCGTGTCCGACCGAGCCCACTTGGTGCTTCCCTACCACAAACTTCTCGACGCGGCCGGCGAGCGGCAGCAGAATATCGGGACGACGGGGCGGGGGATCGGGCCGACGTACGAGGACAAGTACGGGCGCCGCGGGTTCCGGGTGGCCGATCTCCGCGACCTCGGCGAGGCAGCGCGGCTCCTGGCCGAGCGAGTTGCCGGCGCGAACGAGCGGATCGCCCTCAGCGGGATGACCGAGCGGGCATCGCTCGACGAGCATGTCACCCTCCTTGAACGGATGGCGCCCCGGCTGTTGCCGCTCGCCTCGGACACCGGTGCGGTCATTCATCGCGCGCTCAAGGAAGGTCGTCGAGTGCTCCTGGAAGGGGCGCAGGGGTCGCTGCTCGACGTCGATCATGGGACCTACCCGTACGTCACCTCCTCGAACACCACCGCCGGCGGCGCCGCGGTGGGTTCGGGAATCGGCCCGACGATGATCGACGGCGTCCTCGGCGTGGTGAAGGCGTACACCACGCGGGTAGGGAATGGTCCCCTGCCGACGCTCGCCGATCCGCCGCTTGAAGAGGAGCTGCGGAACGTGGGCGGCGAATTCGGCTCGGTGACGGGGCGGCCCCGGCGGTGCGGCTGGTTCGACGCCTCGGTCGTCCGATACGCGGCGCGGGTGAATGGACTCACGGCGCTCGCCGTTACGAAGCTCGATGTGTTAGATGGGTTCGACAGTATTCCGGTGGGGACCGGATACACCCTCGACGGCGGAACCTGCACGGAAATGCCGGCCGAGGTGAAGGTGCTCGAACGGGTCCGGCCGGTCTATGAGACATTGCGGGGCTGGAAGGCGCCGACTGGCGGGGTCCGGGCGCTTTCGGACCTTCCCGGGGCGGCCAGGGCCTATCTCGACCGCCTCCAGGAGCTGGCGGGGGTGCCGATTCGCTATGTGAGTGTCGGGACGCGACGGGATCAGATCATTTCGCTCTAAATGTCATTGCGAGCGGTCATTGCGGGGTGTCATTGCGAGCGCAGCGAGGCAATCTCGAGATTGCTTCGCTGCGCTCGCAATGACACCCCCCGCGCTCGCAATGACATCCCCTGCGCTCGCAATGACCGCTCGCAATGACTAGCGCCGCTGCTACTGCTGATACAGCGTGAACCAGGTGGCCACGTTGAAATTGATCGGATTGATCTCGTAGAACCGGTTGCGCGCAAAGTGGCCGGTGGTCGGGAAGTAGGGCGGCGGCTCGGAGAGCGCGCACCCATTGTAGGAGTATCGCTTGAGGTTCCCGGTGCCGCCGGTGGTGCCGACGGCACCACGGGTCCGTTGAATGATCCCTCCGGTAAGCGCTAGGCAGCCGCGTCCCCAGTTGGTCCCGGTGCAGGTCTCCACGTTGGTGGGTCCCGTGTTGTAGTTCTCAACTGTGAAAATATCGAGCGCGAGGACGACCGCATGGATCGTTTCGTCGCCGTTTCCAACCGGGCGCATCGTTTGCCAGGTGCCGTCCTGTTGATTCACCGGCGCATTGAGCATGTTGTCGGCAATGATGATGTCGTCGCCGGAAAAGAGGCCGACGATATCGGTGCAGAGCCCGGTCGACGGATCGATCGACTGCCGGATGTTGTCGAGAATGATGATATCGTTGGGCGAAGCGACGGTCACGCGCCCGCGGACCGTCCCGCTGATCCCTACCTTCCCTTCGACGTAGATGACCCCCTTGAAATTCGGATTGAGGGCGCGGGTAATGGGATGGAGGTGCTGCGCCGCCAAGGCGCCGACCGCCGCGGTCAGCCGCGCATCGACCGCGCCACCCCACGGGAGCCAAGAACCGACGGCGTTCGGAGGGGAAACGATGAAGGCCCCGTTGTTGAGAGCGACGTCTCCGCCGAGGTAGCAACGCGCCGTTCCTTCGTTGATGGCGTTGTCTCGGAGGGTATTGCCATGATCGGCGACGGCAAGGAAATTCGCCGCGGCCGTATGCCCGGCATGGACACCGCTACCGACGAAGTCACCACAGTTTCTGTTGGTCGTCGCATCGATTGGGCTGGTACGAGTCGCCGACACATAGGGCTCGTTTCCTGCCGTTCCCTGGAACACCGCGATGAATCCCTCATCCTCGTCGGTGGCATCCGTGTCGCCGTTGAGGTCGAAGTTGAAGAACTGGATCCGAGTTCGCGCCTGGCCGGTGCCGCCGGTGGTAAAGCCGGCAAAGGAGGTATTACCAAGGATCGCCTGCGCCTTGAGCTTGGCCAGATCGGCCACGGTCGGCATCGGAATGCTCGGGATGCCGGTCTCGTATCCCTTGTCGAAGGTGCCGTAGCCGGCACCATTCATGGCGCCGTTGGTACGCACCAGATCCCGGAAGCGGGCGCCGCTCGAGTAGATACAAATATCATCGTTCGAGTGGACCGGTCCGAAGATGTTGTCGCCGCCGCCGAAGCAAATGCTGCCGTTGTTCTCGAAATCGGAGAAGTAGGCGTATTTGGAAAAGCTCTCCTGATTCACCTCGAGCCGCCGGACGACCCGGATGTTTGTCTGGTCGGTGACGACGCTGATGATGCTCCCGAAGACGCCGTATTGGCCCGACGACACGCCGCTCGGTCCGGCATAGGTCCATCGGGTCAGCCCCGGAATGGTGGCTCCCGACGCATTGGTCACGGCCACCCCGTTCTCGAGGGTAACGAACCCGATATCGGGATAGAGCGAGTCGACGCCATTGAGCCGGCTCCGAGCCTCTTCCAGGCCGGCCAGCGCCGCGTCTTCCACGACGGCGGCGCGTTCGCCGTAGCGCCGAATCAGCCCGGCGTTCATGGAGATCATACCGGCGCCGAGGGCCAGCGCGGTCAAGGCAACCGAGAGCAGCAGCACCGTTATGAGCGCGATGCCCCGTTCGTTCCGGATCAGCGATGGACGAGTCATAGGTTTCTCCTCAAGCACACTCACGGGATCACCACATTAGCGGTTACCCGCTTGGTCGAGAGCAGCGGGGTACAGTCCTGGGCCGAGACGGCATAGTTGTACGTTGCGGTACTAACGAGATCGGTGTCGTCGAAGATGTAAGGGGGCGCGGCGCCCGACGCGATCGAGGTATAGGGATCTCCCCAGTCCACGGCGGCGGCCAGTTTGCGCCAGACCACATACCGGATGATGTCCTGCTCGCCGGTGGCTTCGTCGACCGACGGCACCCAGGTTACCCGGACTCTGGCCGGGGTCGCCACGCCATCGTAGGCGGCGCCCACCGCGGACCCGAAGATCGGCGCGTCGCCGCAGGTCTGGAGCTTCTTCACACCGACGTTAGGTAAGGGAATCGTGGAGTTGATCTCCCGGATTCTCTCCGCCGTTCCGGCGCGCTGATTCGTCACCCGGAACCGGACCTGCACCGCGCGGAGCTGATCGACGCGGGCAAGGATGCCGGTGTCGGGGAGCACCCCATGCTGCGCCGCCACATGGCGCAAGTTGCCCCACGCCGTCGGCACCGAGTCGATCGTCGCGTTGACCCCCACCGGCGCATTGAGGTAGAAATACTTGAAGAAGTTCTGCCCGCCGCTCGGCGCCAGAATCCCCCGCACCAGCACCTCGGGATTCTGATTGTTGACCTGCCGATTGAGCACGTAGTCGTCGGCGCGCGCCGTCTCGGTGTCGAGCGAAAACCAGAAGGTGAGCGTCTCTCCGCCGCTGGTGGCGAAGTCGAAGAGCGGATAGGTAAATGCCGCGCTCGAATTCGGGACGACCGCGGCATTGGCAAGCCGCCACGCCTGCACCTGGCCCGGCAGCGCGTCCGGGTCGACGTAGACGGAAGAGATGTCGCCGAGAACGTCCGACACCATGTCGGCATTGAAGCTGAAGGAGTTGGGCCCGGCGTAGACCACCGAGGGCTGCCGGTCGGGAACGTTCGCCCCGGCCATCCGGAACTCCTGGTCGAGGAGCTCGGCCCCGTACCGCATGTTCTGGAGGATGCCCATTTCGTCGGCGCCACGGGTGAATCCGTTCGACTGGCTCTTGAGTCCCTGCATCGCGGCGGCCAAGACGAAGAGAAAGGCCACCATCGCGATCAGCATCTCCACCAGGGTAAAGCCGCGGCGGTCGTTCATTGGCGTAGTCCTCATGGCGCCGCCAACGTGACGGTGCGGTTGATTGCCGCCGCGAGCCCGGGGCCGGTGACGGAAATCGTGATTCGCTTGTAATCGTTGACCTGGTTCACTCCCCCGGTTCGGACGATGGTGGTGACCCGGCTCCACCCTGCGAACGGGGTGTTGTTTTCCGTGCCGGCAAAGGTCGCCTCGAGGGTCGCGTAGGTGGGCCAGACCCGAACCCGGGCCAGCCGCTCGTCGGCCGCGGCCATGGCCTGCGTGCGCGCCCGGTCGTCGGTGACCGCCCGGATCATCGTCGCGTTGTTCTTCATGAGCGAAAGGGTGAGGATCGCGAGCATAACGACCGCGATGATCACCTCGATCAGCGTGAAGCCGGCCTCCGCAGTGCGCTTCTTCATCAGAACCCCCGCATCCAGGCAACGCCGTTGTACCGCCACCACTCGACCCGCCCGGTGGCTCGAACGATTTCGATGGCCCGGGCGTCCTTGGCCCACTTGGCATCTCCCCCACCGCTCGCGCCGCGGGTGGTCGTGAGGTAGAGCCCGCCCGACGCGCTCGCGCTCCCATTCCGGTGGAAGACCAGCGTCGACCCGCCGACGGTCAGGTTGATGTTGGCGGCTCCGAAGGCCCGGGCCGGAGCGGCCCCTCGGCCAAAAACCACCGTCCGGTCGAGGGCAACGCCGCGCACCCGTTCGGTGCCGTCGACGGTGCCGTTGCTGTTGGTGTCGAAGTGGAGCTGGAGCCGGTTGCTGGTTCCGTCGAAGATCACCCGCACGTCGTGCCCGCGAGCCACCGCTTCGCGCTGGGCGGCCTGCAGAGTGGTGCCGAGCCCGATCATGGCGCTCTCGGAGTGGGCCCGGAGCGCGTTGAGGGCCGGATACGCGAGCCGGGTGAGAATCCCCAGGATCACGATGACGATGAGCAACTCGGTGAGCGTAAACCCCGCCCTGTCCGAGCGCCCTCGCTGCCGATACGGCCGGTTGCCACGAACCATCACGAAGGCCTCAGAGCCGGGGGCCTGGAAAAGGAGTGCCAGAACGCACCTAAACCTAGCAAGGAACACGCCGTAGGTACCCTCCAACTGAAGCTGCTGATGCCACAAGGGCATGGCGCATTCTGTCGCGGGGGCGCGACAAGTGGTGTCTGAAATCCGCATAGCAGTGTGCAGGTGTCAAGATTGCTTGCACCCCCCATCCCAGCCTCGTAAGTTTACGCGCCCCAAGACCTTCACGATTCTACCCCGGCGACCCGACATGGCCCCGAACCCCACAATGGAGAAACTCGTTTCCCTCTGCAAGAGGAGGGGCTTTGTCTTCCAATCTTCCGAGATCTACGGGGGGCTCGGGTCGGTCTGGGATTACGGTCCGCTCGGAGCCGAGCTCAAGAAGAATGTGAAGGACCGCTGGTGGAACTCGATGGTTCGCGTCCGGGACGATATCGAGGGGCTCGACGCCGCCATTCTCATGCATCCCAAGGTCTGGGAGGCCTCCGGGCACGTCTCCGGCTTCACCGATCCGATGGTCGACTGCAAGACCTGTAAAGCGAGGTTCCGCGCCGACAAACTGCTCGATGCGCCCTGTCCGCAGAAGCCGTCGAAGCATCCCGGCGAGCACACAACCTGTGAGCTCACCGAACCGCGAATGTTCAACCTGATGTTCAAGACCTTCATGGGGCCGGTCGAGGAATCGGCGGCGGTGGTCTACCTTCGGCCCGAAACGGCGCAGGGGATCTACGTCAACTACCTGAACGTCCTGCAGAGCTCGCGGCAGAAGCTCCCCTTCGGCATCGCGCAGATCGGAAAGGCCTTCCGGAACGAGATCACCCCGGGGAACTTCATCTTTCGGACCCGGGAATTCGAACAGATGGAAATGCAGTTTTTCGTGAAGCCCGGCGAAGAGGCCGAGTGGTTCGAGCGGTGGCGGGCTATCCGGCTGGCCTGGCATCACGAGCTCGGCCTCCGCCCTGAAAAGCTCCAGTGGCACCAGCACGCCGACACCGAGCTGGCCCACTATGCCCGCGCGGCCTATGACATCGAGTACGAGTTTCCCTTCGGATGGAACGAGATCGAGGGGGTGCATAACCGTGGCGACTTCGATCTCACCAATCACCAGCAGGCCTCGGGCAAGAAGCTCGAGTACTTCGATCAGGCCGCCAACACCCGGTATCTGCCGAACATCGTCGAGACGTCGGCCGGCGCCGATCGGATCACCCTGGCGGTGATGGTGGACGCCTTTCGCGAGGAGCAGGTGGAAGGAGAGACCCGCACCGTCCTCGGCTTCCACCCCTCGCTGGCGCCGATCAAGGCGGCGGTCCTTCCCCTGGTGAACAAAGACGCCATGCCCGAATTGGCGACCGAGCTCTACAACAACCTCCGAAAGCGCTTTCCGGTCTTCTACGACGACGGCGGGGCGATCGGCCGCCGCTATCGCCGAATGGACGAGGTCGGGACCCCCTTCTGCATCACCATCGATGGGCAAACCGCCGCCGAGCGAAGTGTCACCATTCGAGACCGGGATACGATGGCGCAAGACCGGGTCGGGCTCGACCATGTGGCGGCGTTCCTCTCGGAGCGGCTCTAAGACCGCCTCCTTCCGATGCGCCTGAGCGATTTCGAGGCTCTGGTCCGGCGACAGGCCGCGGAGATCCCCGCCGAGTTTCTGGACGGCATCGCGGAGGTGGTGGTCTCCCCTCGGACCGTCGTGCATCCGGCGCGAGAGGGGGTTTGGACCCTCGGCGAGTGCGTCCCCCTTCCCGGCGCCGACAACGATCCACGCCATTTGCAGACCCGTGTGGTGCTTTACCATGGGTCATTCCAGGCCCTTGCCAACGACTCCGAGACATTCGACTGGGTCGAGGAAGCGTGGGAGACGCTGACCCACGAAATCCGCCATCACGTCGAATGGAAAGCCCGCGCTCCCGACTTGGAGGAGTTCGATCGGGCCGCCGAGGAGAACTTCGCTCGGCATGACGGCGAGGCGTTCGATGCGGGGTTTTACCGCGATGGGGTCCGGCTTCCCGACGGTGCTTTTCAGGTCGATGACGACATCTTCGTGGAACGGGAAGTGTCGGAGATCCCGGCCGAGGCGAGCGTTTCCTGGAAGGGAGAACAGTACACCATCGTGGTGCCGAAGGAGGCCACGCTGCCCGCCTTTCTCACGGTGATGGACGTGGAGGATCCCCCGCCGGGGGAATTGGTGCTCGTCCTTCGGCGGCGGGCGGGAATCCGCGATCTCTTCCGCCGGAGTGCGGTCTTCCAGGCGGAACTAGAGGCCCGCGGGCCGATCCGGTAGATTTCCCTCGATTCAGTCACCCTCTGCCAGAGGCCAATCCGCCCCATGGTCCACGAGTACTTGACGACGCTCGAGCCCGCCCTGGTCCTTGCCCGGGCCAAGTCGTTTTTCGCTGAGCGGGTGCCCAACAATGCCGCCTATGCCGAGCGCGAAGGGCCCGCCTGGGTGACCCTCCGGGGACAGGGTGGGGAAGAGATCGCTCTCGCAACGATGGCAGCTCCCGGGGGCACCAGGGTGCGCGCCTCGACTCTTTTCTTCGACCAGGCCGTCTCACGCTTTCTTTCGACCCTGCCCGCCCCGGCGAGTACGGCCGCATGAGCGGATCCCTGCCGGTTCGGGTGATGGTGCTGGATACGTGGGAGGAGTTCCCGCTCGAGTTCTTGCCGTCGACGCCGGTCTCCGAGCTCAAGCGCGCCGCCCTCGCGCGGGCCCGGGTGCGGCGGCCATCGTCGGAATACGTCGTCAAGTACCGCGGGGCGGAGCTCTACGAAGGGCCGAGGACGCTAGCGGAGTCGGGGGTCACCGCCAACGCGCCGCTGATCGTCCTTTCGAGAGGGAGAATCCCGGCACGTTAGGGTGGCGCTTCCTCCCGTCTTTACCCACGACGCCTGCCTTGCGCATAACCCCGGCCCGGGGCACCCCGAGAGCCCGCGGCGCCTGGAGGTGTTGCTCGAACGGCTCGGCCGCGAGCCGGGCGCAGAAGTCCGGCAAGCCGGTCCCGCCGATGTCGAATCGATCGTTCGCGTTCATCCCGGGCACTATCTCGATTTCCTCACGGCGACGTCGGCGCGGGGCGGCGGGATGCTCGACGCCGACACCATCCTCAACGAACGAAGCTGGGAAGCGGCGCTCGGCGCGGCCGGGGCCGCGCTCGACGCGACGCGTTACGCGGTGAACGGCGGAGGGCATGCCTTTGCGGCGGTGCGGCCGCCGGGGCACCACGCCCTCCGAGAACGGGCGATGGGATTTTGTCTCCTCGGCAACGTGGTGGTCGCCGCGCGCGAGGCCCGGACGCTCGGGAAGGAACGAGTCCTCATCGTCGACTGGGATGTCCATCACGGCAACGGCACTCAGGCATTGGTCGAACTCGATCCGGCGATCCGGTTCGTCTCGATGCACGAGTGGCCGGCGTATCCGGGCACCGGCTTGGCGCGGGAACGCGGCGTGGGGAACATCTTCAACGTTCCGATGCCGGCGGGGTTGCCGCGGAGCGAGTACGTCGAAGCGCTGCTGACCGCGGTTGCGAGGGCGACAGAGGAGTGGACGCCGGACATCGTGCTGATCTCCGCCGGCTACGACAGCCTAGCCGGCGATCCGCTCGGCGGCTTCACCCTCGAGCCGGTCGACTACACCACGCTCGTCCGAGCGTTCCGCGACCGGTTCCCGTCCGTACCGATCGTGGGCCTGCTCGAAGGGGGCTATGCGCCGGGACGGGTGGCGGATGGCGTCGTTGCGACCCTCCTGGGACTGGCCTGATTTGACCCTCTCCTGCCTGCGTCCTATACTCCGCTCCCGAACCTGATCTCTCCCCGCTCCTGAGCTCACTCGTGCGCCTCTTGGCTGAAGTCCTCGAACTGAAGACCCGGCACCCGTTCATCATCGCGCGGGGCTCGCAAGACACCTATCGCACCGTTCAAGTCCGTCTGATCGATGATGATGGCGTCGAGGGGTGGGGAGAGGCGGCTCCACAGCGCTTCTACGGGGAGACCACCGAGACGGTGTTGGAAGCGCTCCAGGTATACGCGACGGTCCTCCCGACCGATCCGTTCCACCTCGAGGATGCCGAAGCCGGCTTCGAAATGGCGCTGCACGGAAACAACTCCGCTCGCGCCGCTCTCTCGGCGGCGTTGCACGATCTGGCCGGGAAGCGGCTCGGCGTTCCGGTGTACCGGCTCTTCGGGCTCGACGCCGCGAAGTGCCCCCTCTCAACCTTCACGATCGGTATCGACACCGCCGAACGGATTCAGATGAAGGTGCGCGAGGCGGAGCAGTATCCGGTGCTCAAGGTCAAGCTCGGAACCACCGATGACCGGGCCATTCTCAGCGCCATTCGCGACGTCACCTCGAAGGAGCTGCGGGTCGACGCCAATTGCGGGTGGACCCGAAAGCAGGCCATCCGAATGCTTCCGCTCCTGGAGGAGTTCGGGGTGACGGTGCTCGAACAGCCGCTCGAACCGACCGACCTCGAGGGGCTGGGCCTCGTGCGTCAAGAGGCGCGCATCCCGATCGTCGCCGATGAGAGCTGCCTCACGGCGGCGGACATTCCCCCGCTCGTCGGCAAGGTCGACGGCATCAATATCAAGTTGGCGAAGACCGGGAGCCTCCGCGAAGCGGTTCGCATGATTGCCATCGCGCGGGCCCATCACCTGATGGTCATGGTCGGTTGCATGATCGAGAGCTCGATCGGGATCACCGCGGCGGCGCAGATCTGCCCGCTGGTCGATATCTGCGATCTCGACGGCGCCGCGCTTCTGGCCCGGGACCCATACGTCGGTGCCACGATCGACGGGGGCCGGCTTCGGCTGCCCGAGGGGCCGGGGCTCGGCCTCTCGGCGCGATGACCGAACGCCTCGCCCACGTCGCCCTTCCGCTCCCACTCTTCGAGCCCTACACCTACCGCGTCCCGGAGACGCTGGCCGACCGGATCGTGCCGGGCGCCCGGGTCGTGGTGCCGGTGCGCAATCGCGAACTGGTCGGCATTGTCGTCGCAGTCATTGCGAGCGAAGCCGCAGTCATTGCGAGCGCAGCTGCAGTCATTGCGAGCGCAGCGAAGCAATCTCTCAAGCTCAAAGAAATCCTCGCCGCCCCGGACGCCGAGCCGGCGCTCTCGCCGGCGCTTCTCCGGATCGCGGAGTGGATGGCGGGGTACTACGGTGCGCCGATCGGTCTGGCCATGCGCGCCATGCTCCCCGCGGCCCTCTGGGGCGCCTCCCGGGTGGACTTGGTGCTGCTCGACGGGCAGGCGGCTCGGCGCCTGGGCGGGCTGGCCGGCGACGTCCTGGAGGCGCTGGCTCGGAAGGGAGGGGAGGCGCCGCTGGCGACTTTGGCGCGGAGCTTCAAGAAGCCGCTTTGGGAAGTGGCCGACCGGCTGGTACGAGTCGGCGCCGCGGAGCTTCGCGTGGTGGCCGCCGACACCGGGAGCGGGCGCGCCACCGAGCGGCACGTTGAATTGGCCGGCGAACCGCTCACCCTGATCGAGCGGGACGCGAGGTTCGCGAGGGCGGTCAAGCAGCGCCGCCTCTACGAAACCCTCGAAGGGCTGGGCGGACGGGCTCCGGTCAAGCACCTCAAAGAGTCACTCGGCATGAGCGACGCCGTCATCAAGGCGCTGGCCGACGCGGGGCTGGCACGGGTGGTGAAGGCCGAGCGCGTTAGGGATCCCTTCGAGGGAGAGCCGGGCACCTCGCCCCCCGAGGCGCTCACGGCGGAGCAGGCCGGCGCGCTGGAGCGGATCGACGGGCTGACCCCGGGCGACGGTGCGCTCCTCTTCGGGGTGACCGGGAGCGGCAAGACCCTGGTCTATCTTCGCGCCGTCGCGCGCGCGGTGGAGTCGGGCCGCGGGGCGATCGTCCTGGTGCCGGAGATCGGCCTCACGCCACAAATGGTGAGCCGCGTACGCGGCATGTTCGGCAACGACGTGGCGGTGCTGCATAGTGGATTGTCCGACGGCGAACGCGCCGACGCGTGGCGCCTCCTCCGCCGTGGGGAGCGGCGGGTGGCGGTGGGGGCGCGCTCCGCGGTCTTCGCGCCCGTCAAGGATCTCGGACTGATCGTGGTGGACGAAGAGCACGACGCGAGCTACAAGAATGGCGAGACGCCGCGTTACCACGCGCGGGAGGTGGCGCGGGTGCGGGCTCGGCTTGAAAGGGCGCGTTATGTGCTCGGGAGCGCGACGCCCTCTCTGGAAACGTTCGGCCTAACCGTGACCGGCCCGTCCGTCCGTCTGTCCATCCGTCCACCCGCCCTCCTTCGCCTCCCCAAGCGGATCGACGATCGCCCGCTCCCGCCGGTGGAGCTCGTGGACTTGCGGACGGCGCCGAGAATCCAGACCGGCCACTCGGTGCCCTGGTCGGAAGCACTGGATACGGCGCTCAATGCGGTGCTGGCCCGCGGCGAGCAGGCGATCCTGCTGCTCAACCGTCGAGGCTATGCCGCGTTCGTGCAGTGTTCCGAGTGCGGGGTGGTGCCGGAGTGCCCCGACTGTTCGATCGCGCTGACGCTGCACCGGATCCCCCCGGGGCTCCGCTGCCACTATTGCGGCCGGCACTTTCCGGTGCCGGTCAAATGCGCCGCGTGTGGCCACGCGGTACAACGGTCGCATGGGATCGGCACCCAGCAGCTGGAGGAGCTGGTGGCGGCGCGATTCCCCAAGGCCCGGCTTGCGCGGATGGACATGGATACCACCTCCGCCCGCTGGAGCCACCACCGCATTCTCACCCGGATCGAGAAAGGTCAGGTGGACATCCTACTGGGTACCCAGATGATCGCCAAGGGAATGGATTTTCATAACGTCACGCTGGTGGGGGTGGTCGACGCCGACACAGCGCTGCAC
>JABFSM010000251.1 GCA_013140635.1 Gemmatimonadales bacterium
AGGGGAGCTCCCGCGGCATCGGCCTCGATCGGGTCATGAACCGCCGACCCAGGCCGCCGGGCCGCCTCGAATCCAAGCCCGATTTCGACCCCCTTCACGGCGGGGATGGACATCAGCATTCCCGCCAGGCGGCCGTCGAGCTTGGCGTCCCAGCTCACGTGGCTCCCGAGCCCGAGCACGACGCCCCGCGCCACCACTTCGATTTCGCCGCCCAGCGTGTCGCCCGCCTTCTTGGCCGCATCGATCCGCGCGATGATCTCCGCTTCGGCGCCGGGGTCGAGGACCCGAACTTCGGAACGGTCCGAGGCGGCGTTGAGCGGCACCGGAAGGGGATCGGGAATGGCGGCGCGAAGGCCGCCGAGGGAGACGACGTGGCTGCCGATCTCGACCCCGAACTCTTCGAGAAGGCGGCGGGCGAGGGCGCCGGCGGCCACCCGGGCGGCGGTCTCGCGGGCGCTGGCGCGTTCCAGGATGTCGCGCGCGTCGAGGCGGTCGTATTTGAGGACGCCCACGAGGTCGGCGTGTCCGGGACGCGGGCGGGTCACTCGGCGGCGGCGGAGGTCGCCTGGAGCCCCCTCCGCGGCCATGACATCCTCCCAATTGGCCCAGTCGAGGTTGGGCACCGTCATGGCCACCGGAGAGCCGAGGGTCTCGCCGGCGCGGACACCCGCCAGCCACTCGATCCGGTCGCGTTCGATCTTCATTCGCGCGCCCCGGCCATACCCCTGCATCCGCCGCGCGAGTTGCTCGTCGACCTGCTCCGCCTTGACCGGCAATCCGGCGGGAAGCCCCTCGACGATGACGACGAGGGCTTTGCCATGGGATTCGCCGGCGGTGGTGAAGCGGAGGTGCATGTTGGTTCGCGGTATGGGGTTCGCTATTCGCTATTCGCTATTCGCTATGCGCTATTCGCTACAACTCTCTAGCGAATAGCGAGTAGCGCGTAGCGAACATGGGATGCCGCCTCTCGACCATCCCCTCACAAACAACCGAGCCCGGCAGAGCCGGGCCCGGGGAGGTTCCTGGACACCAGTCGAAGCTGGGGGTCAGGACTCCGGTACGACTTTGCCGTCGCCGAGCACTCTCGGCGTGACCAAGATAATGAGATCCTTCCGGTTCTCGCGGGTGGACGAGAAGCTGAAGAGACTGCCGATGAGTGGAAGGCTCGAGAGGAGCGGAATCCCCGACCGGGACTTCTCTACCGTGGTGACCGTAAGGCCGCCGATGACCGCGGTCTCGCCGTCGGCCACGAGCACTTGGTTCTTGGTTTCCTGCTTCGCGATAATGAACCCGAGATCGGCGGCTGACAGGGTCTGGAGGCTCGACCGTTCGGTGGCCAGATCGAGGGAGATCATTCCGTCGTTGGTGACGTGCGGCGTGACCAGCAGTTTGATGCCGGTTTCGCGGAACTGCACGTTGGCGCGCGCCACCTGCCCCGCCGAACTCTGCGCCGAGGCCACGTCGACGACCCGCACCGGAATGTCTTCACCGACGCGAATGGTCGCCTGCTTGTTGTCCACCGTATTGACACTCGGCTCCGCCTGCACGTCGGAGAGGTCGACCTGTTCGAGCCCCTGGAGGAAGCTCGTGATCGAGAAGCCGCCGATGGCGGTCGAGAACATCAGATCGAGCGCCGCTGACGTAATGACGGCGTCGGCGTTGCCGATCGCGGAGAGCTGGTTGCCGCCCAGATTGACGATGTTGGTGCCGGGGCGGTACTGCTGCACGCCGCCGGTGGCGGGATCGGGGCGCTGCACCAGACGGTTATAGAACTGCGCCCGGCTGCCGATGTCGTACTTGAAGCCAAGCTGTTCGAGATCGGTCCGGTCGACGAAGATGATTTTGGCCTGGATCGAAATCGACTTCGGCTTGAGATCGAGCTGCGTCACCATGTTGATGACGTTATCCAGGTTGCTCTTCGAGTCGGTGACGATGACGGTGTTGGTCGCGGTGTCCGCCGTGGCGGAGCCGCGCTTGGTCAGCACTCCCTTCACCGAATTCACCAGTTCGCCGACGCGGGCATAGTTGACCCGGACGAACCGGGTCTCGCGCGGTTCCAGCGAGTCGATTTCGGCCAGGTTGGCCGGCGCGTCGACCCGGATGATGCCGCCCGGAAGCTCCTGGGCGGAAAGGCCCTGCGCGGCCAGGATGGCGTAGAACGCCTCCGGCCAGGGCTGATCGTTGATTTCCGCGGTGACGGTGCGCTTGATGTCCTTGCCGAGAATGATCGACTTGCCGCTGATGGCCTGGAACCCCGAGATCACCTCTTCGATGCTCGCATTGTTCCAGGTTACCGTAATGCGGGACGCCCCCCGGGCCTGCTGCCGCATCGGGGCGCGGGCGAGGGACACCGGTTCCGGCTCCGGCGGAGCGACGCTGACCGCGGCGATCGGAAGCGACGTGGTCGAGGCGGCGGGACCGTTCCAGGCAAGGAACCCCTGTTCGGTGCCGAACGAGACGCGAATGGCCTCGGCGGAACGCTCGACCCGATAGGGAATCAGCCGTTCGACATCGAGGACGACCCGCACCACGTCGGGCGTATACTGCCGCACCCGCACGTTGAGGACGCCCGCCCGTTTGACCCCGTCGTAGATCGACTGGTCCATGCCCGAGGCGAGTGTGGCCCCGGCAATGTCGAGGACGATGCGATTCGGGTCGGTCAGGGTGCGGTCGGTGATCTGCACCGCCCCACGCACCTGAATGACCAACTCGGCTTTGCCGGTGGACGGCACCAGGCTCACCGCGCGGACTTCTCCATCGCGATCGGCGGCGGGGGCCGGCGGCGCGGCGAGAAGAAACGCACTCGCGAAGAGCGACCAGGAACGGCGGATCATGGATTCCCCTCCTGCTTGCGAAGCGACAGCGTCTCCTGACGGGTCGTTCCGTAGTCATCGATCATGAAGGTCACGTCTTGCTTGCGGATGTCGCTGACGCGCATCCGGCCGAGACGATCGCCCTCGCGGACGTTATAGCGCTTGTTCGTGAGCCGGTCCCGAAGTACCGCCACGCTGGCGCTGGACGGCTGCAGCAGGTAGATGCCGACCAGGTCGAGATCGGGAAGTTCCGGGCCCAGGTTGCCCCGGCCGAGGACCGATTCGAAAGGATCGCGACTACCGCCGCTGTATGCGTACGTCTCCCGCACGAGCGGCGCGCCCGGAGGGGGGATCATCGACTGATCGATCTTCGGGGCGGCTTTCGGGGCCGCTCCCTGTGCGGCGGCCGTGCCGGGAGTCCCGTCCGTGTCGCCCGGAACAGCGGCAGGGGCCGGAGCGGGATCGGCGCCGCCACCGCACCCGGCCAGGAAGCCGAGGAGGAGGAGCCGGGCGGCGAGCACCCTAGTTGGCACGGGGCCCTCCTTCCGCCGGCGCGCTCGATTTGACGAAAGTCTTTACGACGAAGCGAGCCTCGAGCATTGCCTTGGACGTGTCGCCAAGGGCGCGCGCACTCGTCGGATTGGCCGAGGAGAGGATCACATCCACCGGGACGATGATCCGCTTGAGCCCCGCGACGTCGGTCAGGAACTCGCCGATCTGATCGTAGTGACCGATCACGGTCATCCGGTACCGGTGGGTATCGAACGGTGAAGGTCCCACATCGACCGGCTGCGGCGTGACCGCGGCCAGATGGACGCCGCGCACCTTGGCGCGGGTCGTGATGGCATCGATGAGACCAGGCACCTCATTCTGCTCCGGCACCAGCTGGCGGAGCGTCTCCAGCGTGCCGCGGTACGATTCGGTCGTCTTCTTGAGCTCTTCGATCGACCCGCGCGCCAAGTCCCGCTTGACACTGTCGGTCTGGGTGGTGAGCGCGACGATCGAGTCTTGCACCGCCTGGGCTCGTTCCTGCTTGGCCTTAAGCCCGTCGAAGCCTATCGTGGTGAGGCCTTCGCCGGTGTAGATCATGTACCCGAGCAACCCGACGAGCAGGATCACCACGATCGACTTGTTGCGTGGACTATCGAGGAGCGCCATGCATCACCTTCCCGCGGAGGCCGCGGCGGCGGCGGTCTGGGCCGAATCGGGACGGGAACGGAGATACGTGGCCCGCACCGTAAAGGCGGTCACGGCGCGCCCGCCATCGATCACGGTTTCCGTCTGGAGCAAATCCACGTTGCCGATCCAGGGCGACTCGCCAAGATCGCGCATGAAGCGGGTCATCCCCTGAATGTCCATCGCGCGGCCGGTGATCTGCACGGCGACCGGCGGCGGGGCGAGGCTCGTGCTGTCGGTCGAGGCCGGCGCGGGGACGTTCTGCACGTCGACGAGCCAGGTGAACTGGGGCAGCGCGCGGGTGATCTCGTCCATGATGTGGGGCCAGACGTACCGATCGCCGTCGACCGCCCGAATGGTGGCGATCTGGATGATGACCGAGTCTCGGGCCGCCACGGCGCGGTGTTTCTCGTTGAGGAACTGGCGATACCGCCGGTTCTCCGACCGCGCACTCGCGAGCTCCCCCTCCAACCGGTTGAGCCGCGATGCGGAACCGAGCGCGATCCAGCCGAGGAAGCCGATCACGAGCACGGAGACCACCACCGCGGCCATCGGCCACGGGTCTTTGACCTTCCCGGGAAGTTCCTTGAGCGTGCTCAGGCCGGCGGCAAACGATGCCCCCGCCTTAGCGCGCTTGGCTCCCGGTTTCAGGTTGATCGTGATCATGGGCGCCTTCGGTCCGTGAGAGCGGCGCTCAGGCCGCGGTCCGGAGGGCCAAGCCCACCGGCAGCATCAACAGCGGGGCGACTTCGTCGATGTTCATGCCGTCGAACACCCCATCGCCCACCTGCAGCCGCTTAATCGGATTCGCAAGTTCGACGGGCAGCCGGAGCCGCTCGGACAGCGTCTTCGAGAGACCGGGGATCCGCGCGCCGCCACCCGAGGTGTACAGTCGCGCCAGGCCGGTCGAGGAGCGCGCCGCCGTTTGGAGGAACGCCGCCGCCCGCTCGATACCGACCGCCAGCTCTTCGCCGCGGGTCAGGAGGAACGGAGCGAGCACATCGCTGGTTTCGAAGCCCTGCAGCAGCTTGTCCGCCTCTTCCGCGGAGAGACCCCGTTCGCGCTGGAGATCCTCGCGAAACCGCCGAGTGCCGACGGGAAGATCCCGGGTAAGCACCGGAATCCCGTCGTCGAGAATGTTCACGTTGGTCATTTCGTGCCCGATATTCACCAGGCCGACCACGCCCTTCATTCCCTCGGGATAGCTGAGCTCGAACGCGTTATGCAGGGCGAAAGAGTCGACGTCGATGACGCCCGGATCCACTCCCACCTCGGCGAGGAGCCCGATCTTGTTGTCGATCAGCTCCCGCTTGGCGGCGACGAGCAGCACCGTCATCTGTAAGCCTTCGCCGTCCGGATCGAGGATCTGGAAGTCGAGCTCGACATTGTCCATGTCGAACGGGACGTGCTGCTCCGCCTCCCAGCGGATGACCTCCCGGGCCTCGGCTTCCTTCATCCGATCCATCGGGATCTTCTTGATGATCACGTCGCGGCCGCCGACGGCGGTCACCACGTGGCGCGGCTTGATGCCGGCGGAGGCGAAGAGGCCGCGGATCGCGTCGGCCACGATCCCGGGGTCCATGACCTCACCCTCGACAATGGCGTCATCGACCAGGGGGGCAAACGCCACCTTGGTCAGGACGGGCTCGCCCGACCCGTGCGAGACAACCGCCAGTTTGATCAGGCCGCTGCCGATGTCAAGACCGACGGAGGTCTTCGTCCGGCTAAACAATCCCATTCGAGCCCGGTTTTGCGAGAGGAGTGTCGGTTACGCTACTAGTCGCGCAATCTTTTGTCAAGCTACTAACTTGCTTGAGGTGAATGCTAGCAAGTTCATTAAGGAGCTTGACTTATATCGCTGAAACTTGATGCTCTGCAACCGGCAAGCACTTGCACCACTGTCCAGCATTGCACGCCAGCCAAGATGAGGCGGGCAACCGCTGTGCCAGGCCCATTTGAGAAATCCGCAATCCGTTGAGGGAAAACACGTTAGGAGGGGTCGGAGGGGTGCGTCGAGCAGGGGGTCGTCAGGGACCGACAGGCCGTTTCGCAATGATCCTCTCGCTTCGCAGCAAACGGAAGCCACCGAGTGAGGCGGACTTAGGGCAATAGCCTCCACCCGCGCGGGTACCGTTTCGGGCGAATGACCGAATCTCCGGCCGTCGAGTCGAGCCGGACCAAGAGTTCGATCGCCACCCGAGCCAGGATCCCACCGGCCGCATCCCTGCGAACCCCTTCCCCCCGGATGGCCAAGATCGGCCCGCCGAGAGCCCGGACCGAGGCCGAAGCCTGGGCGCCGCCGGGACGGGTGATCGTGGATAGCGGAACCGACTCTCCGGGGCGCGACGGGGTGAGCCCCTTCGGCCAGCCAAGCAGCGCCTCGGCAACCGCCGCCTCCGCCGCCCCCCGCGCCTGGACCTCTGCCACCGCCGCTGTACCCTGGGCACGCTCCGCACGAGCCAAGAGGAGGGCCGAAGCGACAATGGCCCCCACGGCGGAGAGCACGACCACCGCGAGGAAGAGGGCGGCGCCGCCGCGGTTCATGGGCGGTTCCGGAGGTTGACCGTCAGATCGATGCTGTCCCTTCTGGCGACGGCCAGCCGAGCGACCCCGATTCCGCCGGCGCGCTCGGTGGTGGCGCCGAGTCGAAGTTCGAGCCCCGATACCTCGGAGGGTGTGGCGGCGGGCATCCCACCGCGGCCGCGGTATCCGAAACCGACCCCGCCGGCCGCAAATGGGCCCGCCAGCGGCTGGATGGCCTCTCCGGTGGCCACTAGGCGCTGGCCGATCCACTGGGCGCCGCTCGAGCTGTAGACCCGGAACTCCACCGGCTCGACCACCCGAACCGGGCTCCCTGCTCCGATACGCGAGAGTGTTTCCGGTGGAATGGTGGTGGCAAACGCGACGCCAGGGGCGCCGTCTGGGCAGGACGCCGCTCGGGGTGGACCGAGGAGCGGCACCAGGTGCCAGGTGGAGGTGCTGTCCACGGATCCGACGAACAGCGAATCCCGTCCGGCTGCCGGTGCGCGAGTTCCGCTCCACCAATCTTGGCCGCTTCTGGCCACCACCGCGTCGGTGCCGGCCTCACAGAGTACCCCAGAGGCACGAGTGGCTCGTGCCACGAAGGCATCGGGCGCCAGGCCGGTGAGATCGGGCCCAGCGCCATCGCCGCCCAAGCCTTCGCCAAGGGCCCTCGCCGCACCGGCGGCCACCCGAATGGACTGCTCGAGCCCCATTCGCTCGCTCCGGTCTCGAAGGCGCCAGGCGGCGGTGGCGAGTATCGACGAAACGAGGAGGGCCACGAACGCCGTGAGGGTGAGCGCCACGAGCAGCTCGATCAGGGAGAAGCCGGAACGGTTCATGGACATGGGAAGGTGGTGGCCAGCGTGTCTGGAGCCCGCCGAAGACCGGGCCTCGCCACCACTATCAGGACGTCGATCAAGCCACCACGCAGCGTTGCGTTCCACGACTCGTTTGTGCCGTCGGGCTTGCGCACCGCCCCACCCGCCGGCGCACGGCATGCGGGCGCCATCGCGCCCGCCTCCGCGCGGAGCCGATCGAGACGCGAGGCCATGGCGAGTGCGGCGCGGCTGCGCGACTTCCCTTCCGCGGCGAGGGTGGCGGCGGCGCCAAGGGTCCCGAGCAGACCGGTGAGTCCGACCGCGATGAGGATGACGGCGGTGAGGAGTTCGAGGAGGGTGAAGCCGGCGGAGCTTGGGCGCATGGACACCAACATGCACGACACGCCTCGCAATTCGGTGACCCGAATCACGCGGCTGGAGGACGAACGACTGCGCCGTCTACGCTAGCCCGTACCGCCGCAGCTTATAGAAGAGAGTACGAAGACTGACATGGAGCAGCCGGGCCGCCTCACGACGAGTGCCCTGCGTGGCGGCGAGCGCCCGAAGGATCGCTTCCTTCTCGACCGCCTCGACCTGCGGCTTGAGGGCATACCCGCCTGCCGCGGCCACGAGGCCGGGGTGATCCATGGCGAGAACCGGAAAATCGGAGCGATCGAGCTTGCCACTCGGGCTCAGCGTGGCGGCCCGTTCGACGATCTGGCGGAGCTCGCGCACGTTACCCGGCCAGGCATAGGCCTGAAGACCGGCGAGCGCCTGCGGCGTAATCCCGACCGGCCGGCCGGTGCGCGAGGCCACTTGCTGCGCAAAGTGGGTGACCAGCGCCGGAATGTCCTCGGGCCGGTCGCGGAGCGCCGGCAGCGTGAGGACCGCTCCACGGAGCCGCTGGAGCAGTTCAGCCTGGAAGCGCCCTTCGCCCACCGCGCCGTCCACCGGCAAACAGGAGGTGGCCATAACGCGCACATCCGACTCGACCCCGGGCTCCGCGCCGCCGTTCCGCCCGCCCAGGCGGGTCAGCAAGTGCTTCTGGCTGTCGGGCGAGAGGGCGACCACTTCTTCGAGGAGCAGGGTTCCGCGGTTAGCGGAGCGCCAAAGCGACTGCGGGTCACTGGGGAGCGGCGTGGGGCTCAGCGGCTCCCGGCCGGCGCTGTTCGGCGAAAAGAGATCGGGCGCCGCGTCGCAATCGACCGCCACGAAGGCCCCGTCGCCACGGCGGCTGAAGCGGTGCATCGCCTGGGCGAGGAGCGCCTTGCCGGTGCCTTTTTCGCCGGTGATGAGCACCGCCCCATCGGCGGCGGCGGCGCGGGCGGCGAGCTCCAGGAGGCCGCGCATTTTCGGGTCTTCCGCCACGACCAGGGGCTCCAAGCCCCTGGCGCCGAGGGTGGCGCGAAGCCGGGCAACTTCTTGCCGCAGGCGTTCACGCTCCTCGGCTTGTCTGAGTACCAGGAGCAGGTCGTCGGCCTCAATCGGGGCGCGCACGAATGCGTCGGCCCCTTCGCGCAGCGCGATGCCGGCCAGCGGCGCGGTAGCGCTGCCTCCGGACACGAGCACGATTCCCGCACCCCCGCCGGCGCGATAGCGCCGAAGGAAGTTGAGCACCCCCGATTCCCCCGCGTCGAGGTCCAGGAGGAGCGCCTCGACGGCGCCGGCCTGGGCTTCGACCAGCGCGGCGTCCGCGTCTCGGCGGAGCCGCACTTCATAACCGGCCTCTTCCAGCGCTGGACGCGCGCTCAGTCGGAAGGATTCGGCGGGATCGAGAATGAGGATGCGCATAGTGATTGAGTGGACCGCTACTGACAGGCGATCTGACCCTCGGTGGTGGCCGGAGCGACCGCGCTCGCCGAGCCGATGAAGAGGGCGCAGGCCACATTCGTGTGGGTGTGCGTTGCCTTGGCGGACCATCCGGCGTTCGTGGCCGCTTGCACGGAGATCGCGACCGAGAGCGACGGGTTGTACACGAGCGACGCCGTGGGAATCGACCCGTTATAGTACGTGGCGTTGTCGTTCCAGTACGCTTCTTGAGCGGTCGCGAGGTTCCGCAGATCGCCCTTCATCGTGGAAACGTAGGCCTTCTCCTTCGTGTACCCGAACTTCGGCAGCGCGATGGCGGCGAGAAGTCCGATGATCACCACGACGATCAGGAGCTCGATGAGCGTAAAACCAGCCGTGCGCTGCCGCATGGTGTCGATTCTCCTTTCCCGTCTGAAGGTGAACCCGCGTATTCGAGTCCGGAGTGCAAACCGGGGAGCGACAGCTTGGTCTACGCCATCGCCCCCCGGCTAGCAACCGGTCAAGCCGAACTCAGCTGCAGGTCAGGACGCCGTCCGCAGTCGAGGCCGCGCCCGCGCCAACCTGAACCTGGCACTTCGTGAAGCCGGTGGTGATCGACGAGTTGTTCACGGTCGCCGTGAAGCCGCTCGCCACACCGCCGACGCTCGCCGAGTTACCGGTCGAGAGCGAGGCGTTGGTCTTGGCCTGCAGGGCCGCGTAATCGGCCGCGTAGGTCGCGAAGTCCGAGAAGTACGCTTCCTGCGAGGTCATCAGGTTACGAAGGTCGGTCTTGACCGAGGCCAGCTTGGCCTTGTCCTTCGTAGCCGCGAACTTCGGAATGGCGATGGCGGCCAGAATGCCGATGATCACCACCACGATCAGAAGCTCGATAAGCGTAAAGCCCTTGCGGTTGAACATCTTCCCCTCCCAAATAGTGAGTGTTGCTGTGGTGGTTAATGGTGCTACCTGTTCCGGCGCTCATCTGTCGGAAGTCTTCCCTGGCCCAAGGAAGAGCAACGATGGTGCCACCCGCTGTGGGATTCCGTAACCCGTTACCATTCAAGGGGATGATCGGAATGGACTGGTGGCCGCTCCGCGCCATGCCACCGATCGCTCCCTTGGACTTTGCAAGCCGGTGGACGCCACGGCTTCATTGCGAACTTGAAAGGTGGTCTTCGTGACGCGCCGAACTTGGCTGCCGGTAGCCGGGATCATGTTGTTGGCGATCGCCGCGTCGATTTCCGGAATCGGCAACCAGTGGGCGCAGGATGATTTTGCCATAATCTGGAAGAACTCGAGCGTGCATCACCTGGCCGATGGATGGCGCGCCTTTGCACGACCATACTGGCCGGAGCCGTTTACGCCCGATCTCTATCGCCCGCTCGCTCTCCTTTCTTACGCGGCGCAATGGGTGATCGGAGGCGGCTCGCCGCTGCTCTTCCGGATTGCCAGCTACCTCCTATATGCAGCCACATCGGTGGTGGTCTTTCGGGTTGCCCTCCTGGCGCTCCCGGCGGCCCCCGCGTTTGCCGTCGCAGCGCTCTTTGCGGTGCACCCGGTCCACGTGGAGGCGGTGGCGATGGCGGTCAACCAGGGGGAACTCTGGGTGGCCCTGCTGTCCGGAATTGCGATAGCCATCTACGTCGAGGCGCGCCGCGCCGGCGGTTCCGCCCCGCTCTCCAAACGCACGATCCTGGCGATTGCCGGGCTCTATCTCGTCGCCTGCTTCTTCAAGGAGAACGCGCTCGTCCTTCCCGGCTTGCTGGTCGCGGCCGAGGCGTTCCTGGTGCCCGGCGGAGAGCCGGTTGGGGCGCGGATCGGCCGAGGCCGCCCGCTCCTGCTGGTCATGACGCTGGTCGCGGCCTCCTTCATGGGCATCCGGACGCTGGTGCTCAGCGGTGACGTAGTAGGCACCTTCACCGCCGAGGGGCTTGCCTACCTCACCATGGGCCAGCGGGCGCTCACCATGCTCTCGGTGGTGCCCGAGTGGTTCCGCCTCCTGCTGTGGCCGGCCCACCTGCAGGCGGACTACAGCCCCGGAGAAATCGTGGCGCAAACCGAGTGGGGGGCGGCCCAGACACTTGGCCTGCTCCTCGTGCTCGGAACGGCCATGGCAACCGTGGCGGCCTGGCGCAAGGCGCCGGTGATCGCGTTCGGACTTGTCTGGACCGCGGTGGCGATCTTTCCGGTTCACAACGTGCTCGTCCCCACCGGGATCGTCCTCGCCGAGCGGACACTCCTCCTGCCCAGCGTCGGGTTCCTCATAGCGGTCGGCGGCGCGGCGGAGCTGCTCCTCCGCCGGGCGGGCTCTCGCGATCGGCTTATCCTGGCGGCGGGACTCGGTGCGCTCCTCATCTTGGGCGTCTATCGCAGCACCACCCGGCACCCGGTCTGGTCCGACCAGTTCGGGCTCTGGTACGACACCGCCAACCGAGATGCCCCCAAGAGCTACCGAGCCCATCACGCGCTGGCCGAGATGTATTTCCTTGCCGGTTCGGAGGGGCGGGCCGAGCGGGAGTACCGTCTGGCCATCCAGTATTCGCCGAAGATGGTGAGCCAAGTCTATCTCGACTACGCCAACAAGCTCCGCCTCAAGGGGTTTTGCTTTCCGGCGGCGGAGCTCTACCGCCAGTCGCTCACGATCCGGCCGAACAACATCGCCGCACGCGCTTCTCTCGTCTCGTGCCTCTTGCACCTCGGCGCCTATCGGGAGGCGCTGAGCCACACGCGGCAAGGCATGTCCTATGGGTGGGAGCTCGATACCTGGCGCCGGCTTCGCCATGTGGCCGACAGCGCCCTCTCGGCCGGCGCGCCGCCCGGCAGCATTCGGATGACGGCGGTGAGCGACAGCGTGAAGGGGTACATCAACATCGGCACCAAGTGAGCCAGGTGGGCGCCGAATCCTCCAAGCGTTCCGCTTTCGCCCTCACGCTCTTGGCGCTCTTGCCGGCGCTGCTCTCACTCGCCAATGGGTTCGTCTACGACGACGTACCCGTCATCCTCGAAAATCCGCTGGTTACCCAGATCGCCGAGAGCGGCCGTATCTGGAGGTCGAGCTACTGGCCCGCCGGGATGCTCTACCGGCCGCTCACGATTCAGGTCATGGCGCTCGAATGGTGGATCGGCGGCGGACGCGCCCTCGTTTTTCACGCGTTGAACGTCGTGCTGCTCGTCAGCGCGACTCTCCTCCTCTTTCGCCTGGCGCGGCGGATGCTTCCGCCGGCGGCGGCGTTCGCGGCGGCGGCGCTCTTTGCCGTCCACCCGGTGCATGCCGAGGTGGTGGGGAATGTCATCGGGCAATCGGAACTGCTGGTGGCTGTTCTGGCGCTGATCGCGGTGGAACGTTATGTAGTGTGGCGGGCGGCGGGAATGCTCACGGTGGCCCAGATGGCGGCCCTGGCACTTCTCACGCTCATGGGCATCGCGGCAAAGGAAACCGGCTACGTCATTCCCGGCCTTCTCGTCCTGGTGGAGGTGGCGCTGGTTACGGATCGGCACCGCCATGCTCGGCCCGCGCTCCTCGTTCAGGGTCTTGTGGCGGCGGCGGCGCTCCTGGTCCGGAGCTCGGTACTCGGCACTCTGGCGGGCGAAACGCCCACCACCGCGCTTGCCGGCCTCGGCCCGGCGGAACGAGCGGTGGCGATGCTCGCCGTGGTCCCCGAATGGGTGCGCCTTCTCTTCTGGCCGGCGCGGCTCCAGGGGGAGTACGGGCCGCCGGCATTGGCGATGACACCGAGCCCCGGCGTGGCGCACCTCCTTGGGGCCATGATCGTGCTCGCCGTGGCGGCGCTGTTGGTGCTGGCTTGGCGCAGGAACCGCGTTGCCGCCTTCGGGGTTCTCTGGTGTCTCCTTGGCATCGCGCCGGTGAGCAACCTGCTCGCCCCGACCGGAGTGGTGCTGGCCGAACGCACCCTCTTCTTGCCGAGTGTGGGATTCTGCCTTGCGGTGGGCGCGGCGCTGGCGGCGGCAACGCCTAGACTGACCTCCGCCGGAGCGTGGCATCTCAACGCGGCTAAGGCCGTACTTGCGCTCGTGGTGGCGGCGGGAGCGGTGCGGAGTGCCGCACGGTACACCGTGTGGCGCTCCCAGGAGAGGTTCTTTGCGTCACTGCAACAGGAAGCGCCGCGCACCTACCGAGCTCACCTCGTCAGCGCCAAGTACTACTACGGCGCACACCGACTGGCCGACGCGGAGCGGGCCGCCCGGCGCGCGCTCACGCTCTACGACCGGGACGTCCAAGTCCACGAACAGCTAGGCCAAATCCTGCGAACGGAACGCCGCTGCGCAGAAGCGGTGCCGATTCTCGATGCGGGGGTGCGCCTCGCGCCTGACGGCACCACCATCCGAAGCCGGCTCATCGAATGCGCGCTGGCGGCGGGAGACACCGCGCTGGCCCGTGCCTCTGCGCAAGAAGCGGTGGCGCGAGGGCTCAGGGAATTCGAAGGGACGGTGGCGCGGCTTTTGCCCAGGCCGGCGCCAGCAGCTCCACCTGCACCGAATCGGTAATCGTCCGCCCAGAGAGCCAATCGAGATAGCGAACTTCCCGCCCAAACCTTCGGGTATGCGCCGGCAGTCGGCCGCAGGCGTTCTGGTCGTTGAGAATCGCGCTCCGGCCCAGGGGTGCCCCCAGGCGTCTCCCAACATCTTCGCAGGAAGCATCGACCACGATAGGGATCGCGGAGGCGGGAACGTTCACGGCCGCAGCGTAGTGGGAGAGCTCCCGGGCATTGACGGGCCATCGCCGACCACCGCGGGTCGGCACCACCATGAAGAGGGTGTCGAGCTTCGATTCTCTCGGAAACGAGATCACGACTTCGTGGGCAATTTCGGCCAACACATTCTTCTCCTGAACGACCCGGGAGCAGACTATTGCCGCGAAAGCAACCGCAATCACTCCGAGCCCGCCGGCAAGCCAGCGGCCCACCGAGCGCTGCCCCCGCTCCACGCCGCCAAGAGCCAGCACCATGAGCCCGGCGCTGGCAGCAAAGAACGGAATCCCATAGAAGGCCGAGTACCGGGGCCAGAGCGCGTAGGCAAAGGCGCCGAGCAGCGGAAAGGAGAGAAGGCCGAGCGCCAGCCAACCTGCGCCGGGAGCCCGCCGGCCACCGACGGCGGGGCGCGCGCACCCAAGGATCAGTAGCAGCAGAAAGGCTGCGTTGGCAGGGTAAAGGAGAGTGGCAACCGACGACGAGGTGAATCGCGCCGGAAAGAGCATAGCCTGGAAGAGAGTTCCGACCCGGGACAACTCGAAGCCCGCCGCCCCATAGGCGTTGGCATAGCTCTCGGGAGATGCCGACTTCCACGCCGACCAGAACGATCCAAATTCGATGATGAGCACGAGCAGCAGGAGAGCGGCAAGACGGCGCTCTCGACTGCCGAATGTGGGCCGCGCGAATCCTTGCTCCCTGGTCCAGGAAACGGCGAAGAGCACGATGACGGGAAGGCAGAGCCCGAGCACCTCCTTGGTCATCATGACACCGAGCGAGAGGAGCGCGATGAGGAGGGCGCGGCGCGGCCAATCGGAGCTCGTGCGATACCCGGCCGACAGGCCGACGAGCAGAAGGAGGAGAATGACGGCGAGGGGCTCACCCATCAGCAGGAGCCACCCCTCGGTCGAAGGAACCGCCACGCTGAAGAGCGCCGCGCCGAGCCCGGCGGCGAGCGGCGTAGCCCCGAGGCGGCGGGCAACCCAAACGAAGAGAATGGCCGCCAGCAACATGAAAAGTGCCCGCTGCAACTGCCAGACGACGGGATGCTCCCCCGCAATCAGCCATGTCGCCGCAATCTGGGCGTAGGTCAGATAGTTGGCCCTGCCCTCGGCGCGATAGAAGCTCGCCAGCGCAGTGAACGCCTCGGCGAACCCACGCGAGCTCCGGAGCAGCGGGAGCATCTCCGCGTAGTCCCAGACCGGAAAGGGGTGCGGCACCCACGGACGCACCACGAATACGGAAAGCAACGGCGCCAGCATCGCGGCGAGCCAGGCCCCACGACCACCCGACGCAACTGGCGCCGGGGACTCCTCCGGTACGATCATTGGGCGCTCCCTCGAATCTCTCATCTATGACCTTGGCCGGAAGACAACCTGCTCCCTGCCCGCTCTGTTCCGCCCCAGGGCCCACGGCATTCGTTCGCAAGGGACGATTTACCGTCTTGGCGTGCTCGGCGTGCGGCCTCCGGTATCTCGACCCGCAACCCGCCCCGGACGAACTCGAGACGCTCTACGGGGAAGCATACTTCGCGCGCAGCCGTCCGGGCGAGCCCGGATACGACCGATACCTCGAAGAAATCGACAACATCCGCCGGACCTTCGACGACCGCTTGCGCTTCCTGCCGTCGCAGGCGGCGGGATCCTGCTTGCTGGATGTCGGTGCCGCGATCGGCCTCTTCGTGGAGCGGGCCCGCCGCGCCGGCTGGAATGCCGAAGGAGTCGAACCGAGCCAGTGGGCGGCCCGGTACGCACACGAGGTGTTAGGGCAGCCGGTGCGCCCGACGACGCTCGAAGCAGCACAAATCGCACCCCAAAGCGTGGATGTGGTCACGCTGTGGGAAGTGATCGAGCACCTTCCCGACCCACGCGCCACGCTGGCCGCCATTCGCCGAGTGCTGCGGCCCGGCGGCCTGCTGGTGCTCTCGACCCCCGATGCCGGCAGCCTCGTGGCGCGAGCGCTCGGCAAACGGTGGCCTGGGTGGGGAAAGATTCCGGAGCACCTGTTCTTCTTCGACCGGCGAACGCTCGGGACCCTCCTCACGGAGCAGGGGTTCGTGGTCAAGACGATGCGTTATGTAAGTCTCGTCGTTAGCCGCGGCTACCTGCTCGACCGCGTGTGCGGCATTGCCGGCATCCGCCCGCATGCCCGGCTTTCCCGGGCCTGGCTCGACCGCCCGGTCAAGGTCAATCCGTTCTATGACTTGCTAATCGCGGCCCGGGCACCGAGATGACCGACGCGGCACCGGCGCTCAGCGTCATTCTTCCCTGCTACGCCTCCGCGGAACTCGCGGCAAAGTCGGTGGAGGTCCTCGCGGCCTATCTCCCCAGTGTCGCGAAGGGGTGGGAGATCGTGGTGGTCGACGACGGGGGCAATGATTTTTCGGCGACGCCGCTGCCTGCGGCGCCGAACATTCGGCTCCTCCGGCACGACCGCAATCGGGGGAAAGGGGCCGCGGTCCGGACCGGAATGCTCGCGGCCCGCGGCCGAGTCCGGGTCTTCACCGACGCCGACGTCCCCTACGACCGCGAACTCATCCCGGTCATGGCGGAGTACATCACCGCGCGAGGCTTCCACGTGGCGATCGGGGACCGGACCCTCCCCGAATCGCTCTACTCGCAGGCTATGCCGATCACTCGGCGCGCGCTGTCGTCGGTCGCCTCACGCGCCATCGGGTCGCTCGTGACCGGCGGCTTCTTCGACACCCAATGCGGCATCAAGGCGATGCGCGGCGACGTGGCGGACGAGCTCTTCCGCATGGTGCGCATCGACCGGTTCGCGTTCGAAGTCGAGGTGGTCTACCTCGCCCTGAAGCACGGCCTCGACATCAAGCGGGTGCCGGTCCGGTTGCGCCGCAATCTCGTGTCGTCGGTCCGCCCGGTGTCCGACGCCGCCCGCGGGGCGTGGGACCTTCTGGCCATGAAGCTGCGGCAGATGCGGGGCGCCTATCGGAGCGAGGCGCTCGAACGGATCGTCACCGCCGATTATGCCGCCATGCGAGCGCCGTTCGGGCCCGCCGCTTAACGGCCGCTCCGCGCCGCCAGCAGCAGCGAGTCCCGCGACAGCGGCACGAAGCGCGGGGGCTCGCCCACCCGCGTGGAAGCGGGCTTGAGGAGGTACAGCGGGCGATCGGGGTATTGGGCGAGCAGCAGCGTGTCCCGCCCTCCGAGATCACGCGCGTAGACGTTCCCGAATTTCCGAGCCAGCAACAGCGGGGGGTAGAGGGTGAATCCGGCTCGATTGGCCTCGAGCTTCGCGATGCACGCGGGCGCGTACTCCACACCCGGAGTCAAGCGCAGGGAGGGATCGCCGGTGATCGACTCCGCATTCATGAGCCGCGCCGAGTCGGCGAGGAGAGGCAGCAGCGCATTGCGCGCGGCCCCACCCCGCATCTCGCCCCGCTCCAGCGCCGAAAGCCCGAGCTCGAGACGGCAGGGATCGGCGGCGCGGTAGATCGCATCGGCATCGGGCCGGGAAATGCCGAGGGCCCACATGCGGGTCACCAGTTCCGCGCCCCAGCTCTCCCGAACGAAGACCAGGGCGTTCCGGACCCCCGCCCCTTCCGCCGCCCGATCGGGATCCCAGCGGAGGGAGATCATGCCCTCACGGTATTGACGGGTCCGGAGCGGCAGCGAGGTGGCGAGACCCAGCCCGACGGCGACGATCGTCGCGAACGCCGCGGCACGCGTCACAACACCGGTACCTAACGCCATCGCGAGCGCCGGCAAGAAACGGGCGCTCCACACGGCGAGCACCGGCAAGAGGGGAAAGAGGAACCGGGGCCCCAGGTAGAAGCCATCGTGCCAATAGGCAAAGTAGAGCACGGCCAGGAGTCCGCTCGCCATCAACAGATAGCGGTCGAACGGAGCGAGACGCTTCGTGAACCAGAGCGCGGCCACCGCCGGAATGAGCGACGGCGCCGCCGATTCGAAGAGATAGGTTTGCAGCCGGAGGAAGTAGAGGCTCAGGAGCTCCAGGCCCCGCGCCGGAGTGTGGGCCGCCCCCCAGGGCGTTATGTGAAACCCCAAGTTGTGCGCCTGCCCCCAGAGCACCGAATAGCCGAATCGAAACGGCGCGCCGGTGGTCTGGAGATTGGCCCAGGCAAGAACGACCACCGGCAGCGCGACCCCGATACCGGCGCCGATGAGCGGGGCCAACCGGCGCAGAGTGACGGCGCGCCAGAGCAGCCAGATTCCCGCCGGCAAGGCAAAGGCCGCGGCGTCGACCGGCCGGATCGTCGCCGCGAGGCCGAAGCCGAGCCCCGCTAGGAGTCCGTCTCCGAAGCGCGCGGTATCGCCCAATGCCGACCGGACAAGGCCCAGCATCCCGACCGTGAGGCAGGCGAGCGCCGTCACGTGGTTCATGTGGGACCCGGACATGAACACCATGAACGGCGCCAAGGCAAAGAGCAGGAGGGCTGCCAGCGCCACCAGCGGCCGCGGCTCCACTCGCCGGATCAGGCCGCCGAAGGCAATGACCGCAATCGCGGCGGAAACCGGACCGACCAGCCACTCCGCACCGGCCAGGGTACCCAAGGCCAGCATGGCCGGTCCGCCGACGGGGAACTGCCCGTACACCCGCCCATCCTGCTCGACGAGGTGGAGGCTGCTGAAGAATTCCTGGTGAGGGGCCGCCGGGAGCCAAAGATGCCCCGCCGCGAGGGTCCGCCCCTGAAAGACCTGGATGATCTCGTCGATCAAGAGGGGGCGGCCGTCGAAGACTTCGCGAGCGACGATCAGGTAGGCGATGAACGCCGCCGCCGCGACTACCGCCACCGTGCGGGACCAGTCGTGGCCGATGCGCCCGCCGAGCGGCGTGAGCGCCCCTTCGCGCCAGAGCCACCCAAAGTGCCGCGACGCGATGGCCAGCACGACGCCGGCGCCGATGCTGATGCTGAGGCCGGTCAGGAGGTCGGCCGCCACCGGGCCGTACCAGGGGGCCTCATGTCCTCCGGGAATCCAATTGGCAACGGGGAAGAAGCCGAATGCGACGAGCAGCAGGGCGGCGCCGAGTGTGAGCGCCCGATCGAGACGATCAGTCACTCAGCGGCGGGCGCGGGGCGGAAAGAAGTTGAACCGGAAGATGTGCCAGAATGCCGCAACACCGTCCCGCCACCCAATCTTCTTTCCTTCCTCGTAGGTCCGCCCGCTGTAGGTGATCGGCACCTCCCAGATCCGCGCCTTGGCCTGCGCCAGCCGGGCGGTGATTTCCGGCTCGAACCCGAAGCGGTCGCTCGTGAGCACCAGCGACTTCATGAGCGGCGCCCGCACCATCTTATAACAGGTCTCCATGTCGGTCAGATTGAGATCGGTGAGCATGTTCGACAGGAGCGTCAGCAGCCGGTTGCCGATCGAATGCCAGAAGTACAGCACTCGGCCGCCGCCGCCCAGGAAACGGGAACCGAACACCGCGTCGGCCTTGCCAGCCATGATCGGCGAGAGGAGGCGGTCGAACTCCTGAGGATCGTACTCGAGGTCGGCGTCCTGCACCACGATCACGTCGCCGGTCGCGTGCTCGATACCGGTGCGGAGCGCCGCTCCCTTCCCGCGATTCACCGGATGATGGACCACGATATCGATGGCCCCGGCCGACTTGAGTTGGTCGAGAATCTCGCCGCTCCCGTCCGCGGAATAGTCGTTGACCGCGATGATTTCCATCGGCAGCGGCACCGCCCGCAGCTTGTCGACGATGAGCTGGAGCGTGTCCCGCTCGTTATAGACCGGGACGATGACCGAAAGCTTGGGGAGTTCTATCATTGCGTCCCCGCCTTGGCGGCGTCGACGTAGGCGTTGAGCAGCGCCAGCCGGAGATCGCCGGCGGCGCGGGTGGAGAAGGACCGCATCTGGTCGTAGGCGGCACGGGCGCGCTCGGGCCGGCCTCCGGCCAGGAACACCCGCACCGTCCCGTCGAGCAAATCGTCAGGCGGTATCCAGACCCGGCCCGCCTTCGCCTCGATGAGGAGGGTATCCGCCGCGGCCAGCGCGGAGGTCAGCTCCCGCCGGGCGAGCGCCTCGCCCAAGACGATGGCGGCGCGAGTTCCCGCCGGCGCCCCCGCTCTGGCCGCATAGGTGTGGGCCCGCGCAAAGAAGGCGGTGTCGGAGGGGGCGGCGCCGCCATGCAGCGCGCGCCGAAGGGTCCAGAAATCGTTGGTCCATCCGCGCCAATTGCCCGGGGTCATGTCGCCGGCCATTTGGCGGTTCCAGACCCGGAGCAGATAGCGTTCCGATGCGCCTGGGGCGTCGGACCATGCCGCGTCCTGCCCCCCTTTGCGAAGCTCGGCCGCCAGCAGCATCGCCCGGACACCGGGGGCCGGGGCAAGGACGCTGGTGGTCGTCGTGTCAAAGGCCGGCTCGGCCCGAACCGGATTGCCGATGTACCCCACTACGCCGCTCCCGAGGTTCGCGATTCCCACCGCGGATTGTTGCAGGAACCGCGCCCGTTCCGCTCCAAGGTCGAGGCTCGGATAGAAGTCGGAATTTGCGCGGCCTCCGGCCGCCATCAGCGGCTCGAGGCCTTTCCGGTCGAGCACCTGCATCCGGTCGAGGGCGGCGTCGGTCATCGGCAAGAACCGGCAGAGATCCTGCCCGATGGCCGGAGACCGAGTCACCGACCAATCGGGAGGCGGCAGAGGCCGATCGGGCGATCCGACGACGAGGAGATCGCCGCCGTTGATGAGGAAGACGCGATAGTCCGCGAAATTCTCGTGGAGCGCGGCAAGGACGCCGGTGACCAAACCATCGCTCAGCTCGTATGTATGGAGCCACTGGCCGAATACCGCGCCGGGCGCGAGGTAGCGGCGAAGCTGCCCGTAGAACTCGGTCGTGAAGAGCCCGCTCACGCCGCTCACCCAGGGGTTCGACGGCTCGGAAAGCACCAGGTCGAATTTCGCGTTTGCGGCGGAGAAGAACGACTTGGCGTCTTCGATCGCGAAGCGCGACCGGGGGTCGTCGAAGACGCGCCGGTTGCTGGGATAGAAGACCCGAGACCCCGCGAGCATGGCCGGCTCGATCTCGATGGTGGTGAGAGATTCGAGGTTCGGGCTGCCCAGCAAGAAATGCGACGACATCCCGGTCCCATGGCCGATCACCGCGCCGGTCCGGGCGCGAGGAGCGTGCGCCAGGAGGAGCAGCGCGAGCATCGCCTGCGTCCCGTCATCTCCCGAAAAGGCTCGGCGCGGCGCCACGGTGTCGCATCGTTCGGCCCAGGTCGCCGTGAGCGAACCGTCCGGCTTGCCGTTGGTGGAGAGGATCTTGGTGCCGGTCGCGATGAACTGGCTGGCATGAATCGTCGCCGTGCGGCCATCGGCATGGAACAACATCTTCCGTTGGGTGCCGTCCATCACCCGTCCCACCCGGAATACCCCGCTGGCGAGAAGACTCTGCTGCCACGGCATGACCAGGAGCGTCGTCACCCCCAGACCGAGGAGCACCAGGAACCCGGCCACAGCGAGCCGGGGCGCCGGGCGCCCCGCCCGGGTGAGGGCGTAGACCGCCACGATCCCGAGGAGCATGTCCAAAGCGCCGCCGGCCACGAGCGAGCCGCGCAGCCCGAGCAGGGGAATCAGCAGCAAGCCGGTCGCCGCCGCGCCGACGATCGAGCCGAGGGTGTTGGCGCCGTAGATGGCGCCGATCGCCGCCTCGCCGCTCCCGCCGGCCATGAGCATCCGGGTCATGAGCGGCAGCGTCATGCCCGCGCAGAAAGTGGCCGGCAGCATCACGATGAGGCAGATGGCATAACGTGACAGCGTGAAGAAGACGTAGCCCGGCTCGGTGCG
>JABFSM010000306.1 GCA_013140635.1 Gemmatimonadales bacterium
ACCGATATATATTCATTACTTACCATACCTGGTCAGGTGACCAGGTATGGTAAACGACGCAACCCTTTCGACCGCCGGGGAGTCCAAAGGCTATATCCCGCCGGCACCTTGGGCGACCGGCCCTATCGCTTCAGGAGATCGTCATGCGCCACCGCCACCTCTCTCAGAGACTCGCCGCCGGCGCCTTGCTACTTGCCACGGCCGCACCCGCGCAAGCCCCGCATTGCAAGCCGGCCGGCACCGCCTTCGAGCGCCGGGTCGAAGAGATCGTCTCCACGGTCAACGAGGGACGGCCCGGCACCCTCAGCCAGCTGGTTGCCGACGTCTGGCTTTCCCCCACCGCCGGCGGGCCACCGTCAGCGGCGGTGCTTGCGGATCTCGGGCTCTGGCACTGGAGGAGCCGCCGGATCACGCTGCTGGCCGCATGCGCCGGGACCGACTCCGCATCGGCGTATGCCCTGCTGGGCAACGAGCTCAGCGAAGAAACCGACAGCCTCATGATGACAATCGACCCAGCCACCGGCCGTCTGCGGCAGTATCGGATCCGCTACGGAGTACGGGTGCCAAGCGTGGCCGCCGCATCCGACGACGCCATGATTCGCGAAGTCCGCCGGATCACTCGCCGCCTCGTGGACGCGGGCGTGTTCGCGGGAGAAGTCCTGATCGCCAAGGAGGGGGTCCCGATCTTCAACGAAGCCTTCGGCATCGGCAACCTGGAGCGGCGGACGCCGGTACGCCTCGGCGAGCGGTACAGCAATGCTTCGATGGGCAAACTCTTCACCGCCACCGCCGTCATGCAGCTCGTGCAGCAGGGGCGTCTCCGCCTGGAGGATTCGTTGGGCATGCTGGTGCCGAGCATGAAGAAGCCGCGCGGTATCGGATCGGTTACCGTGGCACAGCTCCTCTCCCACACTTCGGGAATCGTTCCCGGGGCCGACACGCTGGCGTTCAAGCCCGGTACCCGGTTCGAATACAGCAACTATGGCTTCAACGTGCTGGCCGACAGCATTGTCGCACCGCTCGTCGGGCGGCCGTTCGCCGAGCATTACGCGGACGCGATCTTCAAGCCGGCCGGCATGACGCAGACCATCAGCCTGATGACGAAGGAGCCGCGGCCGGCCCTGCTGCCCAACTATGCGGTAAACTTCGACACCACGGGCTTCACCAGCGAGCCCAATGCGCTCATGCAGAACCTCCCCGCCATGGGTTCGGGACACTTCTTCACCACCGGCACCGACCTGCTGCGGTTCGCCGAGGCGTTCCGAAAGGAAGGCTTCCTGGCACCCGGTGTCGTAGAGACGATGCGCACCGAGAAGTTCCCCGGGTCCGGGTACGGCTACGGCGTCATGCTCTGGCGCGGCCCCGGAGTCTGGGGCCATGGCGGAGACCTTCCCGGCACCGACGCCGATCTCGAGATCTACGGCACCAGCGGGTACGTCGCCGTGGTCTTGTCGAATCGCAGCGGGGTAAACGATCCGATCCGGCGGCGGATCGCCGCGCTCCTCGCCGGGCGGCCCGGCGCGCTGAAGTGAGGGCGGCCGTCTCCCCTTACCTGGTCGAGAGACCGGGTCAGGGGGACGACGCAACGATTTCCCGTGCAGGAGCATCCCACGATCATGCCCAAGTCTCCCGCCGATCTCCTGTACGGGACCCTGAATCTCCTGGTCCTCAAGAGCCTGTCCTGGAAGCCCATGCACGGCTACGCCATTTCGAACTGGCTCCACGAGCGTTCCCGCGGTGCCTTCGACGTCGACGATGCCGCGCTCTACAAGGCGCTCCACCGGCTCGAGGAGCTCGGCGCCGTCGGGAGCGAGTGGGGCCTTACCGAAAACAACCGCAAGGCCAAGTACTACCGCCTCGCTCCCGCCGGGCGGCGGCTCCTCAAAGACGAGCGCACCGTGTGGAACACCTATGCGCTTACCGTGAGCCGGATACTCAAAACCACCTGAGCCGATGAAGCCGCTCTTCCGCTTGCCCATCCGCCGAAAGCTCCACCAGGAGCTCGAGGACGAGTTCGCCTTTCACCTGGACATGCGGGTGAGTGAACTGATGGCCCGGGGGTGGACCCAGGAGGCGGCGCGGGCCGAGGCCCGGCGGCGATTCGGCGATATCGACGACGCCCGCGCTTTCTGTGAGAAGACCGATCACCGCCTTGGGAAACGCCTCATGCGCACTGAGTTCCTCACCGAGCTTCGCCAGGACATCGGCTATGCCTTCCGTTCTTTGCGCCGAGCCCCCGGGTTCACCCTGGTCGCGACGCTGACGCTGGCGCTCGGCATCGGCGCCACCACCGCCATCTTCAGCGTGGTGCGAGGGATCGTTCTCCGCCCTCTCCCCTACCTCGAGCCGGACCGGCTTGCTCTGCTAGCCGCGGTGTACGAGGGAGACAACGAACCGTATCTCTCTCCCGCGAACGCCTACGACTGGCGGTCGCGGAATCGCTCCTTCAGCTCAATGGCCATTGTCGAAGGACATACCGCCATTCTCACCGGAGCCGGGGACCCGGAGCGGATCCGCGGATACAATGTCGACGCCGACTACTTCCGGATACTCGGAGTCGAGCCGATCATCGGCCGCCTGGTCTTCACCCCCGAAGAAGCGGCGTGGCAGGGCAACAAGGCGGTCGTCCTCAGCGAAGTCATGTGGCGCACCCGGTTCGGTTCCGACCCGACTCTGATCGGCAGACAGATCACCCTCGACAACGAACGGTATCGAGTCGTCGGCGTGGCTCCGGCGGAGCGTGGGTGGCCGGGCAATTCGATGGTTTGGTACCCATTTACGATCGATCCGGCTCGGCTCGCGGATGGCCGCGGTGCCTGGTACGTGAATCTGATCGGCCGGCTCAAGCCGGGGGTAACCCTGGCGAGCGCCAAAGAAGATCTGCGAACGATCGGGTTGCAGCTCGAGAAGGAGTATCCCGACGCAAACACCGGCCTCGGCGCTACCGCCGTGCCGTTGCATGAGTGGATCACCGGAGACCTGAAGCGTCCGCTCTTCGTCCTGCTCGGGGGCGTTGCCTTCGTGCTGTTGATCGCATGCGCGAACGTCGCGAATCTTCTCCTCGTGCGTGGAGTGGCACGGGAGGGGGAACTCGCGGTCCGCACCGCGCTCGGCGCTGGCCGCGGGCGCTTAGTGCGACAGTTGGCTACGGAAAGCATGGTCCTCTCCCTGATCGGCGCGGCGGGCGGGCTTCTCTTTGCGGTACTCGCCACCAGCCTCCTTGTGAAGGCGGCACCGGCCAGCATTCCGCGCCTCTCCGCCATCCATACCGATGGGGCGGTGCTTTTGTTCGCATTTGGTGTTTCGACGGTCACCGGTCTCCTATTCGGCCTCCTTCCGGCGCGGCTCGTGGTCCGGCGCGACCTCGCGTGCACCATCCGCGAATCGGGCCGAAGCGGCGGCCGGCGCGCGGGCGGGGCTCGGGTGCGGCGACTCCTCATCGTCGGCGAGGTCGCCCTGGCGGTCATGTTGCTTTCCGGCGCCGGCCTCCTGATCCGGAGCTTCGATCGCCTCGTGCGGGTCGACCCCGGGTTTCGCACCGAGGGCTCGGTGTCGTTCGCGCTGAGCCTTCCCGACGCCAAGTTCCCGACCCGCGAGCACCAGGCGGCATTTGTGGCGTCGATGATGGAAAGACTCCGCAGCATTCCGGGGGTGCAGGCCGCCGGTACGGCACTGGGCATGCCGCTCACCGCCTTCTCCTGGAACTTCAACTTCGCGATCGCCGGCCGACCGCCACTCCAGCCGAGCCAGCAGCCCACGGCCGAGATCCGCGTCGCTACGCCGGGCTACTTTGCCACGATGGGAATGCCCATCGTGGCGGGACGCGGTTTTACCGAGGCCGATCGGGCCGGGGGACAGAAGGTCATGATCATCAGCGAGGCCGCCGCCCTGCGCTTCTTTCCCGGCGAGAACCCCCTCGGTAGGTATATCACGTCGAGTTGGTCCCGGGGTGATGCAACCCTCGAAGGGGAAGTCATCGGGGTGGTGGGTGACGCAAAGCAATCCTCCCTGGCAACCGCTACCCTGCCCCAGTTCTGGGCGCCGTACGATCAGTGGCCGGTTACCTCGTTCAACGTCGTCCTCCATTCTGCGCGGGAGCTCCAATCGGTCGTGGCGGATGCGCGCCGAGTCATCAAGGAACTCGATTCGGAACTTGCGCTCGCGCAGGTGAAGACCCTCGATACCGTGCTCGCGGAGTCGGTGGCCCAGCCCAGGTTTTACATGATCCTGCTGTCGGCGTTTGCCGGCGTGGCGCTGCTCCTGTCGGCCATCGGCATCTACGGGGTGATTGCCTATCTCGTGGGCCAGCGGACCCGGGAAATCGGCATTCGGGTAGCGTTAGGAGCGTCGCGACAGAGGGTGGCGGGGCTGATCGTGCGAGAGGGAATAGCGCTGACATCGGCGGGACTCGTGCTCGGGGTTCTGGGCGCGCTGGCGGTGACCCGGCTCATGGGCGCGCTGCTCTTCGATGTCGCACCGACCGATCCGGTAACGTTCGTGGCTGTGGCCATGCTTCTGGCCGCGGTCGGCGTGGGGGCCTCTTTCATCCCCGCGTTGCGCGCCGCACAAGTCGACCCCGCGATGACGATGCGGGCGGAATAGCCGGGTCTACGGAACGCGCCCGCGGTACCGGAAATAGAAGCGCGCCGTCACGATCCAGGTGGCACCATCGTCGGTCGTACGACGGTCGACGATGGTGAACCCCGGCTGCGCGATGCCGCTGAAGCGCCCTTCTTCGAGAACTGTCGTACCGCGGACGATGTTCCGCTGCTGAAAAACCAGCGTGTCGCCGTGGAATCGGCCGGCGCTCACGCCCAGCAGCCCGTGCTGCGAATGCACGAAGGTTCGCTGAATTGGGAGCTCGGCACCGCCGTTGGCCCCCCAAAGCGCCAGGTATTCGTACGGGCTGCCGTATCGCGTGCCAACGAAGTGTTCGCGCATCAGACAGCCCCCCAACTCCGGCGTGATCGTCACCGTTGCCGAGGTGGAGTCCCACGCTGTCGGTCCCCGACGAAAGACGGCCTGTACCTCCCAGACACCGGCTAGCGACCCGAGCCGGCGCTGCACGGTGTCGGGGCAGCTGAACGGTGCAGTGGCGGCTTGTGCACGACTTTGAGAAGGCGCGGCGGCCAGCAAGAGTGCGAGCGCCGTTCCGAACATGCGAATGATCATTGTCGGCGTTTCTCCTCGGTTGGTCCCCATTGGTGCTTTCCCTACGAAAACACACCCTTGGTGGTTCCGTCGGCGGTTCGTCCCAAAAACCATGCGCAGATTTTTCGACCCGATTACTTGTAGAAGCGTTCCCGGTCGCCAGAGGCATCTATGACAATGCAAACCGCCATCCTGCTCATCAAGATAGTTGCGTCTGGCGCTCCCCAAGGGCTCGCGTCTGCCGCGCGAGACGCCGAGGCTCCACGAACCGCGGCTTCAGCCGATTCACTGAGCATCGTCTTCTTGGCGAATGCCGGCGTCCTGATTGAAGCGGGCGCTCGGAAGGTCCTGGTCGACGCGCTGTACGGCGAGGGATTGAACTACCTCCGCATGGTGACCCCGTCGGTCCGCGAACGGCTGGAAAAGGCGCTACCCCCGTTCGATGGGGCCGCCTTGATCCTAGCGACCCACACGCACCGCGATCACTTCAATGCCGAGGCTGTGGCGGGATACCTGCGCGCCAGTCCGACAACCTCCTTTATCTCGACCCCCGAAGCGGCCGAGGCGGTCTCCGCATTGCAGCCGCCGATTGCGGCGGGACGGATCCACGCCAGCGCGCCGGCCGACAGCAACTACCTGGCGGGCTCGGCGCCCGGAGTAACCGTCCGCGTTCTGGGCCTACCGCATGGGCCGACAAGCGTCCCCGCGCGCAATGTGGGGTTTCTCATCGCGATCGGCGGCTTCACGGTACTGCATATCGGTGACACGCGCGTCGATGCCGCACTCCTCGGCCGTCTGACCGCCCCCGCGGTCGACCTCGCGTTCATTCCGTATTGGTACTTCCTGGATCCCGCCGGCGAAGAGGCGGTCGTCCGCGCCCTCCCGGGAGCACAGATCGTCCTCATGCATGTTCCTCCGACCGAAAGCGATTACGTGAAGTCGCGAGGAGGGTGGCACACACTGCTCTCCGGCATCCGAACCCGCCACCCCAACGTGACAGACTTCGGCGCCGAACTGGAACGCCGGACCGTTCGAAAGAGCCCATGACGCGCTTCCGCTTCGCTGCCACAATGGCCCTTGCGGCCACCAGCCTCGGCGGGTTGCCTCGGCACCTTCCGGCCCAGGGCCAACCACAGATCTTTCTCAACATCAACCCATCGTGGTCTCCGGACGGACGCCAACTCGTTTTCGAGACCGCCCGCCATGGCCGGACCACCCTCTACATCGTCAATGCCGATGGGACCGGAGAACGCCGGCTGATCCGCAGCGCCGGGGACGATACCCATCCCGTTTGGTCACCGGATGGAACGACGATCGTCTTCGATTCGAACCGGGACGGGGTGTGGAACCTCTACACGATTCGCCCTGACGGCACCGGCGAGCGTCGCCTGACCTTTCCCGGCGCGACGGTCCCGCTCACCTTCGCGCGGCACCCCTCATGGTCTCCCGACGGGACGCGAATCGCCTTCGACTCCGACCGCGATGGGGACGAAGAGGTGTACGTGATGAATGCCGACGGAACGAATCCAGTCCGCCTCACCTCGTCAAAGGGCGGAGATACGCATCCCGCTTGGTCGCCCGATGGGAAGCGGCTGATCTTCGGCTCCTATCGCGGAGGGGGCACCGCCGACCTGTGGACGATGAATGCCGACGGGAGCGATCAGCGGCCGTTGCACCAGGCGCCGGCCAACGAAGGCGGAGGCAAGATCTCTCCCGACGGCCGCCGGGTTGTCTTCTTCTCGGAGCGTGACAAGAACCCGCGGCTCTTCGTTATCAACATCGACGGCTCCGGACTCCTGTCGCTCACCGCCGATTCGAGCACGAGCTTCGAATCGGCCTGGTCCCCCGATGGCAAGCAGATCGCCTTCTACTCGAATCGGACCGGACGCTTCGAACTCTGGGTGATGGACGCCGACGGCGGCAACCAGCGCCAGCTCACCACTACCGGTTATGACAACGCCTGGCCCCAGTGGTCTCCCGACGGAGGGCGAATCGTCTTTGCCTCGACGCGAGACGGCGACTGGGAGATCTACTCGATGCGGGCCGACGGGAGCGATGCTCGGCGGCTCACCGGGAGCCCGGGGCGCGACGCGCACCCATATTACCTCCCATCCGGCCAACGCATGGTCTTTCAATCCCCACGCAATTACACCGACAACAACGAAGTCGACCTCTATACGATGGATTCGAGCGGGGTCCGCCAGCGGCGGCTCGTGATCGCGCCGGGATTCGACGGGGTACCGGTCCCCTCACCCGACGGGGCCACGATCGCCTTTCAGCGCGGATCATTCAACGCCGCCACCCGGCTCTATCACTGGGAACTCTTCCTCGTCGACAGCCTCGGCGGGTCGGAGCGCCAATTGACGGCCAATGCGTGGAGCAGCCAAGTGCCGAGCTGGTTCCCGGATGGGAAAGAGATCGTGTTCTACGCGAATCCCAACGGGCGCGAACAACTTTTCGTCATGACGCTGGCCACACGAGCCGTGCGGCCACTGACCACGAGTTCGGGCAACGACACCGCGCCGGCGGTCTCGCCCGACGGCCGGAAGGTGGCGTTCATGTCGGATCGGGAGGGGACCAACGATCTCTATGTGTTGGACATTGCGGCGCGGCGGGTGGAGCGTCTGACGACGCAGCTCCGAGCCAATGGCCAGCCCGGCTGGTCGCCCGATGGGACGCGCCTCCTCTTCACCGCCCTAACCGCCGGCCGTGGCGACGTGCACGTCATCAATGCCGATGGCTCGGGGCTGGTGCGGCTGACGCGGGGGCTGGAGGGAGTGCGGTGACTCCGGCTACTTCGGCGGTGGCGACTGCCAGAGCACCTGCGTGATCATCCACTTCCCGTCGTATTTCGCGAGGTGGAGATAGTCGATTCCCCACCAGGCGGTGAGCTTCGCGCTCGCCGTCTGATCGGCCACGTCGAGGATCACGATCTCCTTGGGGGCGGTGGCGGGAGTCGGCCGCCCGCGCGTCTTGACCTGGTTGGCGTACGACAGAAACTCGCTCCAGGTCATGGCCTCCCCGGTGTAGGCGTTTTCACCCCTCTTCTTGTAGTAGCCGAACTTGACGACCTCGGGCCGGATGCTGCGGACCAGCTTCGCGGTGTCCCCCTCGTAGAATCCCTCCACATAGTCGAGGACGGCGAGTCGGACCCCATCGCGCTCAGGGGCGCCCTGGGCGTGGAGAGGGAGTGACGCGAGCAGAAGGAGGATGGCGGCTGGGGGAAGTGGGCGCATTTGTCATGATAGTTCGGCGGGGAAGCGCCCGGAATCCCACCATACAGATCCCTTACTGTTTCGAATTGAAACTAGCCTGCGACACCGGGCGTATGGGATCCGACCATTCCTCCGTCCTTGCCGGGAGCACCTCATGGGCGCCCTCTTTGCCGACCTCAAGTACAGCCTCAGGATGCTTCGCAAGCATCCCGGCCTCGCCTCGATCTCCATCATCGCCCTCGCGCTCGGGCTCGGACTCACCACCACCATGTGGAGCATCACCTGGGGCGGAATCCTCCGTGGGCTGCCGTTCGAGGACGCCGGCCGGATCATGCATCTCGAACGGGCCCGCCCCACCCGCGGCATCGAGAGCTACGGCGTGCCGGTCAGCGACTTCGCCGCCTGGCGGGAGCAGCAGAAGAGCTTCGAGGATCTGGCGGCGTACGGCGAGGGCACCGTCAACGTAAGCGGCAGCGAGAACCGGCCGGAGCGATTCGAGGGAGGGTTCGTCACCGCGGCGGCCTTTCCGCTGCTTCGGGTGACCCCGGCGGTCGGACGCCTCTTCACCGAAAGCGACGGGCACCCCGGCGCGCCCCCGGTGGTCCTCCTCGGCTGGGAAGTCTGGCAGAACCGTTATGCCGCCGACCCGGCCATCGTCGGCAAGACGATTCGCGCCAATGGGGTGATGCGCGAGGTGATCGGGGTCATGCCGCGAGGCTTCCTCTTTCCCACCAATGCGCGCCTCTGGCTTCCGCGAACTATCGACCCCCTCGCGCTGCCCTGGGGCGAAGGGGACGAGCTCGAGGTGATGGGCCGGCTCAAGCCCGGGGTCACCCGCGCGCAGGCGCTCCGGGAGTTCGAGACGATCGCCGCCCGCCTTGCCAAGGAGCACGTCAAGGAAAACGAGGGTGTGGGCCCGGTCATCCGGCCGTTCACCGACGAGTATGTCGGCGAGGAGGCCTCGCTGATGCTGTGGACGATGATGGCCGCAGTGCTCGGCGTCCTGCTGATTGCCTGCTCGAACGTGGCCAATCTTCTCCTGGCCAGGGCCGCCACCCGCACCAAAGAGGTGGCGATCCGGACCGCGCTCGGCGCCAACCGGTGGCGGATCGTGTCGCAGCTCCTCAGCGAGTCGTTCGTCCTTTCGGCTATCGGCGCGCTGCTTGGCATCGTGATCGCCTGGGCCGGCACGAACCTCTTCATGAACGCCATCCGCGACACCGACCCCCCGTTTTGGATCGACGTCCGGCTCGACGGCTCGGTACTCGCCGTCTCCGCCGGGATCACGCTGCTCGCGGCGCTGGTGAGCGGGGTCATCCCCGCCCTGCAGGCCACCCGCACCAGCATCAACGCGGTGCTCAAGGACGAGAGCCGAGGGTCGTCGTCCCTTCGGCTCGGCAAGTTCAGCCGTGGGCTGGTGGTCGCCGAGCTCGCCCTCTCGGGAGGCCTCCTCGTCGGCGCCGGCTTCATGATCCAAAGCGTGATCCAGCTTTCGACATTCGACTACGGCGTCCGAACGGAGAACGTCTTTACCGCCCGGGTCGGGCTCTTCGAGTCCACCTATCCCGATTCGGCAAGCCGCATGCGCTTCTGGGCCGAACTCGAGCAGCGATTGGCCCAGATCCCCGGCCAACGCGGGGTGTCGTTGATGACGGTCCTCCCGGGGCTTGAAGGGTGGCAGCAGCAGCTGGCGCTCGAAGGAAAGAGCTACGCGAACGAGCGGGACTATCCCTCCACTCGGCGGGTGGCGGTGACGCCGGCGTGGTTCGCCGTCTTCGGAGTGCGAGCCACGGAGGGCCGCCTACTCGAGAGCGGCGATCTCAAGGACGCGCTGCCGGTGGCGGTGGTAACCCGCGGGTTTGCCAAGGCCCATTTCGGCGCCGCTTCGCCGGTCGGCAAGCGGATCCGCATCGGCGGAGCGGAAGCGACGGAACCGTGGCTCACGATCGTGGGGGTGATCCCCGAGGTCTGGTACGATGGCACCGACAGCGACCAGAAGTTCCACGCGGCGGTTCTCACGCCGATCGCGCAAGGCGACTACCGCTTCCTCAGCATCGCCGTCGCGAGCCAGGGCGATCCGCTCGCCCTCACCCAGCCGGTGCAGGCGGTGGTGGAGAGCATCGACAAAGATCAGCCGGTCTACTTCGTTCGGACGCTGGTCGAGGTGCTCCGGCAAAGTGGATGGTTCTATGGCGTGTTCGGCACGCTGTTCATGGTCTTCGGCGGCGCGGCGCTCTTCCTGGCCACCGTCGGCGTGTACGGCGTCATGAGCTTCTCGGTCTCCCGGCGAACCCAGGAGGTCGGGGTGCGGATGGCGCTCGGCGCCAACTCGCGTGACGTTATGACCATGTTCCTCGCGCAAGGGGGACGCCAGGTGGCGATCGGCCTTTCGATCGGCCTGGTGCTCGCCTTCTTCCTATCGAAGGGGCTCGCCCTCGTGATGTTCAACGTGAACGTGAAGAGCCCGGTGATGTATGTCGTGGTGACGGCGGTGCTCGCGGCGACCAGCCTGCTCGCGATCGCGATTCCCGCCCGGCGCGCTATGGGTGTGCATCCGATGGAGGCGTTGCACTACCAGTAGCACACTCGGTCATTGCGACCGCCATCGTCATTGCGAGCGCAGCGAAGCAACCCCGGCGCTGTCATTGCGAGCGAAGCGAAGCAATCTCGCCCGCCAGCAACAGCACCGACCACCTCGGTAGCGACACTCCGAGCCGGCCTTCCGTTACGGTGAGTTCCTCCGCATGCCGGAGCCCGTCTCCACCATACGCGGCCGCCTGGGTGTCGAGCACCACTCGCCATGAGCCTCGATCATCGCGCAGTTGCACTCGATAGCTCTCTTCCGGCCAGGACTCGTCGCCGAGATTGACGACGACAAGGATCGGTCGCCCCTCAGGGTCGGGTCGTCGAAAGGCAACGACGCCGTTGTCGAGATCGACGTGAACGATCTCGATCGGCGGCTGCCGAAGAACCGGGTGATCCCACCAGAGCCGGTTGGCATCGGTAACCAACGCATGCATCTCCCGGCCAAGGTCATCGGCGCACAGCTTCCAGTCGAAACGATGGTCGTTGTGAATCAGATTCGCATCGGCACGCGGGTGCCAGTACCCTGGCTGACAGCATTCGGCGCCCATGAAGCACATCGGGGTTCCGGGCAGCGACACGCTAAGGGCCCACCCCATCCGAGCCTTCGCCCGCGCATGCCAGTCGTCGCGCCCGCCGAGCAACTCAACGAAATGACGATAGCCGACGCGCGCTCCCCCTTCATTGTCGTGGGCGTTGTCGTGCGAGCCCAGCAGATAGCGAATGCGAAGTGCCGCGCCGGGCAACCGGATGAGTTCGACAAGGCGCTCTGCCCGGCGCGCCGTGCTGGAGCGGATATTGGCGCCGACCGCTTCACGAAAGATCACCGGGTCGGCAAGCGCCCAGACACGATCGACCTGCAGGTCCTCGGTCAGCTGGGGCCAGAGTTCGGCGTCATGGCCGGTCCATTCGACGATCAACAACTTGTCCTGCCAGAGCGGTTCGGCGCGGATGCTTGCAACGACGTCGAGGAGAACATCGCGCGCAATCTCGTCGGCGGCGTCGATGCGCAGCCCGTCGACATGGTACTCCTCGAAGCACATCCGGGCATTGGCGACGATGAAATCCCGGATCTCACGCTTCCAGAACGCCGGACGCGGCCCCCATGGCGAGCGCTCGCCCCCCTCGAAGAAGATCCCGCCGTCCTTAGTCATCCCGTCGAATTCCCAGAGGCGGTTGTCGATATCGGCCATGTGATTCCACACCACATCGAAGAGCACGGCCAGCCCGGCATCGTGGGATGCGCGGATGAGATGGCGGAGCTCCAAAGGAGAGCCGAACGACGATTCGGGGGCAAAGAGGTGCGAGGGCGCGTAGCCCTCGTTGCCATCGCCGGGGTTCTCGTGGATCGGCAGCAGCGCGATCGCGTTGAATCCCAACGAGCGGATGTAGGGAAGTTTCTGCTCGAACTGGGCGAAGGTGCCGGTACCGGTCGGGCCGGTGTCGACGCCGTCACCGTTGCCCACGAACGAACCGACGTGCGTCTGGTAGATCAGCCAGTCGGGTCCGCTGGGCGTTCGGAATGGATCGCCGGCAAGTCCGCTGGCAATCAGCTCCTGCGCCACATCGACGATCACGCCGTTCCCACTGGAGTGCCGCGCGGCGCGCGCCCATGGGTCAATCCGATAGAGGCCCTTCTGTCCCGGATTGTGTTCGTCGCCGCCGCGGTTGTCTATGCTGTAGAGGTACTCATCATTGGCATGAATCTGGTCGAGGGTGATGGACCAGATGCCCCCCGGCCCCCGAGTGAGCGGGTGTTCGCCGTCGCGCCATTGGTTGAACGAGCCGATGACCGCAACGCGGGACGCATTCGGGGCCCAGAGACGGAACCGGCAACTGGTTCCGGTGAGAATCGCGCCCATCGGCATACCGCAAGATACCGGAAGCGCGGTCGTCGCGGGCGCAGCTGTCATTGCCAGAGCAGCCGTCATTGCGAGCGCAGAAGTCATTGCGAGCGTAGAAGTCATTGCGAGGGGCCGAAGGCCCCGAAGCAATCTCTAAGATTGCTTCGCTGCGCTCGCAATGACGGTTCTCAGATTGCCTCGCTGCGCTCGCAATGACTACATCTATCGCGCCGCCGCCTCCAGCGCCGGCCAGTCGACCAGCGTCCCATGCCCACCCACATACTTGGCCGGCGCGATGCCCACCGCGCGCGCAAACGCCACCAGTTCCGAGCTGCCCAGCCGCGGCAGCGGCTGATTCGCCGCCGGATTCACCACGTCGCTCGTAAACACCGCTCCCGCCGAAGGGACCCACACGCCGAGCAACCCTTCGACATGGGCGGACGCCATCGGATAGAGAACTACCCGCCCCGCCCCCGAGCCGAGGACGAGGGAGTCGCGAACGCCGACGGCCGGCGGCGCCGGCCTCCCGCGCGAGAGCGCGTCAGGCGCCTTCGTCTTGCGCGCCGCCGCGATCCCCTTCACAAAATCGACGTTGCGGTGGTGGGCGATCACCCGGATCCCCCGCGCCTGGTACGCCCTGATCCCGCCGCTATGGTCGTGGTGGTGGTGCGTCATCACCACGCCGGTTACGGGCCGGCCGGAAAAGCGGCTCCGGAGGGTGTCCAGCACCGCGGCGGTACGCGCGGCGCTTTGCGGTCCCTCGACAAGGAGAAGCCCGGTCCCCTGCTCCACGACCAGCGAGTGGTGGGTCCCTCCCTCGGCCCGCCAGATACCGGGCGAGAGGCTGACAAGGGTCACGGTCAATGCCGGAGGCGCGGCCGGCGGACGCGGGGCGCGGGCCACCATCGAGTCCGGAATGGCGAACTGGGCCTGCTCGATCGGTTGGTTGACCGCCGCGGACGTCAGCACCGTGTGCGTCTGGGGCCGTCCATTGTAGTCCACGTCGATCTGCCGCGGCAGTTTGACGCCACCGGCGTCTTGCCAGCGAGTGTACCAGGTGGTGGTGCGGCGATCACCGAAGACGCCATCCTCCGTGACGATTTCGCTCGCGAGCGGAAGTGCGCTCGTCCGATCGAACCAGACGCTGACGGTATCGGGTCCGAGGAGCATCTGGACCCCGTCGGCGAGCTCGCCTCGCAGCGTCCTCGGCGCCAGCACCGGCCATCCGCTCCCATGGTGAACCGCCGCGCGCACGATCTGCTCGATCTGGAGAGATTGGGCCCGCCCGAGCCCCAGCGAGACGTTTGGCCCATCCATTTGCAGGGCGCCATTGGTCTCCACCATGCTCATCGTGGAGAGGGTAACCCTCCGCAGGCGGGCGGTGGCGCCGGTGACCGCCCTCGATTCCGTGGTCCCCATCTGCCGGACCCCGGCATAGTCGGTCAGCGTCCGCCCGAAACTGAAGGTGGCGCGGGCCGGGGAAAGGTGGGTCTCCTCCTGGCCGACGGCATAGACCACGGTGTTGAACTCCACCGTCTTGTTGCGAAGCGAGTCGAGCGCCGCCGCGCCGCCCATGGCGTGTGCCGCGCGCGCAATCAGGTCGGCCGCTTTCGGCCGCTGGGCGGACAGCTCGGTGGCGGCGATTCCAAGGATGAATGTGATAGCGATCTGAAGCCGGCTTCGGTGGGTCATAGAGGTCTCGTGAGCGGGGCTTGAACTGGAGTGGAACGACCGCATCAAGTATATCGCGCCAACCGATACCCCGCTTTCCGCACCGTCAGGAGGTGCCGGGGCTCCGCCGGGTCCTCCTCCAATTTTCGGCGAAGCTCCGCAATGTGGGTGTCCACCGTCCGGCTGAGCACCGTTGCTTGGTACCCCCAGACCTGCTGCATCAGCTCCGGCCGGCTCAGCACCGCGCCGTTCGCCTCCAGGAGAGCCCATAGGAGGTCGAATTCCTTGGGGCTCAAGCCCACGGGCATCCCTCCGCGCCTCACCTGGCGGGTGGCGGGGTCGACCTCGGTCTCGCCAAAACGCGTCGGCGCGCCCACCGGCCGGCCCGGGCGTGCCCGGCGGAGCAGCGCTTCGATGCGCGCCAGCAGCTCGAGCACACCGAACGGCTTGGTGACATAGTCGTCCGCGCCGAGCTTGAGCCCGCGCACCTTGTCCTCCTCCTGCCCCCGCGCCGTGAGGATCAGCACCGGCGTCCGGTCTCCGCGGTCGCGCATCGTGCGAAGGAGGCGAAGCCCGTCGATGCCCGGCATCATGAGATCGAGGATGACGAGCTCGAACCGGCCATCGCCGAGCGCCGCGAGCCCCGACGGCCCGTCGGCGGCGACCTCGACCTGATATCCCTCGATCTCGAGATTGTTGCGGAGACCGAAGGCAAGGTCGGCATCGTCCTCGACGATGAGTATCGTCATCCGCCCCCCGGCAAGCGAACCACGAACCGCGCTCCCCTCGGTTCGGCGCCTTCCACCCAGCATTCGCCTCCCTGAAGCGTGACCAGATCGCGCACCGTCGCGAGCCCGATTCCGGTGCCGGTGACGCCGGCGGCGCGCGAGGCGTCGCCGCGCCAAAACCGCTCCCAGACCCGGGTCCGTTCGTCGGCCGCCACCCCGGGCCCCTCATCAGATACAGTTAGGCGTGCCGCCTCCGCGTCCCGCGCCAGCCCGACCGTCACCTGGGTGCCGCCTCCGCCGTACTTGACGGCATTGTCGAGGAGGTTGAGGACGATCTGGCGCCAAGCGCCCGGATCCGCTCTTGCCACGAGCGACTCAGGCCCCTCCACCCGAATCCCCACTCCGCCCTTGGAAGCGAGGGGGGTGAATTCGGTGACGATCTCACGCGTCAGGGGGCCCAGATCCACCGGCTCCGCCGCCACCTGGAGCGTCCCGCGTTCCGCCCGGGAGAAATGCAGGAGATTCTCCACCAAGTGCTCCAGCCGCCGCGCCTCCCGTTCAATGACCGCGACCGCCCGGCTCCGCTCATCTTCCGAGCGAACCCGCTCCAGCCGAAGGGTCTCCGCAAAGAGCCGAATCTGCGCGAGCGGCGTGCGGAGTTCGTGAGAGGCGCCGGCAACGAAGTCCTCGCGAAGCTTGGCCAGGCGTTCTCGTTGCCGGAGCTGGAAGAGGGCCACGGCCGCCAGGGCGAGAGTCAGCGCCATCACTCCCGCCAGAAAAGGAACCCGCGACTTCGGCAGCCCTCCGATGACGAGAGTCGGGGCAAGCGCTTCGGCCAGACGGACCTCGACGGCCATCTCCCCGAAGACCGGGCCGAGGGAATGAGTGGCCCGGAAACGGCTCGACTCGGCGAAAGGGCGATTCGCGAATGGCCGACCGCCGAGGGAGACGGTGACGCCCACCCTGTCGCCGAGTTCGGCGCCCCGGGTCAAGGAAAGGGGAAGAACCGGTTCTCGGTCGAGGAACCGGTCGACGAGGGCGGCAATCTCGGCCAGCGGAATGGCGAAGGCGCCGGAGCCTTCTCCTGCGCTCCGGGATGGCGCGAAGGTAACCAGTTGTCCCGCGCTCACCAGCGTTCCGAAGTATGCGCCGTCAGGCAGGCGCGTGGTCACGGCCCGTATGGAGTCCGCGAGATCAGCATCGACGGCCGCCGCCGTATCGAAGCGGACGGCGTGAAACAGGCCGGTGCCACCGATCCACCCGACCCAAGAGACTCTCCCGGCCAATGCGCCGGCCGAGGGGCCGAGCCCGGCGAGCAAGGCGGCGCGGGTGGGCGGTGGGGGATTCTCTACCGCACTCAGAATAGGAAAGAGCCGGCTGTTGAGGAGGGTCTGGAGGCGATTGGCGATCCCTTCGGCACCCAGCGCGGCGTAGTCGATCAGCACCCGTTCGGCGCTGTCGTGGTGGCGCCGGCCGGTCCGCGCGGTTTCCACCGCCAGAAGCGCCGCGAGCCCGGCGATCCCGAGCATGACCCCCATAACCGACCCGATGCGCCGTGCCATGGGATAAAGGTAATCCAAGGCAGATGCCCGGCGATCGGGCCTTCACCGATTCCTGACATGAGCCTTACTCGACGCGAACCATACCTTCCTGCCACCCACCATAGGTTCGTGGCATGCATACACGTCTACTCGCAGCCACGCTCCTCGCCCTCTCGACGGCCCCGCTTCTCGCGCAGAAGGGACGGCCCGAGGTCTACACGGTGGACCAGGAGCATTCGATCCTCGACTTCACCACTCGGCTCGTCGGCTTCAATCGGGTCCGGGGAACGTTCGGCGTTTGGCAAGCCGACTTCCTCTACGATCCAGCCGCACCGACCTCCGGATACGTGAGGTTCAGCGCCAACGTCACCTCGATCTCGACCCAATCCGAAGATCGCGACCGGCATCTCAAGAGCCGTGACTTCTTCGAAGCGGCTCGCGTCCCGACACTCTCGTTCGACGGGCGCGTCGTGGCCGCGACGGGAACCCGGTTCGAGGTCGAAGGCCGGCTCACGATCAAAGACAGTACCCGCACGGTCCGCTTTCCCCTCGAACTCGTCACGCCGGAAGCGGCCGATCCGTTCGGCAACCGGCGGCTGGTCTTTGCGGGGAAAGTGACGCTCAACCGGCGCGACTTCGGCATCGTGGGACCGCGGTTCTGGAACCAGGCGATTTCCGATTCGGTGTCGATCGAAATGGAGCTGGCGGGAAGGATCTGGGGATACAAGAGTCTCGGCTTCCGGCGCGCGGCATACTACGAGCCGGCGCTGGTCGCGGCGGCCGATTCCGGCCGATTCGACGAGGTGAGCCGCCGCCTGAAGGCCGAACTCGCCGCGGAGAAGGACACCCTGCGCCTCCCGGCGCCATTCGACACCGAGGTAGCGGTCGGACGCCTTGTCCAGACGGGCAAGGCCCGCGAAGCCTTGCGCACTCTCGAACTCTTTGCCGACATTGCCGAGAGCCGATGGCGCCCACAGGACAGGAGCGGCTTTCACGCTCGCTTTGGGGAGACACTCATTCGTCTCGGACGTGGGGCCGAAGCCAGGATGCACCTCGACAAGGCGGTCGCGCTCGATTCTGCCAATACCAACGCCCGTGCCTGGCTCGCTTCCATAGCCAAAGCGCCCTGACCCGCTCAAGGGAAACCATATGCGCTTCCGCCTGACGCTGCTGCTGGCCTGCTCGGCCGCCTCCGGGCTTGCCGCCCAGGCCGCGGGCAAGTTCCCGCCCGACTCGCTGGTGAACGTGAAGGTCATTCCGCGCGGTACGCCGCTCACGCAGGTGATCGGCACCATGCGCAACTACACCAGCGCCCTCGGCGCCCGCTGCCAATATTGCCATGTCGGACGGGAAGGACTTCCGCTCGAAGAGTTCGACTTCGCGAGCGACGAGAAGCGTACCAAACTGGTGGCGCGCCAAATGATGCAGATGGTCCAGGAGATCAACCGGCGGCTCGACACCATGCCGACCAGCGACTCGGCGGGACTCCAGGTTACCTGCGGCACCTGTCATCGAGGACTGAACCGCCCCGTACCGCTCTCCGCGCTGATGGAGCAGGTGGCGAGCGCTTCTGGCGCCGACTCGGCCGTCCGCGCCTATAAGGCGCTACGGGAGCGCTACTACGGGGGCGACACCTACAATTTCAAGGAACCTTCCCTCAATATCGCGGCATTCCGGTTGGGCCGCGCAAGTCGATTTGCCGAGGCCTTTGCCTTGCTCGACCTCAACGAGACCCTCTTTCCGAGATCGTCCGGGATGTACGTCTTCCGGGGCAATATCAAGCTGATGCAAGGGGATACCCTGGCGGCGGCCAAGGCATACCGCGAGGCGGTCCGCTTGGACCCGGCAAACGAAGAGGCGAAGGGGCGGCTCAGGAACATTGGGCAACAGCCGTGAGATTCACTGTTCATTTTTCGGTGGCCGTTCCGAGAGTTCGCCAATAGACTTCCCGCCTGACACTCTTACCGGAGCGGCGGATGCAGGCGGACGAAGCGGCGATCGTAGCCACGCTCGACACGAAGTATCAAGCCGCGGTCAAGGCGAACGATGCAGCGGGGATGGCCGCGATCCTGGCCGACGATTTCATCCTCGTGACGGGGCGTGGCAAGGCATTCACCAAACAGGATCTCTTGGAGCAGGCGCGCACCAAGGCGACGATCTACGAGAAGCAGGACGAACTGGAGCAGAAGGTTCGACTCTACGGCAATACGGCGGTCGTCACGGCGTTGCTCTGGGAAAAGGGGGTCGCGGACGGGAAGCCGTTCGACAAGAAGCTCTGGTTCAGCGACACCTACGTAAAGACACCGGCGGGGTGGAAGTACGTCTTCGGGCAGGCGTCACTCGCGCTTCCGGAGTGAGGCTCGCAGCGCCTCCGTTCCCCTTTCGAGCTCCGCCTCCCCCACAATCAGAGGCGGAAGGAATCGAATCACATCCTCGCCCGCTGGAATGGCCAGCACTCGCTCCAGTTGCAGCTCCTTGAGCAGCTGGTCTTGCCGACCGGGGAGCACCACGCCCACCATCAGCCCTCGCCCGCGGACCTCTACGCCGAGTGCCGTGAGGCTCTCCCGCCATTCCGCCCCTAACCGCTCCACCCTCGCCAGAAGTTCCGGGGTGAGAATGGAGAGCGTTGCCAGCACCCCGGCGGCCGCCAGGGGGTTCCCACCGAAGGTCGAGGTGTGAATGCCCCTGGTAACCCGTTCGGCCACCGTCGCGCCGACCGCCGCTACGCCGATCGGAACTCCTCCGGCCAGACCCTTGCCCAGACAGAGAATATCGGGTTCGATACCCTCCCGCTCCGACACAGTAAAGGTGCCGGTGCGGCCGCAGCCGGTCTGGATCTCATCGACGATAAGCAGAACGTCGCGCGCGGTGCATATCTCGCGGAGCTCGCCCAGATACCCATCCGGCGGGACCTGTACGCCCCCTTCTCCCTGAATCGGCTCGACGATAACCGCCGCCGTCTCCGTCGTGATTGCGGCCTCGACGGACGCCGCCACCCCGAACGGGACATGATCGACCGGTAGCAGAAGCCCATCGAACAACGCGCGGTATTTGCCGGCGTGCGTCACTGCCAGTGCGCCGAGGGTCTTTCCATGATACCCGCCGGTGCAGGCGATAAAGCGCCGCCGGCCGCTCGCCTGGATCGCGAACTTGAGCGCCGCCTCGATCGCTTCGGTTCCTGAATTGAGCCAGCAGAGCTCGGCGCTCGGCAGCGGCAGCCTCCGCAAGAGCGCCATCGAGGCGCGGAGCCGAAGGTCGTTTCCGAAGCTCCCGTGGAGGGTAACCAGCCCGCCGAGCTGTCCACGGAGGGCCGCAGTGACGGCGGGATGCGCCTGGCCTAGGAGACTCGCTCCATAGTTCGACATCAGGTCGAGGTAGCGGCTCCCATCGCGCGCAATGAGGTACGCCCCCTCACCGCCGACGAGAGAAAGCCCGCGGTTCGGATAGAGGGGCAGGATCGGGGTTCGTTCAGCCAATGACCGTCCCCTTCCCCGCCAGGGCATCGGCAATAGGGTGCTCGGTTCGGCCATCCGCCAGCGTCACAACCGGATCCCCATCGACAAAGAGCTTCCGCAGCGCATGGAGCTTCCGCTTGAACCGGCCGGTGGCCCCCGCTTCGTGGCGCTCCAGCTCTTGCACCGAGAGCCGCGTCACCAGAGAGCCCGGATCGTTCGGATCGGCCAGTAGCCCCGGAGCCTCGATGAGCTGCACGATACAGCGGGCCCGCACGACCCCCTGCAATACCGCCATTACATCGTCGTTCTCGGCGTTGACCGCAACGCCGGCTTCGTCCAGCAATGGCACCGTAATGACCGGGGTGTAGCCCCGGTCGAGCAGGAGCCGGAGCAGAGAGGAGTTCACCGAGGCCGGCTTGTCGGACCGGTCGCGGAGGAGGAGGGTCTTCGTTCCCTCGCGCACCCGCACCCCCTGATTCCGCGCCGCCACCACAAGGCGGCCATCGAGCCCGGTAAGGCCGATCGCATTGCGCCCCGCACGCTGCACCCGTTCGACAATGCGCTTGTTGGCGAGCCCGGCGTAGGCCATCATCAGGAGATCGATCGCCGAGTCGTCGGAGAAGACGCTGTCATAGCCCGAGGCGGAAGTGATCACCCGTTTTTCGATGCCAAGCTGTGCCGCAAGGCGGTCCCGCAACGCGTTGGCGCCGTGAACCACGACGACCGGCCCAGGTAGCGCCGCAAGGTCCACCGCAATCCCGTCGAGGTTGATCGCGGCGCCGCCGCCGATCTTCACGAGGAGCAGATCGGCCGGCTCGATCATGACCACTCCAGAACGGTGCCGTTGGGAAGCGCGCGCCAGCCGCTCTCACCGGGAAAGCCTTCCGAGCAGACTGCCTGACGTGCGCCGGCTTCCTTGACATGCATCGTGAAGTAGTCCGGGCTCTCGCTGTAGTGGGTGCCGATTCGAAGGATCGTCCCGGTGGCCAGCACGAAGTTCATCGCCCTGACGTAGCTGGTCCTCCGCACGACCAGCTCCATTGCCCGTGTGAGCGCCTCGGTCCGCTCGTCGCCACCCATGCGGCGGAAGACACGAAAGAGCTTTTCGGCGCCGATCCGCCCCTCCGCCTGGAGCCGCACTCCGCGAAGCTCGCCGTTGAAGACGAACGCGGCCCCTTCCTCGACGAACGGCATGTTGTTCTCGACCTGAACTCCCTCGTTGCGAAAGGCGCTCCGTGCGTGGGCCAAGAGCAGTCGAGTCCCCCCAAAACGATCGAGCCGGTCCTTCCAGATCGGCGTGACCGTCCTATATGTCTTCCACTCCCCAC
>JABFSM010000201.1 GCA_013140635.1 Gemmatimonadales bacterium
CTGGCGGACAACTCGATCACTCTGATGTGTAGCGGTGGCTCGGCGGGATCGATCGGAATGGTCGTCGATGCGGCCCTCGCGGCGGGCGGGAAGGTGATCGGTGTGGTGCTCGACTTGCCGGCCGAGCGGGAAGGGGCCCACCCGGGGCTCACCGAATTGCAGCTGGTGCCTTCGGTGAGTGAACGAGATGCGGCGCTCGCCGATCTCTCCGACGGCTTCCTGGCCCTCCCCGGCGGGCTCGGCACACTGGAAGAACTGTTCGACATCTGGACCTGGGGCAGCCTCGGTTTCAATGAAAAACCGTGCGGCCTCCTCAACATCGCCGACTATTACACGACGTTGCTCAAGACGGTGGACGATGCCGTGGTGGAGAAGTTTGTGCGGGAGACCCAGCGCGGGATGCTGATCGTCGACCGAGACCCCGAAGTGTTGCTCCGTGCCGTGGCGGACTTCCGTCCGCCCGAAACCCGCCGTCTCATGCCTCTCGAGGACTCGTGAGTCTCTTCGAAATCACCGCCGCCCTTTTCGGAATCGTCAGCGTCTACCTCAGCACTCGGCAAAATGTCTGGAGCTGGCCGACGTCGCTGGTCAACAACGTGATGTACATCGTCTATTTTCTGGGGCTCAAGCTCTACGCGCTGATGGCGCTAAACGGGCTGTTCGCGCTGATCGCCGTCTATGGCTGGTACGAGTGGAAGTTCGGCGGAAAGGCCAAGACGGAACTCAAGGTGTCGCGAACCCCCCTCCCCTTGGCCGGCGCGCTTGCGGCGATCAGCGTGGTAGGCACGGTCCTGCTCTGGTGGGTGCTCAAACGCACTCAGGACCCGGCCCCCCTCATCGACGGGATGTTCTTCTCGGTGAGTTTGCTGGCCCAGTGGATGATGGCGCGGAAATACTACGAGTGCTGGTGGGTTTGGGTGGCGTTGAACTGCATAGCGGTGCCGTTCTTCTTCTTGCAGGGGTCGTATCCGACGATGGTTCAATACGCGGTGTTTCTTGTTCTCGCGACGCAGGGGTGGCGATTCTGGAAAAAATCGCTTCCAGGGGCGGCGTGAGGGAGAGACAGTAGGTCGCTATTGGCTATTCGCTACTCGTCCGTATGTTTTGGCGAATAGCGAATAGCGAATAGCGAATAGCGAATAGCGAATAGCGAATAGCGAATCTCATCGTTGCCCCGCCCGGCGCGCCCAATAGAAATAGACCGGTACGCCGAGGCCCAGGAGGAGCGCCCCAATGGCGGCGTTGCCCGGATTCGAGCCGATCGATCCGACGACGACGTAGGCCGCGGCGATCACGAAGATGGCCACGGTCACTGGATAGCCGGGAAGGCGGAAGCCGGTTCCCCGAGTGCCGGCGTCCCGCTTCCGAAAGACCACTAGGGTGGCCGCCGTTGCGCCGAAGAAGATCCAATCCGCGAAGGTCACGTAGTCGAGCAGTTGTCCGTACTTCTTGGTGGCGAGCAGGACACAGGTCCAGACCCCCTGGAAGACGATCGCGGTAGTGGGTGTTCGGAACCGCGGATGTAGTTTGGCGAACGATTCGAAGAAGAGGCCGTCGGCGGCCATCGCCTGGTAGACCCGAGGCGAGACCATGATCACGAGCACCAGCCAGCCGAAGGTGGAGGCCACGATACCGGCGCTGATCAGCTTGCCGCCGAGCGGTCCCATTACGGCGTTCATCGTATCCGCCGCAGGCGCCTGGCTTGCCGCGAGACCTGCCACGCCGAGCACGCGCAGATAGGCAATATTGGCGAGCAGGTAGACGACGATCACGCCGAGTACGCCCAGCACTAGCGCGCGAGGCAAGTTCCGTTCGGCGTCGACCATTTCCTCGGCAATGAAATTGGTCTGCTGCCACCCTCCATAGGCAAAGAGCACCGGCACGAAGGCGGTCGCGAGCGCCAGCGCGATACCGGCAAACCCGGTCGGTGCCGCCACCGTCTCCATGTCGAGGATCGGCGATTTCACCGCCAGGAAGAGACCGGCGATGATGAGCCCCACCAGGGCCGCCAGTTTCAGGACGGTGAACAGGTTGTTGTTCCACGCCGCCGGCCGCACGCCGATGTAATTGATGGCCGTAATGACCACGATGGCGCCCATGGCCAGCGGCACTCCCGAGTCCGGCGAGAGGCCGAAGAGGGTCACCGCGTAGTTCGCGAAGGTGACCGCCACCGCGGCGATGGCTCCGGTGGCGATCATCAACAGCAGCGCCCACGCGTAGAGAAAGGCGGGGAGGGGCCCGAACGCCTCACGCAGGTAGGCGTAGCCGCCGCCGACCTTGGGAAGCCGGGCCGCCAGCTCGCCGAAAATGAATGCGCCAAGGAGCGCCACCACTCCTCCCGCGATCCAGGCGGCAAGGGTGAGCGGCGCGGTCCCGACGCGTGCGGCCACGACCGCGGGGTTGATAAAGATTCCGGAACCGATGATACCGCCGATGACCGCCATGGTGCCGCTGAAGAGTCCGAGGCGGCGGGCGTAGGAGACAGGTTGGCTCATCCGGCCAAGTTAGCGCCGGGACGGGCGCCGCGTTACGACTACCGGAGTGTCGTGACCGGATCCGCCTGGGTGGCCCGCCGTGCCGGCAGGTAGCAGGCGAGGAAGGCGGCGCCGAGCAGTAGGGCGACCGCCCCGCCGAAGACCGCCGGGTCGAGCGTTTTCAATCCGAACACTCGGCTCCGCATCAGCCGGATGAGGGCGTACGCGCCGGCCGATCCGATCGCGGTGCCGACCAGGGTCAGTGCCATTCCCCGGGCCACGATGATCCGGAAGACGTCGCCGCGGCCGGCGCCGAGCGCCATGCGGATGCTGATCTCCCGGAGCCGCTGGCCGACGAGGTAGGAGAGGAGGCTGTAAAGGCCGATCGCCGCCAGCAGCCCCGCCAGCGTGCCGAAGAGGGCGCCGAGCACGCTTTGCGTCTTGGGAAGGGCGACGAGGTCTCCCATGACCTCCTTGATCGGCGCGATATCCTCGATCAGGAATTCCCGGTCGATCTCTTTGAGGGCCTGGCGCACCGGCCCGATCTGTGCCGCCGGTGCCGCGGTGCGGATGAGGAGGTCCATCCAGACCAGCGGCACCTGGTAGGTGGCGACGAACGCCTCCGGCGAGGCCTCGGCGTTCAGGCGCATGTCGCCCACCACCCCGATGACCTCGAACGAAGCCTCCCGCTCTATCGTACCTGCAACCGCGACAGGCGGGAGTGAGATCGTCTTGCCGATCGGGTTGTCGCCGGGCCAAAGCTGGGCGGCCGCGGCGCGATTGACGACGATCACGTTCGGCATCCCGATCCGATCCTGCTCGGTGAATCCTCGGCCGGTCACCATGGGCACACCCATGGCGCGGAAATAGTCGGGCGTGCTCGCGTGGAACACCATAGTCACCCGGCGACCGGGATTGGCCGGATCCGCGGCGATCGGCGCGAGGCCGAGCACGCCGAACCCGCTCCCGGGAAAGCCGGTGACCGCCCCGACCGCCTCGACGCCGGGGAGCTGGCCGAGCCGCTCGAAGATGCGCCGGTATGCCGCGATGCGGAGGTCGTTCGTGCCATAGTTCTCGAACGGCATCTGGAGATGGAGCGTCAGCGTCCGCTCCGGCTCGAAGCCGCGGTCGCGGTTCACGAGCGCGAAGAAACTCTTCAGCATGAGCCCGGCGCCGATCAGCAACATGAGGGAGACCGCCACCTCGCCGATCACCAAGCCGTTCTGCAATCGATTCCGGATCCCGCCCGCCGCGGTGCGGCTGTCGCTCCGCATCGCCTCGCCGGGCGTGATGGTCGAAAGGCGCGAGGAGGGCGCCAGCGCGCAGAGCACCCCGGTGAGCACCGAAATCAGGAACGCGAAGAGAACGACCGGCCAGCTGATCGCCACCTCAGCGAGCCGGGGCGTACCGTCCGGCATCATCCGCGCCACGGCCGCGGTTCCGAACCGCGCCAGGAGGAGGCCGGCGCCGCCGCCCGCCAGGGAGAGGAAAAGGCTCTCGGCGAAGAGCTGGCGAGTGAGCCGGGCGCGTCCGGCGCCTAACGCCGCTCGAACCGCCAGCTCGTTCCGTCGGGCGGTGTTCCGGGCCAGGAAGAGGCTCGCGATGTTGGCGCAGGCGATCAGCAGGAGGAGCCCGACCGTGACGAGGAGGAACTTGAACGCGGTCCGATAGCCCCCGACGGTGTTCTCGACCAGCGAGCTCGCCGTGACGCTCCAGTCTCGGTTGCTTTCCGGGTAGGCCCCTTCAAGCCGCTTCGACAATGTGGGCAGCTCGGCCTCGAGGTCGGCAAGAGTCCGCCCCGCCTTCAAGCGCCCCACCGCCTGATAGTACCGCTGGTTCCGGGACGGGAGCTCGCCCCGCAGGTTGAGCGGGCGCCAGAAATCGCTCTTTATCGCCTGGGGAAACTGGAAGTCCGGGGCCGCGACCCCGACGACGGTATGACTTTGACCGTAGAACTCGAGAGTCGTCCCGATGATGCGGGGATCGGCGTGGAGGCGGCGGCGCCAGAGCTCGTCGCTAAGCACGATCACCTGGCCGCCTTCGCCGCTCTCGTCCTCCGCCGTGAAGAAGCGGCCGAGGGCGGGCCGGACGCCGAGGACCGAGAAGAGATCCACCGACACGTAGTAGCCGGTCAGCCGGACCGGCTCTTCGTCCACCTTGGTGATGACGGCGGAGTACCCGTATACCGCCGCCCCCGAGATCGACCGGAGCTCGCGCAGATCCCCGATCTCCTGCACCGAGACGCCCCAGCCCGACCGATCCTTGTAGACATCCCGGAAGGAAATCAGCTCCTCGGGCGCGCCGTATGGCAGTGGCTTGAGCCAGATCGGGTAGGCCAGGCTGAAGACCGTCGTCGTGGCGCCGATTCCGAGGGCGAGGGTGAGCACGGTGGCGATCGAGAACCCCGGCGCCCGGCGGAATCCGCGGGCGGCGTACTGCATGTCCCGGATCCAGGAGCTTCGGCCGAGCGGCGCGCGAAGCGTCTCCCACCCCAGGCGCAGCGCGAAGCTCAGACATTGTCCGTAGTACCAGCGCCGGGCGGCGGCCGAGCCTTTCTCCGCCGTGCGAAGGACGAAGAGCTCGTCCAGGTCGCGAAGGGTCAGATTCTCGTCGGTGTCGGGGAGG
>JABFSM010000039.1 GCA_013140635.1 Gemmatimonadales bacterium
TCAGCGCGTCCTGGATGAAACGCATTCGCTCGTCCACAGGGGCAGTCTCCAACCAAGGCATCGGCGGTCCTCACTGAAGCGAGAGTCGCCGAGCAGTTTAGAAGGAGTGTCACCCATGTTCCTGGACCGCTCTGTTACCTATGTACCCGGTCCGTACCCGCGTGCCGTCTAACCCGCCCTTCGCCGTTGAGCGGGATCACCACGACTCTGTTGCTCGGCCGTCACCCCACTCCGGCCATGTCCCTTGAGTTTGAGGAGGATAGAATGGGGCCCCTTATACTTGGGAGGTGGCTCGCTCCTCCAGCCCCACCCCTTCCCGAGACCCATCGCCCATGAATCGCTCGGCACGCCATTTTGCCGTCGTTGCGGTACTCCTTGCATCATCCGCCTGTGCGCCCTCACCCGACCAGGACACCGCCGCCCTCGCCGCCCGCGTCGATTCCCTGGCCGACGCCCTCTTCGATTCCACCGTCGCCGTGAACCCGGAGGCCGGCACCGCACAGGGACTGGCCAACGCCGAACATGGACGGATCACCGATAACTCCATCGCCGGGGTGGCGGCGGCACAGGCCACCTTCGACGCCCTCTACCAACGGGCGCTGGCGATCGACCCGTCCCCCCTCGCCGGCACGCCGCGGTGGGTCACCTACGGCGTCCTCAGGGAACAGCTCGAGGGGCGCCGCGCCACACAGGTCTGCCGGTTCGAGCTCTGGGGCGTCGCGTCGTACGTCAATGGCTGGCAGGCGGAGTATACCGACCTGGCGCTCATCCAGCCGGTCGGCTCTGACACGTTGCGAACCCTGGCCCTCGCCCGCGTGCATGCGCTCCCCGGATATCTCGCCAAGGAAATCGCCAACCTTCGTGAAGGGCTCCGGCTGGGCTACAGCTCGCCCAAGGTGATCGTCACCAACGTCATCGGCCAGCTCGACCGGATCCTCGCCACAGCGGTTCCGCAATCCCCCTTCATGTCGCCGGCGCAGCGCGACTCGACGCCCACCTTCCGTGAAGCAATGGCCCGCGCGGTCGAGACGGAACTCAACCCCGCCATACGAAGCTACCGCGACTTTCTCGCCAACGAGTACCTCCCCAAGGCCCGTGAGGCGCTCGGCGTGTCGGCCAACCCCGACGGCCTCGCCTGCTATCGCGCCACCGTGCGCTCCTTCGCCACGGTGGACATGGCGCCCGACTCGGTGTTCGAGATCGGGCTCCAGCAAATGGCGCGGATCGAAGGGGAAATGCGGGTGATTGCCGCACGGAGCTTCCAGGGGGAATCGCTCGTCACGCTGCTGCCCCGGCTCCGCACCGAGCGCCGGTTCACCTTCGGCACGCCGCAGGAGATCATCGACACCGCCCAGGCGGTGATCGGCCGAGGCAAGGACGCGATGGGGAAGTGGTTCGGGCGGCTGCCGCGCGCCGATGTCGTCATCCAGCCGTACCCCGAGTTTCGCCAGAAGGCGGGGGCGCCTGGGCAGTATCAAAGCGCGCCTGATGACGGGTCGCGCCCGGCCACCTTCCTCATCAATCCGTCGAAGCCCACGGAGCGCTCCCGCGCCGACGTGGAGAACATCTCCATTCACGAAGCGATCCCCGGGCACCATTTGCAGATCGCGATCGCCAAGGAACGGACCGATCTCCATCGCCTTTCCCGCTACTCGTTCAACTCGGGGTTCGGCGAGGGGTGGGCGCTCTACGCGGAGCGGTTAGGCGATGAAATGGGGCTTTACTCGTCGGACCTGGGCCGCATGGGGATGCTGTCGAGCGAGGCGTTCCGCGCCGCGCGCATGGTGATCGACGCCGGGGTCCACACCAAGGGATGGACCCGGCCGCAGGCGCTCGACTACCTGCTCTCCCACACCGTGCTCTCGCGCGACATTGCGGAAGGGGAGATCGACCGGTACATCTCCTGGCCCGGCCAGGCCCCTTCATATATGATCGGCCGGTCGGAGATCATGCGGCTGCGCGAACAGGCGCGGGCATCGCTTGGCGAGCGGTTCGACATCCGCGCCTTTCACGATCGGGTGCTGGAAGATGGCACCGTGCCGCTCGCACTCCTCAGGGCGAAGATCGAGCGGTGGATTGCCGACGACCGGAGATAAGGTCGACCCCGCGCCAGAACGAGAACGGCCATCACCGTCTGCATTACGGTACCTTCCGCACGATCACCCGCCGGTTCTGTTGCCGTCCCTCGGCGGTCGCGTTATCTCCGGCCGGCGCCGATTCGCCTTTGCCGATGGCGGAAAGCCTGGCGGCGGCGATACCCGCCTCCGCCAGATACCGGACGACTGCGGCGGCGCGCCGCTCCGACAGCGCCTGGTTGTACCCGGTCTCGCCCTGCCCATCGGTATGGCCCTCGATCGCCACCCGGAGATCGGGGTGGTCGCGCAACGCGGTGAGCAGCTCCTCGAGCACCGGCGTGGACTCGGGGCGGAGCCGGTCGCTGTTGCTGTCGAAGACGATCCCCCGAGTGGTGAACTCGCCGTCCTTGACCAACGCCTCGTAAAGCTTGTCTAGGCCCACGGCCACGACGAGGTTCGTGATGTAGAGGGGAAACCGGGGATTGGCGTCGAGGTGGAATTCGATGGTGTTCGAGCGGGGGAACTTCGCGATCGGTGCCTGCGAGACCCGGGTGGAGCCGGCGTAGAGGATCGCGTACTCGCCGTCCACCTGGAGTTTCATCGGGGTCATCGTCTTGGCGAGTTCATGGCGAGTGGCCGAAATAGCGGCGCCGTTCCGGTAGATCCCGGGACGCGCCGCCAGATCGAGGTAGTCCAGCTCTTTCGTGGTCTTCGCTCGTGGGCCGATGAAGACCCGCACGCCGATGTTGGGGGTGGGGTTCTTGAGATCGAACTCGAGGGTGAACGACTCGGGAAGCACGCTCGGAAGCACCAACCGGAAGATGCTCCGGTCGACCGCCTCGAGAAGCCGGACGCTGTCCACCATGACGATCTGCATGTTGCCGCTCACGAACTCGAGTTGCCGGCCCGGGAACCGCCCGACCGGCTCCGCGCTGAAGTCGGTCGCCTTCCACACCGTCTTGCCCGGGACGAAGTCGTAGTTCCTCCAGACGCCGGAACCGGCGACATCCTGCGCCGCCCCAGGCACCGATACCAGGAGGGAAGCCAGCACTAGAATCGAAAGCTGTTTCATCGGGCACCTCGCAGCATCAAGTGGGGCCGGGCGATCTAGAGCAATTAAGGAGACCTCTGTAACGAATTCATCACCGACTTCGGTTGGGAGTTGAGGTCCAGCGGCAGCGCCCGCCCGGACCCCGCAAAGAAGGCGGGAATCCAGGAGTGCCTGTCGGTAAAGCCCCAGGTGGTGATTCTTGAGCGCCGCGAGCAGGGTGGCGCGGGTCCATTGTCCCCCGGTAATCCAACGGGGTTGCTGGTCGTGCCAGAGGAGGGTGTGGCCATGCACCGCGATCCGCCGCCGCGTCTGTTTCACGGCCCCCCTCCGGAGTAAGAACGTGCCTCCGGCCTAACTCACCGTCCATTGTCTTGGGGGAGGCTCAACGCGCCGTCAGTCCCACCGCGCAAGGCGAACGCAGCACCCGACCCGAGCACAACCATCGCGACGATGAACGCCCAGCGGTCGGCCTGCGTCGCCCCGAGTGACGGGAACAGGGTGCTCAATGCAAACTGGGAGTAGTTGATGGCCGTGTGAGCCGCCACGGCAACCCAGATACTCCCCCCCGCTCGCCGCACGAGCCAAGTGAAGATCAGCGAATAGGCGAGCACCGCGATGAGATACGGCAACAGGAAGGCCGCATCCAGCGTGCGCCCGTCCACGGCGTAGAGCGGGAGGTGCCAGGCGAACCACACGACACCCACGAGGAGGCTCGCCCGAATAGCCGTGCAGCGTTGCAGCAGGAGCGGAAGAAGCAGACCTCTCCAGCCGATCTCTTCTCCCAGCGGGCCATCAAGTACCGCGATGAGCAGTGGGCCAAGCACAAGGCGGCCGATACTCGACACCTTCGTTGCAGGCCACTCACCGATCGCGATGGCACCGGCGCCCACCGAGATAACCGAGACGAGAACTGTCGCCCCGACGATGACTGCGCTGTCCCGGCGCCACGTCGGCCAGCGCCGCAGCCGGTCGCCCAGCGCGCTAGCGAGTCCGCCACCCGCCAGCAGCACGGCGGCGAAGGCGGCGAGAGTCGGAGAGTAGCTGCGGAGCACACCCCAGAGTCCGCCGCGAACGGCCTCGGGTGTACCGGTGAGGGTCGCGGCGAGCCAGTACAGCGCGGGCCGCCGAAACGTCCGCCTCGCGCCCTTCGGCCGATGTCCGTGACATACGCGTGTGACCTTGAGACGTGGGACAGTGAGGCGGCTGACGCGAACTCAAGACTACCGATCACGGCGTGCGCACAAATGCTTGCCTTCCAGCCCTCTCGCGCGCAAGCAGTGCGTCGAGGACTAACACGCCTGAAACAAAGCGAGGGTGAGCTGCTCCAGGTCGGTCTGGGTCTTGGCCGCGATCTCGCCGATGGCAACGAGATAGCGGAGGAGCTGGAAGTGGACCACTCTCCTGAGCTCCGCTCGGCGGCTGCGCGCAACCTTCGCCGAGACCCGTCCTTCATGTTCCCGTGCCGCGATCGCCTCCGCGCGGGTGAGGTGCTCCTCCAGCCGGCCGAGCATGACGGTATGGCCCGGTTCGGTGGAAGGATGAGCCTGGCTGAAGGTCCAGACCGTCGCGGCCATCTCCAACTACCGACCAACGGTGCTTCTCATATCTGGCCCCTCCTTGGGGACCGTTCCGGCGGCGGTGTTGGGGGCCGCGCCGCGCCGTTACGAGACCGTGATGAATGGAGAGCGGGCGGGAGGCGCCACGCGGGCGTCAGGCAATGGCGCTAAGTTGTTGGCAGGCTGTAGCGGTGGGATAACGGGGCGATGCCGGCGGTTGGCGGCGCGGCGCTCCCGGCGGCTTTGCGCGGGAGAGTGTCCTCTTCGCGAGGACAGCGGTGTCCGGGTCGCGGGACAGGGGAGCGACCACGAAGGTCCCGGAAGGTCCTTCCACGGTCCTGGCGGCTTTACGCGGCAGTCGGCGGCCACAAAGATTAAGGCGGAAGGGAAGTCGCGGGGGCGGGAAGGGCCACGAA
>JABFSM010000020.1 GCA_013140635.1 Gemmatimonadales bacterium
AAGGAGCGCGGTGAAAGCCGCGTTGCCCAGAGGCAGTTCGCTCCAACACGGCCGAGCCCACATCCGGACACTTCCTTGTCCCCAACCCTCCTCGAACCAAGCCACCCGCGTTACCATTTGAGCACGGAGGAGCCCAACCCCATGAAAGTCCTATATCTACCCGCCGCTCTAGCCCTTTCCTTGCCGCACCTCGCGTCGGCGCAGCTTCGGCTCGACTTCACCGGTAGGCCGGACGCGGTGATCGGCGAGGGGTTCAGCCAGGTGGCCGGGATCCGGGAGTTGCCCGGAAACCTCGCGGTCGTGACCGACCAGCTTGAACGGGGGGTCTTTTTGGTCAACTTCGCCGCCAAGGCGCGGAGCCAAATCGGCCGGCAAGGAGATGGCCCGGGGGAGTATCGCTTCCCCATGGCGCCCCTTGCCGGCCTCGCGGACACAACCTGGATCGTCGACGCGACGCTCCGGCGCATTCACATCCTGGCACCCGACGGGAAGATCGTCTCCTCACGCCCCCTTCCGACCAGCGGGGTTCCCGGCGGACTCCTTACGGCGCGCGGAACCGACCGCGCCGGCCGGATCTACTTCGAGGGGAACGGCTTTGACGCTCAAACCGGTAGGTTCATCGATTCGGTGGCGGTGGTGCGCTGGACTCCGGAAACCGATCGCAGTGAGACGCTCACCCGGGTCTGGAACGGCGGCCGAGTGATATTCGACCGGCCGGAGGGAAAGAGCTCGATGGCGCGAACCGTCACGCCCTTTCCCCACCTTGACACGTGGACGGCGCTGCCCGCCGGCGGCATTGCCGTGATCCTTCACGATCCTTTCCGCATTCAGGTGCCGGACCAAGACAACACCGCCCGCACGCGGGCGCCGATTCCGTACACGCCGATTCCGATTGCTGCGGCCGACCGAGAGGAGTTCCGCAGAGGAACTTCCAACCGGACCAGTGCCATCCGGCGCGACGGTGGGAGCGGCCCACCGGGCCAGGGCCCGCAGTTCCTCGACCAGGATTTCCCGAAGGCGATGCCGCCGTTCATCGCCGCAAGCGTCCGCGCCGCGCCCAACGGCGAGATCTGGGTCGGCCGAAGCTACGCCGCCGCCGACCGCACGCGACGATACGACATCTTCGATTCCCAGGGCAGACCGCTAGGCACGGCAACGCTCGGTGCCAACTCGACCGTCGTCGGCTTCGGCATCGGCACCGTCTATCTTGCCCGCCTAGACCCCGCCGACGACCTCATCTATTTGGAGCGCCATCGGCGATAGTCCAATTCGCCACGATTCCTGTATTGTTCACCCGTTGGCGAGTCCCTTCCCTCCTCTGCGGACTACCGTTGCCATGCCTACCCTGAGACCGTTCGCAGCCAGTCTCCTCCTCCTCGCCGCCTGCGGAAGCGACCACACCGCCCCGTCGAGTCCATTGGCCGGGAGGTACACCGCCACGGTCTTTCGCGTGACCCCAACCGGGCAGGGGGAGATAGACGTATTGGCGGCCGGGGGAACCCTCTCGATTACCATCTCGGTCACCAACGGCACGACCGGATTGCTGACGGTGCCGGCCGCCCTGACCGGCGCCGGTGACTTCAGCGCCAGCATGGCCGGCAGCGCGGCGATCTTGAGCGGGGGGGTCCGGTTCCAGCAAACCGAAGAGACCTTCGTCAGAGATTTGACCTGGACCCACAACGGCACCTCTTTGAGCGTGACCGATCAGGTGCTCCTGACGGCATCGTATACCTTGGTGCTCACCAAGCAGTAAGTCCCGTCGATTCCGCCCCTCCCGCAAGCGACTACCCTCCGGCCGCCGCATCGTGCGCCCAATCGGTAACAGTATGGTCAGCAGGTTGTCCGTCGCCCCCCTTCGGGTTATCTTCGGCGACCCATCCCGTTCATGAAGCGGTCGTAAGGAGCCAGGGCAATGCACTTCGCCGAAACCTTCATCCGCCGCCCCGTGCTCTCCAGCATGGTGAGCTTGGGGCTCGTCCTGGTCGGCGTCATCGGCTACACCCGCCTACCGGTGCGGGAATTCCCCGATGCCGACGCCCCCATCGTCACCGTGACGGTCATCCTACCGGGGGCCAGCCCGCAGGTGGTCGAATCGTCGGTAACCGACGTGCTCGAAGAGGAGCTCTCGAGCGTCGAAGGGGTCCGCACCATGACCAGCTCCAGCCAGGAGCAGGTCAGCACCATCACCCTCGAGTTCACCCTCGACCGGGAAATCGAGAGCGCCGCCCAGGACGTGCGCGACAAGGTCTCCCGGGTCCGCGGCCTCCTTCCCGAGGACGTGGAGGAGCCGGTGGTGGCCAAGGAAGAGGCGGATGCCTTCCCGATCATGTTCCTGGCCCTCACCTCCAAGAGCTACGGGCTCATGGAGCTTTCGGACATCGCCGACCGGCAGATCAAGCCCCGGCTGCAGACGATCCCCGGGGTCTCCGGCGCGCCGATCTTCGGGGAACGCCGTTTCGCGATGCGGGTCTGGCTCTCCCCCGCCGAGTTGGCGGCGCGGGGCCTGACCTCGCAAGACGTGGAGCAGGCGATCCGCACCCGGAGCGTGGAGGTGCCCGCCGGCCGGATCGAGTCCGACCGGCGGGAGTTCTCGGTCCGCTACCTGGGCGAGATGCGCACCCCGGACGAGTTCGCGGGCATAACGGTATCCAACAAAGACGGGAAGCTCGTCAAGCTGGGCGACGTGGCCCGGGTCGAGCCGGGCCCCGAGGACGAGCGCTCCGTTACCCGCTACTCCCAAACCCCCGCCATTTTCATCGGCGTGGTGCGGCAGTCGAAGGCCAACGTGGTCGAGGTGGCCGAGGCGGTGCATGCCCAGTTGCCGGAGGTGCAGCGCGGCCTGCCCCCCGGCATCGAGCTGGCCATGGCGTTCGACGGCTCCGTCTTCGTCCAGCGCTCCATCAAAGAGGCGGAGGAGACCCTCGTCATCACCGCGATCCTGGTGATCGCCATCATCTTCATCTTCCTCCGCTCGCTCCGGGCCACCGTCATCCCGGCGCTCGCGATTCCGGTCTCGATCGTCGCCACCTTCGCGCTCCTCTCGGCGCTCGGCTATTCGATCAACTCGCTGACCCTCCTCGGCCTGATCTTGGCCATCGGCATCGTGGTCGACGACGCGATCATCGTGCTCGAGAACGCCTATCGGCACCAGGAAGAGTTGCACAAGGACCCGATGACGGCGGCCATCGACGGCACCCGGGAAATCACCACCGCCGTCATCGCCACGACGATCGCGCTGATCGCGGTCTTCTCGCCCCTCCTCTTCCTGACCGGCGCCACGGGGCGGCTCTTCAACGAGTTCGGCGTGGCGGTCGGCGGGTCGGTGCTGGTGTCGGGCATCGTGGCGCTCACGCTGACGCCGATGCTCTGCGCCAAGATCCTCCGCGTCTCGCATCGGGAAAACGCCTTTCACCGGGTCGTCGGGGCGGCCCTCGACGGCGTCACCGCGCAGTACGGCGCCACCCTGTCCAGCGCGCTCAAGCGCCCCTTCGTGGTGATCGCGGGGGGGGCCGCCCTCACCGCCCTGGCCGCCGTGCTCTTCTCGGCGCTCGAACGGGAGTTCGTGCCGCCGGAAGACCGCGGCTTCTTCTTCACCTTCGTGGTCGCCCCCGAGGGCTCCACGGTGGCGTACACCGACGAGTACCTCAAGCAGTTGGAGGCGATCGCCCACAAGACCGCCGACGTGCGCTCCACCTTCGGGGTGGTGGGCTTCGGGGGTCCGCCGAGCTCGGGGATCCTGGGTGTGGTGCTCGAGGACCTCGATAAACGGAACCGCTCCGCCCAGGACGTCATCTCCGAAATGCAGCCGCAGTTCTTCTTCGGGGTGCCGGGGGTCTTCGCCTTCGCCACCAATCCGCCGGCCTTCGGCGGCTTCGGGGCGCCGGTACAGTTCGTGGTCAAGCACCGGGACTTCGAGCAATTGGTGAAGGGAATGGACGCCCTCACCGCCCGCGCCGCGACGATTCCCGGCCTGCTCAACGTCGACACCGACCTCCGGGTGACCAAGCCGGAACTGGTGGTGACGCTGGACCGCGACCGGGCGGAAGACCTGGGCGTGCCCGCCCGCGACATCGCCACGACGCTGCAAACGCTGCTAGGCGGCCGCGACGTGTCGCGCTTTACCTCGGACAACAAGCTCTACGACGTGATCCTCCGGCTCGACCCGGGGCAGCGCGCCACGCCGTCCGACATCAGCGGCCTCGACGTGCGGGGGCGCGACGGCAAGCTGGTGCCCCTCGACGCGGTGACCCGCACCGAGGAACGGATCGGGCCGCGGCAGCTCAACCACCACGACCGGGTTCGCGCCTTCACCCTCTCCGCCAGCTTGGCGCCGGGCTTTACCCTGGGCCAGGCGCTCGACTCGCTCACCGCCGCCGCCACCGCGGTCCTTCCGCCCGGCAGCGCCGTCGACTTGGCGGGGGAATCGCGCGAGTTCCTGGAGAGCGGCGGAGCGCTCTACTTTGCCTTTGCGCTGGCGCTCATCTTCGTCTTCATGGTGCTCGCGGCGCAGTTCGAGTCGCTCCTGCACCCGTTCACGGTGCTCTTGGCGGTGCCGCTGGCGGTAACCGGCGCGCTCGGCGCCCTCTGGCTGGCCGGCTCGACGCTCAACATCTACAGCCAGGTCGGAATGATCCTCCTCATCGGCCTGGTATCGAAGAACTCGATCCTCCTCGTAACCTACGCCAACGATCTCCACGCCCAGGGGATGGATGCCCTCGCAGCCATGCGGGAGGCGGGGCGGATCCGCTTGCGGCCGATTCTCATGACCTCGGTGGCCTCGATCTTCGGCGCCCTCCCGATCGCGCTCGGGTTAGGCGCCGGCGCCGGAAGCCGGCGGCCCCTCGGGTACGCGATCATCGGCGGGCTCATCGTCTCGACCCTGCTCACGCTCTATCTGGTGCCGGCGGTCTTCGTGGTGTTCGAGCGCATCCGCGGGCGGCGCGCGGCGCCGGCCGGCCATGTATCGGAGCACCCGCTGGAGGCGTCCCGATGACCGCGCGCAGCATGCTCACGGCCCTCCTGCTCCTGCCGGGGGCTCTGTGGGCCCGGCAAGCCGACAGCCTG
>JABFSM010000234.1 GCA_013140635.1 Gemmatimonadales bacterium
GACTGAGCCCCGCCAGGAACGCCGGCCGCCGGACGGCGTTCCTGGCGGGGCTCAGTCTCACCATCCGGTATCCCGCCTATCTCGGCTTGGAAGACGAACCGGCCCCGGTCGGCGGCGACACACTCCTCCTGCCCGCCGGGAGCCGCCTCGACGCGCGCGGGGAGGCGACCGTCGCGCTCGCTTCCGCGGCCTGGGAGCGTGAGGCACTGAGCTCGCGGCTCGACATCGACGGCACCCGGTTCAGCGGCAGCCTCACGCCCGCCACGTCGGGCAGCTTCCGGCTGGTGCTGGAATCGGCCGACGGGTCGCCGCTCGCGGGGGACGACATCGTGGTGCCCGTGAGGGTGATTCCCGACGAAGCGCCTACCGTCGAGATTCCGGTTCCCGGCGGCGATACGACGGCGCCGGCCTCCGGGGCCCTCCCGCTGGTCATCGACGCCCGGGACGACTACGGCCTCTTCGACGTCATTCTCGAACGGCGGCTGACCCGCAACGGGACGGTGCGTTCGCTTCCGGACGAGGCACTGCCGCTCCCCGGACGGCATCCCGATCGCGCCATCCTGCCGGGTGCGGTCGACGCCGCGGCGCTTCAGCTCGTTGCCGGCGACACCCTTCGGATCGTGGCGCGGGCCCGGGACGTATCGCCGGGACGGCAGGCGGGCCGCTCGCGGGAACTCGTCATCACGGTGCCCACGAAGCCGGAACTCCGGGCCGAAGAGCGGGACCGCGCGGCGCAGATTCAGCGGCAGCTCGACTCGCTGGTGGCCGACGCGAAGGATGCGCAGCGGCAAACCGAAGATCTCGGCCGCGCCGAGCAACGAGGTGCGGATAGCACGCTCGGCTTCGACGCCGCGAAAAAAGCGGAGGCGGCGGCCGCGCGCCAGGAACAGCTGCTGGCGCAGGCGGAAGAGGTGCGTAAATCGCTGGACGAAATGGCGCAGGCCGCCGAACGGGCGGGGATCAACGATTCGGCCTTTCAGCGGCAACTGCGGGAGGTGCAGGAGCAACTCGACCAGGCGCTCTCGCCGGAACTCCGCCGCCAGCTGCAAGAACTGCAGGAGGCGCTCAAGTCGCTCAATCGCGAACGCACCCAGGACGCGGTGCGCAAGATGGCCGAGTCGCAGCAGAAGCTGCGTGAGGCACTGGAGCGGAGCCGGGAGCTCTTCAAGCGCGCGGCGCTCGAGGGAGAGCTGTCCGCGTTGCAGCAGGAAGCGAAGGAGCTGGCCGAGGAGCAGAAAGAATGGAACGAGCGGCTCGCATCGGCCGATAGTGCTCGGGCGGCGCAGGAAGAGCGGGCCCTCTCCAAGCGGGCCGATTCGGTGGCGGCTGGGCTCGAACGGGCCGCCGAGCAGCTGAATGCCGAGAAGCGCAAGGAGGCAATGCAACAGGCGGCGGAACAGGCCCGAGACGCCGCCAATGAAATGCGGCAGGCGCAACGGGCGGCGGAGCGGCGCCAGCAGAATCAGGCCCAGCAGGCGGGACAACGAGCCGCGGGCAAGATGAATCAGGTCGAGCAGCAAGTGAAGGAAGAGCGCCAGGGGCAACAGCAGGAGTGGCGCGAAGAAGTCGTCGCCGAACTCGATCGCGCGCTGCTCGAAACGACTCGGCTGGCCGATCGTCAGCTTGCCGTGGCGGAGCAGTTCCGCCGGGCGAGCGGTGTGGCGGCGGCGCGCGCCACGCAAGGTACGATCGAGGAGGGGGTGCAGAAGCTCCTCGACCAGGTGGCCAAGGCCACCGGAAAAAATGCGCTCGTCTCGCCCCAGATTCTGGCGGCGCTGGCCGAGGCGCGGCAGCAGATGCAGCGAGCCCGTGAGGCGGCCGCCAGTGCGTCGGGGGGCGCGCGGGAGCCGGCCGAGCGGGCTGGAGAGGCGGTCGATGCGCTCAACGTGGCCGCCTACGCCTTGCTCCGGTCGCGGGAGGATGTGTCCGGCTCGGGCAGCGGCTCCGGCTTTGCCGAAGCGATGGAACGGATGACGCAACTGGCCAAGCAACAGGGGCAGCTCAGCCAGGACGCGAACGGTCTGATGCCGCTGATGGGGCAATCGGCGGGGCAGCAACAACTCCAGGCGCTTGCGGCGCGCCAGCGGGCGCTGGCGCAGGAGCTGGAACGGCTCCGCGCGCAGGGACAGGCCGACGCGAAGCCGCTGGGCGACGAGGCAAAGGACCTGGCCCGCGCCATGGAGCGGGGCCGGCTCGACCGCGAGATGGTGGCCCGCCAAGAGCGCCTCTTCCGGCGGATGCTCGACGCCGGCCGGACGCTCCAGGGTCGGGAAGAGGACGAGAAGAAGGAGCGAGAAAGCGAAACCGCCAAGCCGGGACAGCTCAGCCTGCCTCCGGGGCTGCGAGCCCAGCTCTCGGGACGAGACGGCCAGATCCGCCTCCCGACCTGGGATCAGCTCCAGCGGCTCTCCCCCGAAGAGCGCCGGCTCGTCACCGATTATTTCAGGCGCCTGACCGGCGGCAGCCCGTGAGGCGCGCCGCGGTCGGCCTGCTGGCGCTTCTCCTGGCGCCGGAGGCCGTGGCGCAGGACGCGTCAACCCGCGCCCTGGACCTCGAGCGCCGCGGCGATTTTGCCGGCGCCGCCGCGGCCTGGCGCCAGCAACTCGCCGCGCAACCGGGAGACCTAACGGCGCTCGTCGGACTCGAGCGGGCCCTCACCCCGATCGGCCGGCTACCCGAAATGACGGGCCCGCTCCAGGTGGCGCTGCAGCGGGAAGCCTCTCCCGGAGTGCTGGGCGTGGCGATTCGCGTGTGGACGGCGGCACGGCAGCCCGACAGCGCGCGGGCCGCGGTCGAGCGGTGGGCCGCCCTCGAGCCGACCAGTGAAATGCCGTTCCAGGAATGGGGGATCGCCGCATACGGGGCGCGGGATCGGACCAGCGCGCGCACCGCCTACCTTCTCGGCCGGCAGCGGCTTGGCCGTTCCGACGCGATGGCCGCCGAGCTTGGCCAGTTGGCCGTGGCCGACGGCGACTGGGCGACCGCCGCTACCGAGTGGACCCTCGCTATCCGAAAGATTTCCGGCTATCGAACCGCCGCCATCTCGATTCTCGGCCAGGTCCCGCCGCCGGGCCGCGCGGCGCTCCTGGCGCAGCTTGGACGGGGACGGGAGTTCATCGGCGAGCGCCTTGCGGCCTCCCTCCTGGTCCGCTGGGGTGAGCCGCTGGCGGGGGTCAAACGCCTGGCCGCGGCGCTTCCCCAAAGCACCGAGGCCGGCGAAGCGTTGCAGGAGATGCTGGATGAGTTCCGCGGCCCGAGCTCGGGCGATGGGGCCATCGCACGGGCCACGGTGCTCGAGCTTATGGCGGACCGTGCCAGCGGCCCTCAGCGCGCCAGGCTTCGGCTCGACGCCGCGCAGGCATTCGCAGATGGTGGCGATCAGGCCGAGGCGCGGCGGATGCTCGGCGCCCTCGCGGCCGACCCCCTGGCCACGCCGGCTATGGCCGCGGGGGCGACGTCGACCCTCGTGGGTGTGCTGGTCGACGAGGGGAGCATCGAGGAGGCGGACCGGCGGTTCCGAGAGCTGGCACCGCTCCTCGGCGCCGACGATCGCCAGCGGCTGGCGCTCCGGTTGGCACTGGGCTGGATGCGCATGGGCCGGTTAGGGCGCGCCGATACGCTGCTCGTGGCGGACAGCTCGGTCGACGCGCAGGCGATTCGCGGGAGGGTCGCCCTCTACCGCGGCGATCTGGCCGCGGCGCGCGTGATGCTCAAGGAAGCGGGCCCCTTTACCGGCGAGCGCGCCGCCGCGACGGAACGGATCGGCCTCCTCGGCCTGCTGCAGATCATCGAAGAAGACTCCCTGCCCGGACTCGGCGCGGCACTCTACCAGCTGGAACGGCGAGACAGCGCCCGGGCCGCGGCGGGGCTGGAGCAACTGGCCCCGACCCTGCCGCCCGATCATGGCGGCGCCGAACTGCTGCTCCTGGCGGGCCGGGTGCGGGCCGGGATCGGACAGCCTAACGAAGCCGAGCGGATTTACCGGCTCGTGGTCGATCACGCGGTGCCGGCCAGTTCGGCGGCGGCGGAGTTTGCCCTGGCCGACCTGCTGTTCCGCGCCGGAAAGCGGGAGCAGGCGATCGCCTCGCTGGAGCACCTCCTCGTGACGTGGCCCACCAGCGCGGTGGTGCCGCAGGCGCGGCGCCTGCTCGATATGGCGCGCGGCGCACTCCCCTCCTCGCTATGAAGCGGCGCGACTTTCTCGGCGCGCTGGCCGGAACGGCGGCGCTGGCGCACGGCGGCGTCCCTGCCATCGCCCGGCCCCGCCGCCGGGCCGACTGGCTCCTGGTTCCGATGGACGACGCCCAGGGAGACCATCTCAAGGCGTACGGCGTCACCTTCCGGGTGCTGGAGCGGGGCGGCAAAGCGGAGTGGTTCCTCAACTACCGGAATGGGTCGTTTCTCCTCCCCGCCGATGCCGGCACCCAGCGCGATGCCGCGGTGGCGGGCGTCGTCTTCGAGCAGATGGGAGAGGGCCAGGTAGCGGAAATCAAAGCGACTCTCTCGCAGGGGAACATGGACGCCGTTCCTCTGGAGAAGGCGCCGAAAGTGGCCGTATACGCGCCGCCCAACGCGGCGCCGTGGGACGATGCCGTCACCATGGCGCTTCAGTACGCCGGGATCAACTTCGACAAGGTCTGGGATGCCGAGGTGCTCGGCGAACGGCTCAAGACCTACGACTGGCTCCATCTGCACCACGAGGATTTTACCGGCCAGTACTCGAAGTTCTATCTGACCTACGCCGGCGCTCCGTGGCTTCAGGAGATGGTCGACCGCAACCAGCGTATGGCACGGCAGCTCGGCTTTGCCAATGTGCCGGCGGAAAAGAAGGCGGTAGCCCGGACGATTGCGGCGTTCGTGGAGCGAGGTGGATTCCTCTTTGCGATGTGCACGGCGACGGAGACCCTCGACCTGGCGCTCGCAAGCGACGGCGTGGATATCGCCGCGAACTTTGCCGACGGCACCCCGATGGATCCCGACGCCGCCAAGAAAATGCACTGGGAGCGCGCGCTGGCCTTCAAGGATGCTCGGTTGGAGCTTTCCCCCTCGATGGCGGTCTATTCGGAGATCGACGGCCACCAAGTCAACTCCCCCGACCGCCGGCAGCCGCTCGGCGCCTTCAGCTTGTTCAATTTCAGCGCCAAAATCGACCCGGTTCCCACGATGCTGGTGCAGAACCACCGGCAGGTGATACCCGACTTCTACGGGCTCACCACCTCGTTCCGCAAGGACTCGCTCAAACCGGGGGTCACCGTGCTGGCCGACGAGCCGGGCGCTTCGTGGGCCAAGTACATCCACGGCGAGCGGGGGCAGGGCACGTGGACCTTTCTCGGAGGGCACGACCCCGAAGATCCCCAGCACCAGGTTGGCGATGCGCCGACCGACCTCTCGGTGCACCCCCACTCCCCGGGCTACCGCCTCATCTTGAACAACGTGCTGTTCCCGGCCGCCAAGAAAAAGGAACTCAAGACGTGAGAGCCACCGGGCTGAGCGTGATCTGAGTGACCCCTTCGCGAGTGGCACCGGCGGCGCGCGAGCGCATTGCCGATGAAATCCGGGCGGCGGGTGGCCGGGAAGTCTGCTTTGTCTGCTCCGTTGACGCCGGGGGGATCCTCATCGCGGCGCGGCCGGTGGCCCGCGGTACCGCGGAAGAGGTACTCGCCCTGCCCGGGGTGGCCGAACGGGGCGAGATGGTCGTGCATAACCATCCGAGCGGACACCTCGAACCCTCCCCACCCGACCTCTCCATAGCGGCCCGGCTCCACGACGGCGGGATCGGCTTCGCGATCGTCAACAACGACGCCACCGAGCTCTACGTGGTCGTCGAAGTTCCCCGGAAAAAGGCCGTCGTCCGCATCGATCCGTTCGATATGGTCGAGACCCTGGGCGAGCATGGGCCGATCGCCGCGCGGCTCGGCGCGTTCGAGGACCGCCAGGGCCAGCGCGACATGGCTGCCCATGTGGCCGATGCCTACAACGACGGCGGGGTGGTGCTCCTGGAGGCCGGCACCGGCATCGGCAAGTCGTTTGCCTATCTCGTGCCGGCCTTGGCGTGGGCCAAGGCCAACGGCGAGCGGACGGTGGTGTCGACCAATACGATCAACCTGCAGGAGCAGCTGGTCGGGAAGGATCTGCCGCTGCTTCGCGATGCCCTGGCCGACGACGGGCACACCCCGACCTTCGCGTTGCTCAAGGGGTGGCGAAACTACCTCTGCCTGGCGCGTCTGCATAACGCCGTTGCGGGCCAGCATTCCCTCCTCGAGCCGGACAAGCTGGACGAGCTGCTCGGGCTCTCCGAATGGGCCTCGCGCACCGCGGACGGGACGCTGGGCGACCTCGCCGTCGCGCCGAGCGGCGAGGTCTGGGACGAGGTGGCGGCGGAACCCGACCTCTGCCCGCGGCTTCGCTGCCCCCATTTCGAGCGCTGCTTCCTCTTCCGCGCCAAGCGCGCGGCGGCGGAGGCCGACGTCGTCGTGGCCAACCACCATCTGTTGGCGGCGGATCTGGCGGTGCGGTCGGCTCAGGAAAACTGGGACGAAGCCGCCGTCTTGCCGCCGTATCAGCGCCTGATCCTCGACGAGGCGCACCATCTCGAGGATGTGGCCGCCGGCCACCTCGGCGCCCAGGTGACCACCCGAGGGGTCCGCCGGCTGCTCGGCCGATTCGAGCGGAACGGGAAGGGGCTCCTCCCGACCCTCGGCCGCGAGCTCATGAGCCAGCTCGACCTCTTGAGCCGCGCCAGCCTCGACCTCCTGCAGCAGCGGCTGGTGCCTGCGCTGGCCGACGCGCGCCGGTTCACCGAAGCGCTCTTTCTCCGGTTGCATGCCTTTCTCGAAGAGCGGGGATCCCCGTTCCGGTTCGATGCCGACTTCGCGACGGCGCCGATCTGGCGCGCCGGCCTGCAGGCGGAACTCGACGGGGCGCTGGGTGCGTTCCGGCGCATGCGCGACGACGTGGAGACGATCGCCGACCGAATGGGCCAAGGGGAGATGAACGAGCGGCGCACCCAACTCTTGGGCGAGTTGCGCGGTGCCGTCCGGCGGCTCGAGGCGGCGAGCGATTCGTTCAATCGGACCCTCCGGCCCGCCGCCGGCGGCCCGCCGACGGTGCGCTGGATCGACCGAACCGGGCCGAAGGGTCAGGCTCTCGTGCTCGCCGCCGTGCCGCTCGACTTGGCTCCGGTGCTTCGGGAGCTTCTCTTCGACCGAGTTCGAACGGTGGTCATGACGAGCGCCACACTCGCTGCGGGAGGGGAATTCGAATTCCTGGAATCGCGGGTCGGTCTCGTCACCGATCCTTCGCCGGTGACCGTTCGGGAGATCCTCCCCTCGCCGTTCAATTACGGGGAGCAATGCCTCTTCGGCATTCCCACCGACCTCCCCGACCCGCGTGAAGATGAAGCCGCTCACGATGCCTGCGTGGCCCGCGCGATCACCGAACTCGCTTGGGCGTCGGATGGCGGGATGTTCGCGCTCTTTACCAGCCACGCCGCCCTGCGCCGGGCCGCCGCCGAAATTCGGGCGAGCCTGCCGCCACGATGGCCGATTCTCGTGCAAGGGGAAGGGAGCCGGGACCAACTCCTCCGGCGTTTTCGTGAGGCGGGGAATGCGATTCTCCTCGGAACCGACTCGTTCTGGGAGGGTGTGGATGTGCCCGGACGCGCGCTCCGCGTTCTATTGCTCTGCAAGCTACCTTTTAAGGTTCCATCGGAGCCGTTGACCGCGGCCCGGCTGGAACGCCTCGCGGAGCAGGGGGAGGACGGATTCATGGGGTATCTCCTGCCCCACGCAGCGCTCAAGCTGAAGCAGGGGTTCGGCCGCCTCATTCGAACGAAGACGGATGTCGGGGTGGTGATCCTTCTCGATCGGCGAGTTGTCGTGAAGCGGTATGGCCCGCTCCTGCTCAGCGGCCTGCCGAAGGCGGAGCGAGTGATGGCACCCTGGGCGGAGGTCCGAACAAAGTGCGAGGATTTCTTCGCGCGGCACGGGATCGGCGCGAGCGTTTGATATGAGCGGACGTCCCACCAAGATCGTCTGCGTCGGCCGGAACTATCGGGAGCATGCCCGAGAACTCCAGCACGAAGTGCCGGCATATCCGTTGCTCTTTCTGAAACCGCCGAGCGCCCTCATCGCGAGCGGGGAGTCGATCGTGCTCCCGCCCGCCTCGGCCCGGGTCGATTTCGAAGCGGAGATCGGCGTCGTGATCGGCCGCCGCATGCATCATGTCGGCGCCGACCAGGCCCCGCATTTCATTCGCGGTTTCGTTTGTCTGAACGACGTGACGGCGCGGGACCTCCAGAAAACCGACGGTCAGTGGGCCCGGGCCAAGGGCTTTGACACCTTCTGTCCGGTCGGTCCCCGGGTGGCGGAGGAGCTCGACTGGCGGGAGCTGGAAGTGTACGGGCGGGTCAATGGCGAAGAACGACAATACGGCAAGGCGAGCGACATGGTCTTCCCGATTCCGATGCTGCTCTCCTACATCTCCGGGATCATGACCCTCGAACCGGGAGACATCGTGGCCACCGGCACCCCCGCGGGTGTGGGGCCACTCGCCCCCGGCGACGTCGTCGAAGTGGAGGTCCCCGGCGTCGGCATCCTCTCCAACCCCGTCAGGGCATACGACGAATGACGATTCGGCTGAGCGCCCGCTGCGCCGCTCTTCCCAGCTACCCGCTGGCGGAGATTCCGACCATCAAGCGTCGGCTCCTCGCCGCGGGCGTCGACGTCATCGACCTGGGGGCGGGGGACAACGACACGCCTCCTCCCCCAGTCGTGGTGGAAGCGCTTCGCGAAGCCCTCGGCGACCCCTCGCTCAGCAAGTACGGTTTTCAGCAGGGCCTCCCAGCGTTCCGTACCGCCTGCAGCGAGTATCTGGAGCGGCGATTCGGACAGCGGATGGATCCGGCCACCGACGTGCTCCCCCTCATCGGCTCGAAGGAGGGGTTGGCTCATCTCCCTTACGCTTTCGTCAATCCCGGCGAAGTGGTGCTCTTTCCCGAGCCGGGCTATCAGGCCTACATCGGCGGCGCCATTCTGTCGGGCGCGCTGCCACAGGTCTACCCGCTTCGGGCTGAAGAGGAGTTCCTGCTCGAAATCGAGCGCGTTCCGGCGGCGGTTCTCGAGCGGACCCGCCTGGTCTACGTCAACTATCCCAACAATCCGACCGCCGCCATTGCCCCGCGAGAATACCTCGAGCGGCTGGTGGCGGTCTGCCGTGCCCGGAACATCGTGCTGGCCTACGACAACGCCTACTGCGATCTCACCTACGACGGATACGTGGCTCCAAGCATCTTCGAAGTACCGGGCGCCCGCGACGTGGCGGTCGAGTTCTATTCCCTTTCGAAGAGCTTTTCGATGACCGGTTGGCGGTTGGGTTGGGCCGCGGGGCGGGCGGAGCTGATTGCCGCCCTCACCAAGGTGAAATCGTACGTCGACACCGGCCCCTTCTTGGCGTTACAGAAGGCCGGCGCGGTGGCGCTCGACCGGGCCGAGGAGCTGGTGGCGCCGATTCGGACCATGCTTGGGGAGCGGCGGGACGCGGGGGTGACGGCGCTCCGGAACGCCGGCTTCGAGGTCGCCACTCCGAAAGCGGCGATGTATCTCTGGGTTCCGTTGCCGGCCGGCATCCCGTCGGCGCCTTTCTGTCGCCGGGCGCTCGAGGAGCGAGGCGTGGTCACCCTTCCCGGCAGCGCCTTCGGCCCCGCCGGCGAGGGGTACTTCCGGATCGCGCTGACCGTTGGGCCGGTTCGGCTTGCGGAAGCGGTGCAGCGCCTCGGTCAGGCGCTCGAAGCGGCGCGCGGAGGGGTGGTTGCGGCGACCGCCTGAGGTTCGGCTTCCCCGCCCCAAACGGTGGGCCACCGGCGCGATCGTCATCAGCGTCGGGGTCCATGCGCTGCTCTTCCTCGTGAAGGTGGGCGCGTATCTCCCCCCATCACGCCTTCCTCCCTCGATCGTCGTGCTGCTGCCGCCCGGTGCCGAGGGGCAGCGAGTCTTCGACATGCCGTACCAAGAGCCGGGGGGAGCGGCGCAAAAAGGAAAGGCGGCGGGGATCACGCCTCGGCCGGAGCAAGAGGAAGCGCCCACCCCTGAAGTCACCACGCCTCCGGTGCCGGTCGTTGAGACTCCACCGGTGGCCGTTGCCGCCGAGCCCGCCGAGACGGCCTCCGCACCCAGGCCAAGCCCGGGCAACGGCATCCGCTACATCGGTCCGTCGATGGGCGAGGGGAAGCTCTGGATTCGCCCGTTGCCGGCCCCGCCACGGGAGCTCGCGCAGGTGTTGAGCCAGACCCATATGGAGCTGGTGGATAGCGCGGTGAGCGCGATCGTGCAGGAGTACATCGACAGTATCTTGAGCGCGCCGAGCGCCGCGGGCGCCAAGCTGCCGAGCTGGACGACGCAGATCTTCGGCAAGACCTTCGGCCTCGACAGCAAGTACATCTATCTGGCCGGGCTCAAGATTCCGAGCGCGGTGCTGGCGCTGCTGCCGATCAAGGGCGGGGCGACGCAGGTCGAGTACACCCAGGCGCTGCGCCTATCGCTCATCCGCGAGGACCTGGCCGCCGCCACGCGGCGGTCGCAGACCCTGGACGATTTCAAGCGCGCGGTGAAGGAGCTCAGGGCGGAACGGGAACGGTTGAAGGAGATCGAGCGGAATCAACGGCTCAAGCCGGAAAAGCGGGACACGACCAAGTCACCCTGAGCGCTCCGCCGCCGCCGTCAATCGTGCCAGCGACGAGGAACGCCCCACCACCGCCAGCAGCTCGTTGACCGGCTCCGAGACGGTCGATCCGGTCAGCGCCACGCGAATCGGCTGCAAGAGATCTCCCAGCTTCATCCCATCCGATTCGACCCGCGCCTTGAGCGCCTCCAAGATCGGCTCGGCGCTCCACTCCGATTCTTCGAGGGCCCGGAGGGTCCCGGTGGCGGCAGTTAGGCTTTTGGCGTAGTCGGCGCCCATCTTGTCCATGAGTTTGCGGGCCTTCTCGTCGTACTCCACCTGCCGCGAATCGAGACGAACCGCCACCTGCCTGGCGATGTCGAGAATGGTGCGGGACCGCGCCTTCACCGCCTCGATGTACGGAAGGAGAACGTGGAGCGCGCCGTAGTTCACGCTCATCCGGTCGAGTTCACGGGCCACCGGTTCGACCAGGTCCTGGGCGGGGAGCCGTGAGAGGTACTGCCCGTTCATCCATTCGAGCTTGGTGGTGTCGAAGACGGCCGGCTTCTTCTGGATCCCCTCGAGCGAAAAGAGGGCGAGCATCTCTTCCTCGCTGAGGATCTCCCGGTCCTCGCCCGGGGACCAACCCATGAGCGCCAGGAAATTCCGCATCGCGGCGGGGAGGATTCCCAGATTCCGGTAATCGCCGACGGCGGTGGCGCCGTGCCGCTTGGAGAGCTTCTTCCCATCCGCGCCGAGAATCATCGGGACGTGGGCAAAGATGGGAATCGGCGCGCCAAGGGCCCGATAGAGGGCGATCTGCTTCGGGGTGTTGGAGATGTGGTCGTCGCCGCGGATGACGTGGGTGATCCGCATCGCGATATCGTCGGAGACGACCGCCATGTTGTAGATCGGGGTTCGGTCGCTTCGGAGGATGACGAGGTCGTCGAGGTCTTTCCCCTGGAACACGATGCGGCTGTGCACCGCGTCGTCCCAGGCGATTTCTTCGTCGGGCATTCGGAATCGGATGACGTTGGGCGCGCCGCTCTCGATGCGGGCCTTGACCTCCTCGGCGGAGAGCCGGTCGCACCGGCGGTCGTACTTGAAGGCGTCACCCCCGCTCCCGGCCGCCTTCCGCTGGGCCTCGAGCTCCTCTTTGGTGCAAAAACAGCGGTAGGCCTTGCCGTCGGCCAAGAGGCGCTCCGCGTCGGCGCGGTGGCGCTCCACCTCCGCTCCCTGAAAGACCGGCCCCACGTCCCAATCGAGCCCGAGCCACTTCAGTCCGTCGAGAATGACCTGGGTATGCTCGTCGGTGCTTCGCTGGGCGTCGGTATCCTCGATTCTGAGGAGGAATACCCCGCCGGTCTTCCGGGCGAAGAGCCAATTGAAGAGGGCGGTGCGCGCCCCTCCCACGTGAAGGTAGCCCGTGGGAGAAGGTGCAAAGCGAACGCGGGGCAGGGTATTGATCATTTGGCTCGGGTGCCGGGGCCGGGAAAATCGCCGCTCGGCAGGGGCCAAAGCAAGGCAGGCGCGTCAGCGAGAAGCCGCTCATCGACGTATCTCCTTGGTGAGGTGTTGTCGGGCACGGGGTGATGGCTCCCCGGGGAGGTCACGGGTGCGTAAAAGGCGGCCCGGGCGAGTTGCATGGGCCCCTCTTCGCGTGATAGGCTTACGAGCTTCAGACCATCGCTCCGCTGATCCAAATCGGGCTTTTTCCCACAATGCGCAGGGGTTCGAGGAAAACCGTCATGAGGGGTGCACGACCTCAAATGGTGCATGGGCTTCCGACCGGAGAGTTCGGGGTTCTCCTGACCGATCGCCGGGCGCTCGATCGGGTGTTCAGCGTGACCTATGAGGAGCTTCGCCGTCTTGCCGCGAGTGTCCGGAAAGGCGATCCGAGCGCCACCCTCACCCCCACCGCGCTGGTGAACGAGGCGTGGCTCAAGCTGGCGGATTCTCTGCCGCTCGCCGCCATGTCGCGGCTGCATTTCAAGCGGATCGCCGCGCGGGCAATGCGGCAGATCCTGGTCGAGGCGGCCCGGCGGCGCAACGCGCAGAAGCGCGGCGGGATGATCGCGATCGTCACCTTCGATGACGCCGTCGCGGAATCGCTGAGTTCGGCGGACGATCTGCTGGCGCTCGACGAGGCGCTCGATGAGCTCGCCCGCATGCACCCACGCCAGGCCATGATGGTCGAAAGCCGCTTCTTCGGGGGGCTCGACGTAACGGAAACCGCCGAATTGCTCGGGGTATCGGAGGCGACGATTCTCCGGGATTGGCGCGCCGCCAAGGCGTGGCTGGCGCACGAACTGCGGCGGGCGAGCTGAAGTGGGTACGGAGTGGGAGGGATTCGAACCCTCGATAGGGGATTTCGCCCCTATAACGGTTTAGCAAACCGTCGCCTTCAGCCTCTCGGCCACCACTCCTCGGGCGGGGAATATCGGCCTGCCGCCTCCGGTTGCGCAACTCTCCACAGCGCGTTGCTCCACACGATCTTCCACGTTGTTTCAAGACTGTCACCGGCCTTTCGACAAAGGCCTCGCCCCGCTCGTCTTAAATGGTTGTTGGGTATTGGGTTATGGTGGCGTCTTGGACTGTTGAAATGTCGGGTGACCGGTTTCTCCACTTATGTGCACGCATGTTGACTCTTGAGTTGGAGCGATGCGACTCTCCGGCCGTCTCACCCGCCCGAGTGTAGGTTATTCTTCGGGCGCTCAAGAAGTACGGGATGATTGTGGCCGACAACGGCAGCGACTGATACCTGAGCGGAGTGGCCGACGCGCGATGGAACACCCCCTGAGCCGAGTGGGGCTCACATTCTTCCTCCTGTCGGGCGCTGCAGCTTGCGCGGGACGTTCGCCGTTGCTCGAGCCGGCTCCCCGCGATCTGGCCTGGGTGGCCCCCGACAGCTTCCGTGTGGTCTTCGAAACGAGCCGCGGGCCCTTTGTCGTCATGGGCCACCGCGCCTGGTCGCCGCTTGGCGCGGACCGCTTCCATTTCCTCGTCACCCACGGTTACTACGACGGCGCGAGGTTCTTTCGGGTTGTGCCGGGCTTCGTGGTGCAGTGGGGGCTCGCAGCCGATCCAAAGTTGAGCGCCGTGTGGGCCAATCGCGATCTCCCCGACGAACCGGTTCGCCAGAGCAATACGCGAGGCAGACTTTCCTACGCGCGGGGCGGTCCGAATACTCGCTCGGTGCAGGTGTACGTGAACCTGGGCGACAACGCGCGGCTCGACACCCTCAATACGTTTGGGTTTCCCCCGTTTGGCGAAGTAACCTCGGGCCTATCGCTGGTCGATTCGATGTACGCGGAGTATTCCTGCCGGCGGGGAAGCCAGGGCACCTGTCCTTCTCAGGATTCGATTCAGGCGAAGGGGGAAGGGTACTTGGCGCGGATCCACCCGTTGCTTGACCGCATCATACGGGCTCGGGTGGAGTCGGAATGGCGGGGGTCAGCTAAGCGCGAACGTGGCAGTGGAGGACGTGACTAGAACCCCGCAGGTAACAAATCTGCGGCAAAAAGTGTAGTGTTTTCGCCACATGTTGCTGACTTACATCTGGTTAGAGACCTGCGATCGCCGTCCCGTTGGCCCCATTCCACGACTCCCAAGTGAGCTGGCACTTGGACACGAAGTAGTCGGAGGGGTGCCCTTCGCGATGGAGGAGGGCATGGAGCATTTCGTGGCGGACGACCATCTCGTGGTTCTGGTAGTTCCCGGCGATAATCAGGCGGCTTCCTGACCCATCCTCGATCCACTGGCCGACCTTCTGACCGGCGACTGTGGAAAAGGTCTCAACTCCAGGAACCACATAGAATTTGACTGTGGAAAACTCACCAGAGAGCCGGCTGCAAGCCTCGGTGCGCTGAAACCACTCACGATAGACCTGGGGGGCGGCGACTTCGACCGCTCCATCCGGCAGGGAGGTTTCGTGTGGGGCCAAGCTTGAGCACGCGCCGAGCAGGGCCGGAAGGGCCAGGCTGAGCAGGGTGCTTCGGCGTCCCACTGTACGAGTCTCCACACCGACCTCCGCTTGAGTGTCAAGGAACTTGACTGTATAACAAGCGAGAGGTGTGCCAGGATCATTCAAGCTGGTGATTGGCGTCTTTTCGGTCAGGCGATTCCGCCGAATTTGGCCTCAAACGAGGCCCGCTGGGACCGGAGTGAAGCGGCACGGCGTGGGTGAGATTCGAACTCACGAAGGAGTTTCCCCCTTGGCGGTTTTCAAGACCGCTGCCTTAAACCACTCGGCCACCACGCCTGCTGAGACTTAACGAAAGCTGCCCGCCTTGCGAACCTCCTCGTCCACGCGCCGGGCAATCGAGTCGGCCTTGGCCGCGAGGGCGCTATCGCCGTGCTGGCGGAGCGTTGCCGACAGCCCACCATAGATGATCGAGTAGAGCCTAAGGATCGACGCTGACGGCGCATCGACCCACCCGCGAGGCCGCTCTCGGGCGGCACTCATCCAACGGTACCCCTTTTCGAGGAGCTCCCGGCTCCGGTCGAGATCGGTGTACCCCATCGGTGATAGGACGATATTCCCTCCCGGCTCCACCGGCTTCGCATAGAGCTTTCGCGCCAGTCCTTGAGAAACCAGATACTCCGTCAGTCCCAGCGTTTCGTCGGGATAGCCCCCCGCGCTCCAGGCAAAATAAATCGGCCGCTTGCCGAGGTTGTCGCGAATGAGGTAGATGGCGGCGAGGTCTTTGCGCTCGACGATCTCGCTTCCGAGGCGGATCTGGATCTCGCCGACCTTGGTCCCGCTGTTCTTGGGCACCCGCGAATACTCGGGAAGGCTGTCGAGTTCCGCCTCGGACATCCCGAAGACGGGGGTCACCGGCTTGGTCCATTCGTCGGCCGGAATACCTAAGCGAATCCCGCTCGTATCGGACCGCGGCTTCCAGAGATCGATCGATTTTGACGGATCGAATTCCGGCGTCTCCCGCCGCCGGATCTGGCGCAGGTGCCAGTCGGTGTTCATCAGCGAGAGGTTGGCCAGCGTCACATCGGGCCGGATCCCCTCCACTTCCTGCGCGTACCAGATCGGAAAAGTGTCGTTGTCGCCCGCGGTGATCAGAATGCCGTACGGCTCGACCGACTCCAAGAGGTCTCGGGCAAAATCGCGGGCAATGAACTCGTGATCTCGACTGGCGGTGATCCGGTTCCCGAACAGGGGGATGAGTCCGAGCGCCAGCACCGGGAGCGCCGCCGCGCGCATGCGGGTTCTTCTGACCATCCACTCCGCGGCGCTCCCGAGGCCGGCGGCCACCAGGGTGCCGAAGAAGGCAAAGGAGACGACGAAGAAGTAGTCCCGTTCGCGTACCTCACGCTCGAGCTCCGGCTGGTCGGGGTACATCGAGAAGCCGTACTTGAAATTCAGATAGAAGGTGAGCGCGAGCGTCAGGATGAAGAGCATGGCCAGCGCCGCGATGCCGGCGCGCCGATCTTTTTGGAAGAGGGTCCAGAGCCCGCCCAGCCCCAGCGCCGTGAAGAAGGCTGTCACTAAGGGACGCAGGGTGGGAAGGTCGCGCGCGAACTGCCAGCTGAAATACTGCCAGTAGTTCGACAGTTGTGACAGCATGAGGCTGAATGTCCTCGGCTCGTCCGGCGACCAGGGTGTCGCCATGATCGACGGCTTGCCGTACTGCACCCGGTTGATCACGTCCATCAGCGCTTGGCTGAAGAAACCGGCCGGTTCTCCCTCGTTGATCGGCGGAAATTGCCCGGCGCGAATCGGGAGGAAGACGTAATTGGGAGTGAGGGCGATGACGACCGCCAGCACGCCGAGATAGAGCAGTGGGTTCTTGTAGTCTTTCACCCCGGCCCAGATGGCGAGCGCAATGAGGCCAAGGAGCGAAACGGCCAAGCTCGGATCGAGCCCCGCGCCGACCCCTCCGGCGAGGGCGGCGAGCTGGCCGAGCCGGCCGGTGACGCCCAGGAGCAGGAGCCAGCCCATCAGCGCCACCCAGGGGCGGAGAATCACCCGCCAGTCGGTGTAGAGCACGTAGATGCCCACCGCCGGGAGGGCGAGGACGCCCATCATGTGGTTGGTGCTGGAGAGGGCGATCAAGTAGGCGATGAGCACCAACCAGCGGTCTCGGTGCGGTCCCGGCTCGTCGTCTCCCCAGTGCACCGCCAGCCAGGTCACCAGCGCCGTGGAAAGCATCGAGACGGTGTACACCTTCTCGTTGACGGTCGACTGGTTCCAAACGGTCCACGAAAGCGCGCCGACGAGTACCCCCGCGAAGGCGGCGCCGAGGCGGATGGCGCGGTCCTCCACGATCGAGCGAAGCCACCGTTCGGCGACCAGGAACCAGAGCCCGGCGGAGAGGGCGCTCGTCACCGCCGCAAAGAGGTTGATCCGCTCCGCATAGGAGGCGGCGAGGGGGAGCAGCCCGAAGGCGTGCGCCATGAGGACGAAGAGCGGGTTGCCCGGCGGATGAGGGATCCCGAGGGTCTTCGCGGCGGCGATGTATTCGGATGTATCCCAGAACGCGGTGGTGGGGGCGAGGGTCGCCAGATACACGACGAGCACCGTAAGGCTCACGGCGCCGGCCCACCCATAGGGGGTCGAGGTTCGGTTGGTCTCGGTCATGATTAGTGTCGGAACGTGCGTTTGCCGGTCAGGACCATGCTCATCCCGTACCGATTGGCGGCGGCGACGATTTCGGCGTCGCGCACCGAACCGCCGGGTTGAATGATGGCGCGGACACCGGCCCGGGCCGCTTCCTCGACCCCGTCCGGGAAGGGGAAGAATCCATCCGAGGCGAGGACCGCCCCTTCGGTCGAGTGGTGTTGTTGGCGCGCCTTGTGAATCGCGAGGAAGACCGCGTCGACGCGGCTCATCTGTCCCGCGCCGATGCCGATCGCCTGCTCGTGGCGCGCCAGGAGAATCGCGTTGGACTTGACCGCCGCCACCGCCGCCCACGCGAACCGGAGGTCGTTCCACTCCTCCGGAGTCGGGCCGCGCGTCGTCACCACCTTCCATCCCTCCTCGGAGGGGTCGAAGGTGAAGCGATCCTGTACCAGGAAGCCGCCCCGGACGCTCTTCCAGTCGAGCGAGCCGGCCGGCACGCCAATCGGAATCTCCACCACTCTCAGGTTTCGCTTTTCGGCAAAGATGGCGAGCGCGTCCTCTGGAATCGACGGCGCCACCACCACCTCGACGAAGAGATCGCGAAGCGATTCGGCCATTTCCCGGTCGACCACGGTGTTGCAGGCCACCACGCCGCCGAAGGACGAAACGGGGTCGGTTGCTCGCGCCTTGGCCAGCGCCTCGATGGCGGTGCGCCCCACCGCAATGCCGCACGGGGTGGTGTGCTTGATGATGGCGCAGGCGGGACGATTCTTCCATGCGCCAACGGCCGCGGTGGCGGCATCGATGTCCATCAGGTTGTTGAAGGAGAGGTCCTTCCCCTGCCGCTGCTTCAAATCACGGATGCCGCGCGGTTCTTCAGTGGCGTAGAGAGCGGCCCGCTGCTCGGGGTTCTCCCCGTAGCGAAGCTCCTGCATTCGCTCCACCGAGAGATTGATGCGCGGGGGAAGCCCCTCGCCCGGGGTCGTGAGGTAGCCGGCGACAGCCGTGTCGTATTCGGCGGCATGGCCGAACACCTTGGCGGCGAGGGCCCTGCGGCGTTCGGCGGGGAAGGGGGGATGCCGGAGCGCTTCCAGCACCATCCGGTAGTCGGTCGGGTCGACCACCGGGATCACGTTCTCGAAGTTCTTGGCGGCCGACCGGAGCATCGAGGGGCCCCCGATGTCGATGTTCTCGATCGCGTCCTCGATCGTGGCGGAGGGATGCGCGATGGTGGCCTGGAACGGATAGAGGTTGACCGCGACGAGGTCGAACCGGCGGATCTGGTGGGCTTCCAGTTCGCGCCGGTGCCCTTCGAGCTCGGGCCGCGCGAGGAGCCCGGCGTGGATCGCGGGATGGAGGGTCTTTACCCGTCCGTCGAGGATCTCGGGGAATCCGGTGACCTGGTCCACGGTCGTGACCGGAAGACCGGCCTTCTTGAGCGTGGCGGCGGTGCCTCCGGTCGACACCAGCTCCCACCCAAGCTCGACGAGCCCGCGGGCAAACTCCACGATGCCGCGTTTGTCACTCACGGAAATCAGGGCTCGGGGCATGACCCGCTTAGGCTAAAGGTTGAACGACAGGGAAGTGGTCGAACGAAAACGGGACGGCTCGCCCGGCCCCCGCGGCGGCCAGCACGGCGGCCGGCAGGAGCAGATGCTCGACGCGAAGGACGCGCGCCGCGAGCAATTCGGGAGTGTCTCCCGGCATCACAGGTACCGCGGCCTGCCCCAGGATCGGGCCCCGGTCGTATTCCTCGGTGACCAGGTGGACGGTGGCGCCCGACGTCGGTTCCCCCGCCGCGAGCACCGCCGCGTGGACTCGGCTCCCATACATGCCCGGTCCTCCATGCTTCGGAAGAAGGGAGGGGTGGATGTTGATCATCCGGCCATGCCATGAGCGGACGACGGCGTTTGGGACTCGCTTGAGGTAGCCGGCGAGAACCACCAGGTCGACGCGCGCGTCGCCCAGCACCCGCTCCCACTCCTCCGCATCGGCGCTATCATTGAAAAGATGCGTCGCGACCCCATGGCGGCGCGCCACCTCGAGCCCGCCGGCCGCCTCGCGGTTGCTCAGGACCACCACCACGCTCGCCGGCCCATCGGTCCCGAGCGCGCCGAGGAGTGCCTCGAGATTGCTCCCTCTTCCCGACAACACGACCGCGACCCGGAAGCGCATAGTCCGTAAATATAAGCTCTCGGAGTTCCCGGACCCCCGCCCGTTCCTGCACATCCGGTGCGGGCAGGACATCCTCGAGAAGCTCGACACGGCCGGAATTCCGGGTGACAAGATCCGGTGGACCGACACCCTCTGTGAAGGCCCCTTGCACCGGCCCCGCCGGGAGGAGATCCGGCAGCGGGAGCGGGCCGCCTATCTCTCCGGCCGTTTCCGGGTTCCCTTTACCGAGACGTTTCGGGAGATCAAGGGCGCCGACTGGCGGGTGACCCAGTGCGAGCGCTACGACGAGACTCTGCTCTGGTTCGAAGCCGATCTCTTCGATCAGGTGATTCTCGTCTATCTCCTCGACCGGCTTCGGCCGTTTGCCAAGGAGACGAAGATCTCCCTCATTTGCATCGGCGAGTTTCCCGGAGTGCGCCGGTTCGTCGGGCTCGGCCAATTGCGGCCCGCCCAGCTTGCCCAGCTCCTGCCGACGCGGTTGCCGGTGACCCGGCGGCAATTTGCGCTTGGCACCGAGGCCTGGAAAGCCTTCACTTCCCGGGATCCTCGGAATCTGCTCAAGCTCACCCGGATGAGGACCAAGGCGTTGCCGTTCCTTCCCCAAGCGGTCGGTCGCTACCTGGCGGAATACCCCTCGGTGCACAACGGGCTGGGACAGACCGAACAGTGGGTCCTCGAAGCGATCGAGCCCGGCGCCCGCACCGCCGACTCGGTTTTTCGCCGGGTCCATCTGCGCGAGGCGCGGCCGTTCATGGGTGACGCGATGCTGTACGCCGTCATCCGCGACCTCGCCTCGGGCCCCGCCCCCGCCCTGGCCGGGGCGGCGCCTCGGCTGGAACGACTCGACGACCGCGAACTCCGCGACTGTCCGATCTGGCTCACCGATATGGGGCGCCGGCTTCTCCGGAATCAGACCGACTGGTTTCGCGAATCGGCATCGATCCGGCAGTTCGGCGGGGTGACCCTCCGCGGCCCCCATGCGCGGTGGCGGTGGGATGCTAGGACCCGGTCGCTGCGTCGGTTCAATTAGCGTTAGGCGTCAATATGCGCCCGACCGCCTCGGGCAAGCCGGCCGCGGCGCCGAAACCGAGCGCCTCGGCGGCCTCGCGGTGGTGCACTCCCTCGCCGGTCAGCACGAGGATCCCGCGCCCGCCGAGCAACGGCGCGGGCGTGAGGTCGCTCTCCCGGTCGCCGACCCACCAGGAGCAGGCGGGATCGATCTGGAGCGCGCGGAGGGCGCGCCGGTAGAGCAGGAGGCCGGGTTTGCGGCACTCGCAGGGCCCCACCTCCGGGGCATGCGGACACATGTACGTCGCGTCGATATGCCCACCGGCGCCCCGCACAAGCTCCTCGATGCGCCTGGTGACGGCGTCGAAGTCGTCCGGCGACAGCTTCCCTCGCGCGATTCCCGACTGATTGGTGACGACGACGACCGTCCGGCCCGCCGCATTGAGCCGAGCGATGGCCTGGCCGGCGCCGGGAAGGAGGACGACATCGGCTGGGTCTCTGAGGTATCCGGGGTCGGCGACGATCGTCCCGTCCCGATCGAGAAAGACTCCGGCCTTCATTCGGCCATGGCGGTGCGCAGGGCGCGTCCCACCGCCTCGAAGCTCTCCGGGGGAAGGGTCCGCGGGTCGAGAAGGACTCGGTCGTCCTGGATTCGTGCGATGACCGGCGGCGTCCCGAGACGGAGCCGCTGGGCCAGCGCGCCGGCGCCTATCGGCTCGGGGTCCACGGCCACGAGGGTCGTCGGGAGGGCCGCGGCCGGGAACGCCCCCCCACCGACGGCGGAGGAGCCCGCGACCGTCGTAC
>JABFSM010000121.1 GCA_013140635.1 Gemmatimonadales bacterium
ATGCGCGGGGGCGGAGGGATCGGTATGCCGTTAGGCTTCCACGCCGGCTTCTGCCCGTCGGCCAAGATGCGGATCGCGCGGGCACCGCCGTCCACGGCGGAAACGAAATGCGCCCAATCGATGGTGCTCGCGTCGTCGCCGGGCTGGTGATAGTCGGTGTGCATCCCGTATGACGAATAGGTGTGCGCGGGAATGCCGGCGATGGCAAACTTGAAATTGTCGCTCCGCCGGAAGAACTCCGCCTCCGGGTGCGGGTCCTTTGCCACCAGCACCCCGGCGGCGGTGAGGATCTCTCCCATCGTGGACCGTTCGTAGCCGGTGAGCCACATCTTCCCCCGACCTCCGGCCATCGGGTCGGGCCGGCCGACCATCTCGACCTGGAGCTGGGCAACGTGACTGGAGAACGGGCGGACCGGATGCTCGAGGTACCACCGGGAGCCTGAGGGGCCCCCTTCCTCGCCGGTAAACAGCGCAAAGACCACCGTGCGCTTCGGCCGAGGCCCCGCCATGAGCACGCGGGCGGCTTCGAGCACCGTTACCACGCCCGACGCGTCGTCGTCGGCACCGTTATGGATCGAGTCGCCGGACGCGTGGGCGCTGATTCCCAAGTGATCGAGGTGCGCGGCCATCACCACGACCTCGTGCTTGAGCAGCGGGTCCACGCCCTCCACCAGCCCGAGCACGTTGACGTCCAGCAATCGCTGTTCCGGGGGGACGGTGTCCCACGCCGCGAAGCTCGGCAGGACCACCATCCGCCCACGCGGCGGCCTGATGGCCGCAATGCGCTGAAAGAACCCGCTGTCGCCGGCCGGGGTGAGCCCGATTCGGCGCATTTCCGAGGCAACGAAACGCGCCGCCCGGGCGTAGCCGGGAGAGCCGGCGCGCCGCCCCTCCATGCTGTCGTGGGCAATGGTCTCGAGAAGGGCTCGTACCCGGGGCAACGTCACTTCCGGACCCCTGGTGAGGGGGACGGGATTTGGCGCGCTCCCGCCGGCGCACGCGGCGCCGAAGACCAGGGGGAGCGTGAGTGTCAGCGAGCGGCGAGCGATCCGAAGAGCGCGCGGCATGGAGGTCCGGTCGGTTGGAGTGCACGGATACCGAAGGGTAGTACGGAGGCCTGGCCGGAGGAATCCCGGCGGGATCTACGGCGGCGGACCTACGCCAGAAGATCCGGGGTAAGGGCGGCCAGATCTGGCGCGCCAAGGAGCGCCATCGCCAGGTCGAGCTCGTCGCGCAGTAGGGAGAGGACCCGCTCCACGCCGGCTTCGCCGGCGGCGGCGAGGCCCCAGAGCACCGGCCGCCCGACCATCACGGCACGGGCGCCCAGGGCAAGCGCCTTTGCCACATCGGTGCCGCGGCGGATCCCGCCATCCATCATCACCACGGCGCCGCCGTCGACCGCCGCGACCACCTCGGGGAGCGCCTGGAGCGACGGGATGGCGGTGTCGAGCTGGCGTCCGCCATGGTTCGACACCACGATCCCCGCGGCGCCATGATCGACCGCGCGCTTGGCGTCGTCGGCGCGGACCACCCCTTTCAGCACCAGGGGCATCGACGAAAGCCCGCGAAGCCACTCGAGATCTTTCCAGGAGAGCGAAGCGTCCCGCATGCGGCGAACGAAGGAGGCGAGTCCGGAGCCGCCGGATGGAGCGTGCGGGGCGCCGCCCGCCTGGGGAAGAAAATTGGCGGCCCGAAGATCGGCGCCGAGCCGGAAGCCGTTCCGCTCGTCACGCTCGCGCCGGCCGATTTCGGGGACGTCGACGGTCAGGACCAGCGCCTCGAAGCCCGCGGCCGCGGCCCGCGCCACGAGGTCTTGCGTGATGCCCCGGTCCTCATGCACGTAGAGCTGGAACCAGAGGGGTCCGGCCGACGCGGCCCGAATCTCTTCGAGCGAGGTGGTGGCGAAGGTGCTGGCCGTGAACGGGAGCCCCTGGGCCGCCGCGGCGCGGGCGCTCGCCACTTCGCCGTTAGGGTGCGCCAGGCGCTGGAACGCTATCGGGGCCACGACCAGCGGGGCGGGGATCTCCCGGCCGAAGAGGCGGCAGGAAAGCCGGCGCCGGCTGACGTCCACCAGCACCCGATACCGAAGGGACAAGGCGTCGAAGGCGCGCCGGTTGGCGGCGACGGTGATCTCGTCGTTGGCACCTCCGGCGAAGTAGTCGTATGCTTGGGCCGAGAGCACCGCGCGCGCCTGCTCTTCGACTTCGTACAGATTGTGAAACAGGGGCACGAGAACCTCCGTAGATCGGTAACCGAACTTACCACATGGCCGATCCCCCGTCTTCCTCGCAACTCGCGCTTCAGGCCGCCGTGGCCGGGCGGTATGCCGTCGAGCGCGAACTGGGCCGCGGCGGCATGGGAGTGGTGTATCTGGCGCGCGACTTGGCGCTCGACCGGCCGGTGGCGATCAAGCTTCTCCCGCCGGCCATGGCCGCCGTTCCCGCGCTGCGCGAGCGCTTTCTGCGCGAGGCCCGCACCTCCGCGCGCCTCTCCCATCCGAATATCGTTCCGATTCACTCGGTCGAGGAGCATGGCGAGTTCGTGCTCTTCGTGATGGGCTTCGTCGAAGGGGAGACGCTCGGGCAGCGACTCGCGCGCGCCGGGCCACTCCCCGAATCGGAAGCCGTTCGGATTCTGCAGGAGGTGGCCTGGGCCTTGGCCTACGCCCATCAGCACGGGGTCGTGCATCGGGACGTCAAGCCCGACAACATCCTGTTGGAGCGCGGAAGCGGGCGCGCGCTCGTGAGCGATTTCGGCATCGCGCAGGTTGGCGAGCTTCCCGAGACGGAACGCCGGCCCGAGGTCGTCGGCACAGCGCGATTCATGAGCCCCGAGCAACTCGCCGGTGGCCGGATCGACGGCCGGAGCGATCTCTATTCTCTGGGCGTCACCGCGGTGCACGCGTTGGGCACGCGGCTCTCGCCCCGCATGCAGGCTGTCATCGAACGGTGCGTCGCCCCGTTGCCTGACGATCGGTTTCCGAACGCCGAATCGTTGGTCGAGCGGCTCGACGCGGCGCGAGGCCGCCAAGCATTGGTGCCGGTCCCGATCGCCCGGTTCGTGGAGCAGTACAAGGCGCTCACCGTGGAAGTCTCGAGCTACGCGGCGATCGTGATCGTGCTCATGGCGCAGAGTATCACCGCCACCGCCTGGCCATGGGGCAGGGGCGCGCTGCTCCTCATCATGATGTACTCGGCGTTCGTCGCGTCGGGGCTCGGCCTTTTCCGGTTCGTGCAGTTGGTGCGGGAGGCGCGGCGGCTGATGGACCTAGGGTACTCCCCGGCCGACGTCCGCGCGGTGCTCGATCGTCCCGACGAAGGGGCCGACGAGGGCGCCGAGGCACCGCGGTCGCCCCTCATGCGCCGGCTGGCGCGTGCTCCCGCGTGGCAGCTGCTCGGTGTGGGGGGCGCCGCGTCGGCGGCATGGGTCGCCGCCATGCTCGCGTGGGCGAATATCTCGCGGGGAACGATTGTCGGGGCCTTGCTCTTTGCGCTTCTCTCCCTCGTGCCGGTGGTGCTGCTCCGGAGCGTTTTCGCGAAGCTGCTCCGGCCAAGCCGCCGCAGCTGGTGGGGCCGGTTCTGGTGGAAGGTGATGGAGTGGAAGGTGTTCAAGATCGCCCGACTCGGGCATAGGGCGGCGCAGATTCCGGCGTCGGAGCGAACGGAGGTGGCTCTCGGTGCCGGTGCGCAAGAGCTCTTCGGCGCCATGCCGAAGGAGGTGCGCGCGCGCTTTGCCGAATTGCCGGCCGTGGTCGATCGGCTCGAGGCGCAGGCGGCGCGACTTCGCGCCTCGCCCAACCCCGCGGCCGCCGAACGGTTAAGCACGACGCTGGCCGCCATGGAACGGCTTCGCCTCGATCTGTTAGGCCTCACCGCTGGGACCTCCGGCCAGGATGACCTGACCGCCGATCTCCTTGCCGCGGAAGAGGTTGCGGTGCGCGTCGAAGCCTTGCTCGATGCTCGTGCCGAACTCGGGCGGCTCCTCGACGCGCCGGCCGTTTCCACTCCGGTTCCCTGATTCGATTATCTTCTCCGCGGCGCATATGGGACCGTACGGTTTCAGCTTTGCCCTCGGAGTGACCGGCCTCGTGGTGATGGCCCTCCGAGGTGTTGGTCACCACGGCCCCGGCGATGCACACGGGCATGCGGGGCATGGCGGCCACGACGGACACGCCGGGCACGTAGGCCACGGGCACGCTCACGATGCCTCCGACGGCTCGAGCGACGCCGACGGCCACGATCTGGCCGCCAAGCTCAGCCATCTTCTTTCCCCTCGCGTCATCTTCAGCTTCTTCGTCGGGGTCGGGGCCACCGGCTTGCTTGCCAAGCCGTTCCTGTTCGAACCGCTCCTTGCCGGAGCCGCGATCGCCGGCGGCATCGCTTTCGAGCGGTGGCTGGTCGGGCCGATCTGGAAGTTCCTCTTCAAGTTCGAATCCCGCCCCGCCCTGATGCTGGAGAGCGTGCTCATGGACGAGGCGCGGGCGGCGAGCGATTTCGATGCCGCGGGCCAGGGGCTCATCTCCTTAGAGCTCGATGGACAGGTGGTGCAGTTGTTGGGAACGCTCCGGTCCGAGGACCGCCGGGCGGAGGTGCGGGTTCGCCGAGGCGACTTGCTTCGGATCGAAGAAGTGGATGCCGTGCGCAATCGGTGCACCGTCTCATTCGCGGGCCAACGCCCGGCGGGAGTTCTTCCATGACGCAGACGTTGATCATTGTGGCCATCGTTGCCGGTGTGCTGGGCCTGCTCCCCTTTATCGTGTCCGCGTTCCTCCGGGACGTTCAGGCCGGCACGATCCGGATGGTGAGCTGGCTGCAGGGCACCACGGTGATCTATCGGGGGCCGGGAAAATCGAAGGAGATTCCGCTCCTCACGACCGGGACCACGATCTCGAGCAAGGTGATCAATGTCGACCTGGACATCACCGACCAGACGGCGGATGCCGACGAGCATGGCACGCCCCGCCCGATCAAGATCCGGGTGCTGGCGAGCGCCATCGTGTCGGTCGGCGACACCGATACGATGATCAAGACGGCTGCGAACCGTTATTTCGCGAAGCCGGAAGCCGATCAGCTCAACACGATCACCGACCTTCTCTCGAGCTCGGGGCGCCGCGCCATCAACCTCCTCACGCACGACCAGCTCTTTTCGGCCAAGGCGGCCCCCAAAATCAAGGCGACCCTCCCCGCGGTAACGAGCCTGGCCAGTACCGACCTGCAACTCGCCGAGAGCGAGGACGACGATCCGCTCGCGATCATCATTCGGAAGGCGTGCTCGCGAGAACTCACCGACCTCGGGCTCATCTTCAATTCGCTGAACATCAAAGTGGTGCAGTCGGAGGTCGCGGAAGCGCGCCGCCGGCAATCGGCCGCAGAAGCACAGGCCAACGCCGACATCGTCTCCGCCCAGCAGAGCCGCCGGGCCAAAGAGGCGCAGCTGGAGGCGGAGCGGACGATTTCCGATCGTACCCGCGAGTTGGAACAAACGAAGGCCTCGAACGCCGCCCTCGTGGCGCAGGCGGAAGCGAAGCGGCAGGAAGCGGTGGCGGTGCAGCGCGCCGCGGAGCTCGATGCCACGCAAATTGCCCAGGCCACCGCCGACGCCGAGCGGGTGCGGATCGAGGCCCAGGCACGGGCCGAGGCGCAGGCGATTCAGATTCGCACCGTCGCGGAGGCCACCGCGGAGAGCATTGCCAAGGTCAACGAAGCGATCCGCCAGGGCGGAGAGAACTACTTCAAGTACCGCCAAATCGAAATGCTGCCGGAGATCGCGCCGGTCATTGCCGATGCGCTGGCCAAGGCCCGGCTCATCACGATTTCCGGGGGTGAGGGAGGCGGGGCGGCCAACTCCGCGACGAACAACATCGCCCAGGTGATTCAGACGGTCCTCGCGGCGCAGCTCGTAACCAAGGGCGGGCTCGGCGGCGTGGACGAGTCGAAGGAGTAGGACTCCGCCTGAAACCTGCGCATCCTGCGGGCCGTCGAGGTAGGATGCCTATCATCCGCTCGGCCCTCGCCGCCTGCGTGGCGGCCACCTCTAGCACGCCCCTACTCGCCCAATCGCCCACCCTCGCGCCGCCTCGCGGGTCGAGTGTCGTTCCCGTCGCCCCAGGCGTGTTCGTCATCCTCCACCCGCGCGCCACGGACAATTTTCCCAACGGCAACTCGATGGTGGTCGTCGGAGACGACGGGGTGCTGGTCGTCGATACCGGATATCTCCCTTCGGTCGCCCGCGAGGATATTGCCTGGATCAAGACGCTCACGCCTAAGCCGGTGCGTTACGTCGTCAATACGCACTGGCATTATGACCACAACAACGGCAACGCCGACTATCGCAAGGCCTTTCCCGGAGTCGAAATCGTGGCGCACCGGGAAACGCAGCGGCTCATCGCCCTCAACAGCGCTCGCTACGCCGCGGGCGTCGTGGTGGAGGGTTCGGGGTCGCGGAAGACTCTGGAGGCGTACCGGACGCAGCTCACGTCGGATACGTCCCTCACGCCGGTGGAACGCGATACCGTCCGCGCGCGCATCGCGCAGCGGGAACGCGAAATGGAAGAAATGGGGACGTTGGCGGTCGAACCTCCGACCCGGACCTTCGATCGCGAGTTGAACCTGCGCCTTGGCGGCCGGCAGATTCGCCTCCTTCACCTGGCGCGCGGCAACACGCCGGGAGACGTGGTCGTGTGGCTTCCGGCGGAGCAGGTGGTGGCGGTGGGCGACCTCCTCGTCCATCCGATTCCCTATGCATACAACTCCATCCCGCACGAGTGGGTCGCCTTCCTGCGCGGGGTCGACAGCCTCGGCGCCCGGACCATCGTTCCAGGGCATGGCCCGGTCTTCCGGGATCCCGCCTATCTGCGCCAAGTGACCGGCCTGCTCGAAAGCGTGGTCAATCACGTGTTCGCCGGCTATCGCGCCGGCCAGACCGTAGACCAGGTGCGCGCGGGATTCGATTTTGGCCCCTGGCGGGACCGCTTTGCGGGGACCAACGATTTCCTCCGGCGGGTCTTCGACGGCTCGATCGTGACCGCCCTGGTCGATCGGGCCTTCCTGGCGGCGGGGGGAGGGCTCTGAGCTTTAGTCGCCGAGGATCGGCTCGGGGCGCTCTTCGCCGCGCGGCGCCAGATGCGGGGTGCCATTGAGGATTCTGGCGCAGGTATTCCACCGAAGCCGAGCCTCGTCGTTGCCGGCGGGGCGATTCCGTTCCGCGGCCTCGAAGAACTCCATCGCCTCCCGAAAGGCATCGTACGCCATGTGCGAGCTGCCGGGCCGCCCGGACCGCAGGAGGGCCTGAGCGCGCCGCTCCAGGATCACACCGGCATAGTAGGTGCGCTCGTAGGGGTCGGTTAGGCGCGGCAGCACCTCCTTCGCCTTGGCCGTTCCGGCGGCCACCGTATCGGCAAATTGGTCGGTTCGGGCCAAGAGCAACACCACCAAGGCGGCCTGATGGGTGGGCGCTATGTCGAGGATATCCAGGCAGATGCTCTCGGCGGCGGACGGTTCGTTCAGCAGGCGATAGCGCTCCGCCTTGGCCAGGGCGGCCGGAATCGCCTCCTCGGAAATGGGGCGCGGTTCGAACAGGTTCGGTGTCATGGTCCCGGCGTGGTTCCTTTGATCAGGCCCACCAGCTTCACGATCGGGTCGAAGGCATGATCCATCACCCGCTCCTTGAGCGGGATGATGGCGTTGTCGGTGATCGTAATATGCTCCGGACAGACCATGGTGCAGCACTTGGTGATGTTGCAGTACCCGATGCCGTGCGCCTTCCGCAGTTCTTCGCGCCGGTCGAGGGTGTCGAGCGGGTGCATTTCGAGGGCGGCCGCATGGACCAGATACCGGGGGCCGATGAATTCTTCGTGCAGGTGATGATCGCGAAGGACGTGACAGACGTCCTGGCAGAGGAAGCACTCGATACACTTCCGGAACTCCTGCACCCGGTCGACGTCTTCCTGTTGCATTCGCCAAGTGCCGTCAGGCGCGTCGGGCCGCCGCGGCGTAAATTTGCGGATCTTCTTCTTGACCCGGAAATTCCAACTCACATCGGTGACGAGGTCGCGGTGATGCGGAAAACTCCGCATCGGCTCGACGGTCACCGGCTTCGCGAGGTCGAGTTCGTTGAGCCGGGTCATGCACATGAGCCGCGGCTGGCCGTTGATCTCCGCGGAACAGGAGCCGCACTTGCCGGCCTTGCAGTTCCACCGCACGGCCAGATCGTTGGCCTGCGCGGCCTGGATGTCGTGAATCGCGTCGAGGACGACCATCCCCTCGGAAACCGGCGTGGCATACTCGATGAAGGAACCGGTGCCTTGCTCGCCGCGCCAGATCTGGAATGTGGCGTTTGCCATTACTTCATTTCCTCCACGATCTTCGCGAGCTCGTCGCGCATGGGCGGAATCGGTTCCTTTCCGAGCTCCATCGCGCCGTCGGGGGCGCGCTTGACCACGAAATTGAACGAGGAGAAGGCGGCGCTCTTGTCGGGGAAGTCGTCACGGAAATGCCCGCCTCGGCTTTCCCGGCGGGCCAGTGCGCTGGCGACGATCGCTTCGGAGACGGTGAGCAAATGCTTGAGGTCGAGGGCGGTGTGCCAGCCGGGGTTGTACTCGCGGTTGCCCGTCACCCCGACATTGGCCGCGCGCGCCTTGAGCTTCTGCAGCCCTTCCACCGCGCGGACCATCTCCTCCTGGCGCCGGACGATCCCCACCAGGTCCTGCATGAGTGACTGCAGGTCGTGCTGCACCGCGTACGGGTTCTCGCCGGTCGGCCGGGCGAAGGGAGCGAGCGCCTCCTGGGTGGCTTCCTTCACCTCGCCGGCGTCAGGCGTCGAGGCGCTATGCGCGCGAGCGAACTGTGCGGCGAATTCTCCGGCGCGCCGCCCGAAGACGAGGAGATCGGAGAGTGAATTGCCGCCGAGACGATTGGCGCCGTGGAGGCCTGCTGCCGCCTCCCCCGCGGCGAAGAGCCCGGGGAGCGAGCTCATCTGGGTGTCGCCGTCGACCCGAATCCCGCCCATCATGTAGTGGGTGGTCGGACCGACCTCCATCGGCGTCGTGGTAATGTCGATATCCGCCAGCTGCTTGAACTGGTGATACATGCTCGGCAGCTTCTTCCGGATGTGCTCTGCCGCCTTCGGCATCTTCTCCTTGATCCAGGCGATGTCAAGATAGACCCCTCCATGCGGGCTGCCACGCCCGTCGCGCACCTCCCGCATGATGCAGCGCGCCACGTGATCGCGGGTGAGGAGCTCCGGGGGGCGGCGCGCGTTCTTGTCTCCCAGAACGTACCGCCACCCCTCTTCGGGATTGTCCGCCGTCTGCGCCTTGTAGTTGTCGGGAATATCGTCGAACATGAAGCGGCGGCCCTCGCTGTTCTTGAGGACCCCGCCCTCTCCGCGCACCCCCTCGGTGACCAGAATGCCCCGCACGCTCGGCGGCCAGACCATGCCGGTCGGATGGAATTGCACGAACTCCATGTCCTGCAGCACCGCGCCGGCGTGAAAAGCCACCGATTGCCCGTCGCCGCTGTACTCCCAACTGTTGCTGGTGATCTTGAACGCCCGTCCCACGCCGCCGGTGGCGATGACGATCGCCTTGGCCCGGAAGAGGCGGAAGCGGCCGCGCTCCCGGTCGTAGGCCAACGCCCCCGCAATGCGGCCTTCCCGGGTAAAGAGGGAGACGACCGTCACTTCCATATGCACGTCGATACCCTGATGGATGCCATGATCCTGCAGGGTCCGGATCATCTCCAGTCCGGTCCGATCGCCGACGTGGGCCAGCCGCGGATACCGATGCCCGCCGAAGTTGCGCTGGAGTATCCGCCCGTCGGGCGTGCGGTCGAAGAGGGCGCCCCACGCCTCGAGTTCCCGCACCCGGTCGGGCGCCTCCTTGGCGTGCAGCTCCGCCATCCGCCAATTGTTGAGGTATTGGCCCCCGCGAAGGGTGTCGGTGAAGTGGACCTTCCAACTGTCCCGGTCGTCGACATTGGCCAGCGCCGCCGCCACGCCTCCCTCGGCCATAACGGTATGGGCTTTGCCGAGCAGCGATTTGCAGACCAGCCCCACCGACACGCCGGCGGCGGCCGCCTCGATGGCGGCCCGGAGGCCGGCGCCGCCGGCGCCGATCACCAGGACATCATGGTCCCGGGTTTCGAGTTCGGTCGTCAAAAGAGCCTCGGGTCGTACCAGATCCCCATCGAGCACATCCTGACGTAGACGTCGCTGAACGCAACGGTAAAGAGGCTGACCCAAGCCCATCGGTGATGCGTCGTGTTGAGGCAGGTCGCGCAGGCATACGGTGCCTTGAACAGGCGGTTTTTCGAAAACTGGTCGCGGAAGCCCCCGAGGATATGGCGCATCGAATGGCAGCCGAGGGTATAGCCGCCCAGACACACGACGTTGAGGGCCAAGATCACCGCGCCGAGCCCCACGCCGAAGCGAACCTGCCCGGTGAGGGGATCGGTCCACCAGAGCGCCTTCCAGACGTCATAGGCCAGGATCACGAGGAAGACCACCGCGAAGAGCATGAAATACCGGTGGATATTCTGGAACACGAGAGGGAAGTAACGCTCGCCGAGATAGGTCTTTCGGGGTTCCCCGACCGAGCATCCGGGCGGATCGGCCCAGAATGCTTTGTAGTAGGACCCGCGGTAGTAGTAGCAGGTGAATCGGAAGAGTGCCGGAAAGGGCAGAATGATGAGCGCCGGCGAAAACGGAAGCCACCCCGGCCACCATCCCGGTTTCGGTCCGAGGATCGCGTGGGGTGAGTTGCCGAAGATCTCAGGGCTATAGAAGGGCGATAAGTACGGGCCGAAGGTGTAGTGCGCATTCTGAAAGGCGGCCCAGGTGGCGTAGATCAGGAACGAGGTCAGGATGATGAAGACGACGAGCGGCTGCACCCACCACGCGTCCCGCCGGCGCGTTTCCAGGAACCGGCGTCGAGTGAGGGGCACCGTCGCATGAGCCATGCGGACTCTCCGTGGGTACAACCGATTCGGCAGGAGGTTCGAAACGCCGCGAGAACGGCGCCGGACAATACCGCGTAGGTCGGGCTCCGGGCAAGCAGGAGCGTGATCAGTTTCCCGGCGGAGGCGAGAAGGGCGGGCGGCGAATCCCCGCCACGCAAGAGAGGTCCAATCCCTGGCCGGTGGCCCGTTCGAGGAAGGCCGCCATCCATTCGGCGCCGCAGGTTCCTGCGCTGCTGAAGGAATGCGCCACGCCTGGCAGTACGACATGCCATGACCGGGTGAATCCTGCACGAGCGGAATCGGCCCAGCGGGCCGGGGTGTTGGGGTCGAGATCGCCGGAGACGAAGAGCGTAGGCACGGTGGAGCGAACGGTCGATGCGTAGTCGGCCGGCAGCGGCGCGGCGGGCCACGATGCGCAGGCCCCGAGTTGGGCGCGCACCCGGGCATTCCCCAGGAAGGTTCCCCGCGCCTCCCGGGCCGCCTCCGCCGCGTCGATCAGTTTGGTATCCTCGGCGCACATCACACTGAGGTGCATCCCGGTCGCGATCATCGTATTGAGGCCTCGGCGGTATTGCGCAATGAGCCCGGTGAGCGGCCGAAGTTGCCCGCCGGCGGCCATGGCAATCAGCGCCGGAAGAGTGGCTGCATCGTGCACCGACTGCAGGGCGCCCAGGAGAATCGGCGCGATCAGATCCCTTGTCAGAGCAACGGAGTCTCCGGGGGCGCCACCGAGAACGTCGAGCCCGACCCGCAATTCACCCCGCTCCGCCCGGTCGAGAAGCCGGTTGAGCTGCACCGGCAGGTCGGAAAAAGCCGCCGCGCAGGCGCCTTCCGCGCGGCAGTCCGAGAAGAGTTTCTCCATCGCCACTTGGCCGTCGGGCGCGTAGAAGGTCGGTGCGCGCATGGCGGCGGGTGCGGCACTCTTGAGAATGGCCGCGCGGATCGACCCCGGAAACCGCCGCATATAGACGAGCGCCACGCGGGTGCCGTAGGAGGTGCCGTAGAGATTGATCTTCTCTCCCCCCAGCCGGCGCCGCACCTCCTCGAGATCCTGGACGATCTGCTCGGTGGTGTACGCGGTGAGCACCGCATGGGCGGCGAGAGAGTCTCGGCAAAATTCCACCGCCGCTTTGGGATACGTTTCGCCGAGCAGAGCGGCGGGCGTTCGGTACAAGGCGCATTGAAGCGGGGCGGAGCGGTCGGTGCCCCGCACATCCACCAGCACGATATCGCGGTGCTCGCGCACTCGGCCGAAAGCGGTGGTGGCGAACGGCCCCATGCCTGACGCCGCCTGACCGGGTCCTCCGGCGATCATCCAAAGCGGGTCGGTGCGCCGGCCGCTTTCGTTCCGGGCCCGCGCCACCGCAACATGGATTTCGATCCGCCGGCCGCCGTCAACCCCGCGCACCTCGGGTACCGGGATCTTGGTGCACCGCACCTCTCCCTCGAGGCCCGGAATGACGCACGGCGTCCAGGTGAGGTTACCCTGCGCGGAGAGCCCTATGGTCGACCCGAGCAAGAAGAGAGTGATCGCCGCCGCCGCCCTCAGTGCACCCATCGCCGCCTCCAGGACTATGGACAAACCCCGGCGCAACGTCGCAAGAATCAGTGAAGGAGGCTAGAACGCCCGCGTGTTTTGAACGGAAGTGATCTGCGAGTGGAGCTGGCGGAACCGCCCCGGCGAGAGGGTCGTAGCCCGGCGAAAGACCCGGGTGAAATGACTCTGATCGGCAAAGCCGAGCCGCTCCGCCAGTTGGGCCAGGGGAATCTGCGTCTCGACCAACCACTCGCGCGCCTGTTTGATCCGGCAGCGGTGCTGGAATTCGGCGACCGTGCATCCGAAAGCCCGGCGAAAGGAACGGGCGAAGTGTTCGCGAGACCACCCCGCCGCCTTTGCCAGCTCGGCCACCGGCGGCGGCCTTCGGAGCCGGGCCGCCAGCAGGGCGCGGGCATGCTCGAGCTCCGCCACGATGCCCGTGGGCCGTCGCAAGGCATAACGCGATAGGCCGACCAGGATGCCGGTGGCCAGCACCCGAACGGCGAGCGGCGCCATCGCGTCGTCCTGCTGCAATTCGGCGCGGAGCCGCCAGGCCAGCTCGACGCTCGATCGCCCTCCGTATCGCCGCGGCTCCGCAAAGGCCACGCGGGCTTCCGGCATCCGCTGGAGCGCCGATTCGTCGAAGGTCACGATGATGAGGGAGGCCTTGGCGGAACCGGCGACGAGGCTGAGAGGCACCCCCGCGGGGGCGACGAAGAGGGTGCCGGTGGGACCCGGTCCGGCGAGCGGCCCTTCATCGCCGGTCACCTGGCCGCGCAGCACGACGGCGACACGGTCGATCGGTTCCGCCGGCGCCGCATACCGCCGCCGAGGCGAGAGTTCGACGGCGAGCACCACGATGCCCTCGATCGGACCGACGTGATTCTTGCGCGGCATGGCCTTGGTACGCGGTCGAGCGGCTGAAGGGCGCTCTAGTACGCCACCTGCGAACACTTCACGTCGATCAACTCCATTCCCCGGGCCAGCGTCACGAAATTGTGCCGCTGCTCCTCGCCTCGGCCCAGGATGATCTCACGGACCGCCGTCTTCGGAAACTTGACCTCCAGAAAGGAGCGAAATCTCCCTTCCTCCTCCCGGATGCGAGGGATGCGCCCCGCTTTTCGGCGTGGCACGATCAGCCGAATCTCGTTTTCCGGCTGATAGTGCTGATGCTTGAGCCGGGTGATCACCCGCCGGACGATTTCCTGGAGCGCTTCGTCGCCCGACACGCGCGGCGGATCGCCCGGGGCGGCGGACTGCTGCCATCGCCGCTCGAGATCGCTCGCGATCTCCACCAGTTCGGTCTGCATGAGGGCGATATGACTCGCGCTGCCGTAGACGGTCGGGGCCAACTCGGCGTCCTGCAGCCCCGCCTCGTCCTGCAACCGGTCGGTTTCCAAAGCGATCAAGATGCCGTTCCCTCGCGGACAGCGGGTCTTCCAGGTGAAGGGGTCATCCCGCCTTGGCGACAGCGCCAGCACGTAGGGAGCATGCTGTTCCGGCCGGCGCGACTCGATCTCGAGCTCGCGCAGCACCTCGGTGACCATCTGCTGCTGGAATGGGGTGAGCCCATCCCGGTCGCCCGCGGCCATCGCGGTCAGCTCCTCCACCATGCAACGGACTCCGGCGGAGAACTCGCTCGGGTCGCCGGTGCAGAACGCCTGGGAGAGCCAGAGCTTTTCGCCCTGCCAGATGTTGGCGAAGGCCTTGATCGAGGTGTAATGATAGAGAATCGGCATGGTTCGCTCTGGTGTCCGGCCATGGGGCGACGCGCGTGGGGGCGCGGTGAGAACCTAATCGCCGTCCGAAACCGCGCCACCCGGGGCGGCTCGGCGCCATGTTTGACAAACCCGGGTCTTGAGGGCAAGATCGGGCAACCCGAGCTCGAAGGAGGCAGCCGTGAAGATCTACGGCTCAGATGCCATCCGGAACGTGGCGTTCGTGGGCCACGGCGCGAGCGGCAAGACGACGCTCGTCGATGCCCTCGCCTTCGTGGCCGGCTCAAGCCGGCGCCACGGCGCGATCAAAGACGGCAGCACCCTCACCGACACCTCTCCAGACGAAATCGACCGCCAACACTCCATTTCGCTCGGCGTGGGCTTTGCCGAGTGGATGAACGCCAAGATCAACCTCCTCGACACGCCCGGATACCTCGATTTCTTCGGCGAGGTCGTCTGCGGACTCTCGGTAGCCGACGCCGCGGTGGTCGTGCTGTCGGGGGTGAGCGGAGTGGAGGTGGGAACCGAGAAGTGCTGGAACGCCTGCGATCACTATCATCTGCCGCGCATTCTCTTCGTGTCCGGCATGGACAAGGACCACGCCAACTTCGAGCGCGTCTTCAACGATGTGAAGGAACATCTGACCCCGAAGGTGCTCCCGGTGGAGATTCCGGTCGGCGACGGCCTGCAATTCCGCGGCATCATCAACCTCTTCACCCAAACCTGTCAGCTCTTCAAAGCCGGCTCCAAGGCGGGGGAGTACGAGGACGTGGCCATCCCGCCCGAATACCAGGAGATCTTTCAGCGCTACGCCGAGCAGATGACCGAGGCGGTCGCGGCCACCGACGATGCGCTCCTCGAGAAATATCTCGGCGGCGAGAGCATCCCGCGCGAAGAGGTCGTGCCGGCGATGAAGAAGGCGATGATGGCGGGTGACATCGTTCCCCTCTTCTGCGGCAGCGGCGAATTGCAGCATGGCGTCCGCGCGCTGCTCACTGAAATCGTGGAGCTTCTTCCCTCGCCCATGGAGCGTACGCCGCCGGTCGAGGCGCCGCTCACCGGGCGCGTGTTCAAGACCCTCTCGGAGCCTCACGTCGGCGACATTTCCATATTTCGGCTCTACACCGGCACTCTCAAGAACGGCGAAGAAGTGTGGAATGCGGAGCATAGCGTGGCCGAGAAGCTCAACCATCTTTCCGTCCAACAGGGAAAGGAGCGGTTCGAGGTGGCGGAGCTTTGCACCGGCGACATCGGCTCGGTGGCGAAACTCAAGAACACGCACACCAACGATACCTTCTCCCGCAAAGACCATCCCGTCCGTCTCCCGCCGATGGAGTTCCCCGAGGGCGAGGCCACCTCGGCGGTCATCGTGAAGCAGCGCGGCGAGGAGGACAAGCTTGCTGCCGGGCTCCACAAGCTTCACGAAGAGGATCCCACGTTCCATTTCGAGTACAACTCGGAGCTCGGCCAGACCCTTCTCCATGGTATGGGCGAGCGGCATCTCGAAATTCTCCTCGGGCGGCTGGCCCGAAAGTACGGGGTGCACGCCGAACTCACCCGGCCCCGGGTTGCCTATCGGGAAACCTTCCGGGGAATGGCGGAAGGCCAAGGGAAGCACAAGAAACAGAGCGGCGGCCGAGGCCAATACGGCGATTGTCATATCCGTATCGCGCCGCTTGCCCGCGGGAGCGGCTACGAGTTCGTGGACAGCGTCGTCGGCGGAGTCATTCCCAATAAGTTCATTCCGGCGGTCGACAAGGGCATTCAGGAGGCGGCGCAGCGGGGGCCGATCGCCGGCTACCCGACCGTCGACTTCCGCGCCGAGTGCTTCTTCGGCTCCTATCACGATGTCGATTCCAACGAAATGTCGTTCAAGATGGCCGGCATTCTCGCTTTCCGGGCGGTGAGCGCCAAGGCGCGGCCGGTGCTTCTCGAACCGATCATGGCGGTGCAGGTCTGGGCGCCGTCGGATTTGCTGGGCGATGTGCTGGGCGACCTCTCCCCGAGGCGGGCCCAGATTCTCTCGACCGAGCAGGACGGCCGCCTGACCAAGGTGAACGCGCTGGTGCCCCAATCGGAGCTCTATCGGTACTCGACGGCGCTGCACTCGATCACCCATGGGCGGGGGACGCACCGGGAGCGATTCCACGGGTACGCGGAAGCCCCCGGCGAGGTCGCCACCAAGGTGGCGGCGGAGCACAAGAAGGAGACCACCGGTGAGGAGGAGTAAGGCCGCGCGCGGTCATTGCGAGGGGCCGAAGGTCCCGAAGCAATCTCGTTTGACCAGAGGAGTTCCCTGATGCACCGGTCCTACGCTCTCCTGCTCGTTCTCGCGGCGCCCGCCGCCGCCCAGTCGCCGGCGGCCGCCGTCCTCGCCGGTGACCGATACATGGATTACGAGACGGTCCTCGAGCCGATCGTCTCTCCCGACGGGGCGCAGGTGATCTTCACCCGGCGCTCGGTCGACAAGATGAAGGACAGCTTCGAGACGGCGCTTTGGATCATGAACGCCGACGGGACGAGGCTTCGCTACCTCGTCAAGGGATCGAACGCCGCCTGGTCGCCGGATGGGACCCGGATTGCCTATCTGGCGGATGGTGATCCCGCCGGTTCGCAGATCTACGTCAGGTACATGGATGCCGAAGGGGCGGTTTCCCAGATCACGAAGATCGCGCGGCCGCCGGCCAGTCTGCGGTGGTCGCCCGACGGGAAGTGGATCGGTTTTGTGATGCTGGTGCCGGAAGAGCCGGCCGGCTGGCGGATCGACCTGCCGACCGCTCCCGCCGGAGCGCAATGGACCAAGGCGCCGAAGGTCGTGGAGAATCTTCACTACCGCGCCGACCGCACCGGTTACCTCGATTCCGGGTTCATCCATCTCTTCGTGGTTCCCGCCACCGGCGGCACGCCGAGACAGGTCACCCGGGGGCGCTGGAACGTCGGCGCGCGGCAAAACGGCCTCCCGACCCAGACGGTGGGATGGTCGTGGCTGCCTGACGGCAAGTCGATCGTGATCGACGGGAACGAGGCGGCGAATGCGGAACTCTCTCACCGGCGCTCGAATCTGTATGCGGTCGACGTGGCCACCGGCGCTGCCCGGCGGCTCACCCAGCCGGACGGATTCTGGTCCGGGCCGATCGTATCGCCTGACGGCAAGCTTATCGCGTTTACCGGATACCCGGCCGGGAGTTTCACGTACCGCACCGCGGAGTTGTACACGATCGCGCCTGACGGGAGTGGGATGACCCTCCGGTCGCCGGGGCTCGACCGCGATGCCGAGAGTCTGAGCTGGGGCGGGGAGAACAAGGGCGTGTACTTCACCGCCGACGACCGGGGTACCAGCAACCTCTGGTACGCCCAGTTCGGGCAGCCGGCTCGGCAGCTGACCACCGGAACCCACCTGCTCACGACGCCGTCGGTGGCGAAAAACGGCACCATCTTCGCCGTTCGCGCCAATCCGTCGCTGCCGCCCGACATCGTTCGGGTGGATGCGCGCAAGCCGGCGGCGATGACGCAACTGACCGAGGTCAATGCCGATCTGCTCTATGGCATCGGGCTCGGTGAGGTCGAAGAGATCTGGTATCCGTCGACCGGGGGTGCCAAGGTCCAGGGGTGGATCGTGAAGCCGCCGTCGTTCGATCCCGCGAAGAAGTATCCGCTCATCATGGAAATTCACGGCGGGCCGCATTCGACGTACACCGTGGCCTTCAACTACAGCTACCAGGACTTCGCGGCCAACGGCTTCGTGGTCCTTTACACCAATCCTCGCGGCAGTACCGGCTACGGGAGCGCCTTCGGGAACGCCATCTTTCGCGCCTACCCGAGCGTCGACTACGACGATCTCATGGCGGGCGTCGACACGGTGCTCGGGCGCGGCTACATCGACGCGGAGCGGATGTACGTCGGCGGCTGCTCCGGCGGAGGGGTGCTCTCGAGCTGGGTCATCGGGCACACCGACCGCTTTGCCGCCGCCGCAGTGCGTTGTCCCGTGACGGACTGGATGAGTTTCCTCGGCCACACCGACATCCCGCTCTTTGCTAACAATTTCTTCGAGAAACCGTTTTGGGAGGATCCGGCGCCGTGGCTCAAGCAGTCGAGCCTGATGTACGTCGGGAATGTGAAGACCCCCACCATGCTCATGACCGGAGTGCTGGACCAGCGCACGCCGATGGCGCAGACCGAGGAGTACTACGCGGCGCTCAAGTTACGCGGTGTGCCATCCGTGCTGCTCCGGTTCGAAGGGGAGTGGCACGGGACGACCTCGAAGCCCTCCAACTGGATCAGGACCCAGCTTTATATGATGAGTTGGTACCGGCGGTGGGGCGGGGAGACCGCCCGCGCCGCCGGCGCCCGTCCGTGAACTACGGCCGCTTATAACGCTGCAGGTACTGCAAGTCGTCTTCGTCGGTGCGGGCCACGTACACGGTGCCCTTGCCGAAGCCGAGGACGCGGCTCCTGGGGTTGAGGCTTACCGACTTTACCAGCGCGCCGCTCCGATTGAAGACGTCGTAGGTCGGGGTCTCGTCGCCATGCCGCCGAGTGCGGAGGACCCACGCCTCCCCTTCCGGGGTGACCGCCACCGCCGCGGCGCCGTCGAATGGCGGCTTGGTGTCGTTGAACTCAGGGGGCGGAAGTTGAATGTTCTGAGCGCCTCCGGTTCCCGTTCCGCCACCGATGACTATCCGGGTCCCTCCACCAGTTCCCGACCGCTGGGCTTCGGTGATTTCTTTCTTTTCGGCTTCGGTCACCTTGATCGGGGTATAAGGAACGACCTGCCCCATGACGGGCTGAGCCTTGCCGCTGATCCACGCCACGCGGTACGGATCGGGGATCACTCGCGCGATGCTTCCGTCCCCCGCCACGCCCCACGCCTCGGTCGGTGTAAAGCGCTTCGTGTTGCCAAAGGTGAACCGAGCCTGGCTCGGAGTGACCGAGGAGGATGCCGCATTCGGCGGAAGCTTGCGAAAGCCGACGGTGTCGTAGGTCGGCTTGACTCGGTCCCACCGGAGCAGGGGGACGGAGTCCACCGAGCCGCCGTCTGCTCCGAGCGGGGAGCCTTCGAAGTAGATCCGCCCCAGGTTGTCGGAGCCGCGGATGTTTTGTATTCCGCCCAGGAGCACAAAGCGGGGCCCTGCGCCTGATGTCTCCGGCGGCTTCGGCATGTCGACGATGTCGCCCGGCTTTCCATCGGGTGAGATCGACAGGAACCGGCGGCCGATGATGTCATGGAGCAGCGTAGAACCGTCCGGAAGCTCTATGAGGGTTGCCGGGGTGCTGTACTCTCCGGGGCCCCTCCCTTCGCGGCCGACCTTCATCACGGACCCGGCGGCAAAGTCGATGAGGTTGACGACCTTGTCCTGAAGGTCGGATATCAAGACCTTCCCCGACGGGAGCTCTCGAACCGAGGTAATCCTCGTGAAGGACTCCGCGAATTCGTGATCGGGTTTGGTGAGGGCGGTCTTGATCTGCGCGGAGATCTTCGTCGGCAAGGCAAGCGCCGCGAGCGCGCAGAGACGGATGAGGTGAGTACCACGCATTGGACGCTCCCACAGTCGGGGTGAAATACTCTGAGAGAGATGCCCTACGGCTCGGAAGGGTCGCGGCGGCATGCCAAACGCAACGGCCGCCCCGGAAGGGGCGGCCGTTGAACACGAGGGCCTAACAGGGGCCGCCGGATCGGTTACGGCCGCTTGTACCGCTGCAGGTACTGCAGGTCGTCCTCGTCGTTTCGGACGACATAGACGGCACCCTTGCCGAAGCCGACGACGCGGCTCTTGGCATTGAGGCTGACCGACTTGACGAGCGCCCCGGCGCGGTTGAAGACGTCGTAGGTCGGAATCGGGTCGGGGTGAACCCGCGTGCGAAGGACCCAGACTTCCCCCTCCGGAGCCACCAACACCGCCCCCGCTCCATTGTACGGCGCCTTGGAGTCTTCGAACTCCGGGGGCGGGGCTTGGAGCGTCTGCGTGCCGCCCCCGCCACCAGTGACGCTAAAGGTGACTCGCTGGGCAGGCGCACCGGAGGTGCCGTTCTTGGCCGCGTCGGTGATCTCCTTCTTTTCCGCTTCCGTCACCTTGATCGGCGTGTACGGCACGGCCGGGCCGAGGGCCACCTTTCCGGGGCCATTCATCCACCCCACGCGATACGGGTTCGGAAAGACCCGAGCCACGCTCCCATCGCCGGCCACTCCCCACGTTTCCGTTGGGGCGAACATCTTGGCGCCGAATCCTCCACCGATTCGAATGCTGGTGCCTCCGCCAAGGCTCTGGGTGGTAGTTGCACCGGCCTTTGCCAGCGTTCGATATCCAACGGTGTCGAAAGTCGTCTTGACCCGGTCCCAGCGCAGGAGCACCACCGAATCGGGGGGTGGGCCTTCCATGCTGAACGAAGGGCCCTCGAAGTAGATCCTTCCCCGGGCATCGAATCCCCGAATGACTCCCAACCCCCTCGTCATGACCTGCTGGCCCCCGTTCCCCGCCGGCGGTTGCGGGATATCCACGAGGTCGCCGGGCTTTCCATCCGGCGAAATAGTCAGGAATCGGTTGCTCACCGGGTCTTGAACCAGCGTGCTCCCGTCAGGAAGGGGGACAAGCAGAGTGGGCAACGCGTACTCGCCCGGGCCCTTTCCCTCGCGCCCAACTTTCGTGGCCGACCCGGAAGCAAAATCGAGCAGATTCACCACTTTGTCCGACGCATCCGTCATCAGGACCTTGCCGGACGGCAGCTCACGGATGGCGGTGACTCGGGTAAAGGACTCAGGAAACTCGGCGTCAGGCTTAGCCAAAGTTGTCTTTGTCTGAGCCGCTGCTTGGGCTGCGGCTCCAAGAAACGCAAGTTGCAAGACGACACGAGAGGTGCGCACAGGAAGGCCTTGGCTGGAGTTTTGGGGTGACCTGGAAGTGATGCACGGCCGATGAAAAGGGTCGCGGCGGATTCCGGCTACTATTCCGGCAGATGATCTCCCCCATCGATCGCTCCATGC
>JABFSM010000348.1 GCA_013140635.1 Gemmatimonadales bacterium
TTCCGATCCTGGCGGGGCGGGGGCGGGCATCAGTTCCGCTCCAGCAACGGTTCGAGGCCTTCCCAGAGACCGAGCAACCGCCGCCGTGAGACCCGGAGGACGTTGAGGCCACGGGCCGTGACCGTGACATAACGTCGCTCCCGGAATCCTCCCCGCCCCGGCCCGTGCCGAATCTGCGAGCTGATGAACCCGTTCTCTTCGAGCCGGGCCAGCGCGATGTGTACTGCGGCCGGCGCCACCTCCCGGCCGGCCCGCTCGGTCAGCTCCAGGACGATCGAGGTGGTGTACGCCTCGGCCTTGAGCCGGAGGGTGGCCAGCAGGACCTGGTGCTCGAATTCGCCGACGGTGTCTTTCGTCATGGCAATACTATCATTGTTAGTGTTAAGGCTAACAATGCTACTGAACCCCGGTCGGCGCAAGAGACGGGGGATGGGTACAATAGTGTATGCTTAAGGCCGCGCTCCTTTTCGTCTTCGCCGCGCTGTTCCTCTCCCCTCTGCCCCCGCCCGTCGCGGGAACGGTTTTCGACGACCGGAACGCCAACGGGGTCCGCGATCCCGGCGAACCGGGGCTCGCCGGGGTGGTGGTCTCGAACCAGGTGGAGGTGGTGCGCACCGGAGCCGACGGCGGGTTCGAACTGCCGTCGGTGGGCACCGGAGTCATTTTCGTGAGCGTTCCCGAGGGGCGCCGAGTGGTGGGAAGGTTCTGGCGCGCTACGGATGGGGGCCCGCCGGTCTTTGCCCTGGCGCCGTTGGCGGCACCGGCGGAGTTCGCCTTCATTCACGCTTCCGATACCCACCTCAACGAGCAGAGCCTTCCCCGCACCCGCCGCCTCAAGGCGCTGGTCGATTCATTGAAGCCGGCGTTCCTGATCATCACCGGAGATCTGATCCGTGATGCGCTCCGAGTGCCGGAGGCCGCCTCCCGCCCACAATTCGAGCTCGCCGCCCGGGAGTTCGAAGCGATCGGTGTGCCGGTCTGGACGGTGCCCGGCAATCACGATCTCTTCGGAATCGAGCGGCATTTGTCGCTGGTGCCGCTCACCCATCCGTTGTACGGCCGCGGCATGTACCGCCACTATCTCGGCCCTGACTACTACTCCTTCAACTACGGCGGGGTTCACTTCGTCGGGGTGAACAGCGTCGACCACGAGGATCTCTGGTACTGGGGCCACGTCGACAGCCTCCAACTCGCTTGGCTCAAGCGCGACATCGCGACGCTGCCGCCCGGAACGCCGGTCGTCACCTTCAACCACATCCCCTTCGCCACCACCGCCATCGATCTCGACGGCTATACCGACGATCCGCCGGCGCCAACGCTGATCCGGGTGCGGGGCACCACGAAGTTCCGCCACATGGTCAACAACACCGACACGATTCTGGCCGCCCTCAAGCCGGCACGGCTCGAGTTGGCGCTGGGCGGGCATACCCATCGGCGCGAGTCGATCGCCTATCCGGCCGATGGCCGGCTGATTCGCTTTCATCAGGCCTCCGCGGTGATTGCCGGTGCCGAGATCGCCGGCGTGCCGACTCAGTCGGGAGTGACGGTCTATCGTGTTAGGGGAGGGCGCGTCGATGACGGGACGTTCGTGCCGCTGCCGTGAGCGGCCAGCTTTCCTGATGGCGCGGGGGATCGGGCGGTCTTCGCGAACTGCAGTCTTTGGGCTGCGGCGCCCCTTCGGGTCACCTTGCCGTCGACTGACGTTCGCTCTGGCCGCTCGGCTCCTCGCGCCACGGAGTATCGGTGCCTAGCACTCTCTCCTCGGTAGGGCTCCCCCTCCGCAGTATCCTCTGGGCGCTGCTTCTGCCCGGTATCATCGCCGGCTACCTGCCCTGGCGATTCTTCGGGTTGCGGGAGGTCGGGATCGACTTGACCGCGCCGAGCCACCGGGCCGGGCTCCTCTGTGTCGGGATCGGTGCGCCGCTGCTGTTGGCCTGCATCGTGGAGTTCGCGCGGAGCGGGCGGGGAACTCTGGCACCGGTGGATCCTCCGAAAGAGCTGGTGGTGCAGGGACTCTACCGCTACGTCCGCAACCCGATGTACCTGGCGGTGGCTCTCCTCCTGGCGGGTGAGTTTCTGCTTACCTTCTCGCGAGGCCTCCTCGCGTTCGGTCTCATCTGGTTCGTTTGGATCAACCTCTTCGTGATTCTCTACGAAGAGCCGGCCCTAACCCGGAAGTTCGGGGCCTCATATGAGCGTTACAAGCGTGATGTGAGGCGATGGGTTCCCACTTTCAGTTCACCGCGCGCCGCCGCCGCGCCGCCGAGGTAGCCATGGGATTCCGCAAGTTCACCGACAGGGACAAGCAGAGCTGGGAAATCCGTCCCGTCACTCGGAGCGAATGGGAGTTTGCGCCGGCGGGAGATAACCCGAACCGTCCCAAGACGGTGCCGTCGCCGGGTTACGAAAAGGATCCGTACGAATTGAGCCAGGAGGAGCTGCAGCGGCTTTTCGACGGCTCTACCGCGGCACCGGTTCGCAACCTGAAGAATCCGTTCAAGGAATAGCGCATAGCGAGCAGTGCCTCATTTCCAATCCCCTTTGTGTGTGCCCCCGAATCCGCTCCGTCTCCCTTTCTGTAACGCCCACTGTCTGAAAAACAGGCGCAAAGGAGACATGCATGCTTGCGAAACGAGTCACGTTGTTAGCGGCGTTCTTTGTCGTTGCGAGTGCCGGTGCCGGGGCGGCGCAACTCCGTCCGCATGTGGGTCCGCGCTTCGGAGTCGACACCAAGGCGGAGGACATTTTCATCGGTTTCCATATGACCGCACCGATCGACCGGCGGATTGAATTCTATCCTTCGATCAACCTCTTCCTGCCCGATCGCGGGTCGAGCATCGGCTTCAGCGGCGACTTCAAGGTGCTGTTCCCGACTCGCGCAAACACCGAGTTCTACACCGGTGCCGGGTTGAATGTGCATCACGTCAGCTTCAATGGCGTGAGCGACACGAATCTCGGCGCCAACCTGATCGGGGGTATCGAGACGAGACTAGGCCGGGTCCATCCATTCGTGGAGAGTCGTCTGGTATTCAACCGGGAGACGGCGTTTCAGGGCATCATCGGTCTCAACTTTACGTTCGGCCGGCACTATTAGCAGCCGGCAGTTTTGGCGGTACCGATCGGGCCCGCTCGTGAGATTCGTCTCGCGGGCGGGCCGAATCGCGTTACATTCTCTCGATCCTCACCGGAGATCTCCGGGTGTTCCTTCAGAATCCGAAATCACAGACCAACTACGACGTCATTGTCGTCGGCTCCGGGGCCGGTGGCGGGATGGCCGCGTACCAGCTCGCGGTGGCGGGCCTCAAGGTGCTGGTCCTCGAGGCGGGCCGGAGCTACGACCCGGTGCGCGAGACGCCGATGTTCAAGCTCCCCCGCGAAGCGCCCCTTCGGGGGGGAGGCACCCGGGATAAGCCGTTCGGCTTTTACGACGCGACGGTCGACGGCGGGTGGGAAGTGCCCGGCGAACCGTACACCAATGCCCCCGGCACCGACTTTCGGTGGTGGCGTTCGCGCATGCTGGGGGGCCGGACCAACCACTGGGGCCGGATCTCGCTCCGGATGGGGCCTTATGACTTCAAGCCGAAGACTCGCGACGGTCTCGGCGCCGACTGGCCGCTGACTTACGAGGAGCTGGCGCCGTACTACGACAAGACCGAGATGTTGATCGGCGTCTACGGCGGTGACGACGACCTGGAGAACACGCCCCGGTCTTCTCCCGGCGCGCTGATGCCGGCGCCGGCGCCGCGCGCCACCGAGTTGCTCACCAGAAAAGCCTGCACGCCGCTCGGCATTCCCGTCATTCCCGCGCATCTGGCGATCATGACCGAGCGGCAAGACGCCGCCACCCTTCCCAGGAAGCTCCATCCCGGCAACCGGCTGGCCCAACGTGTGCTGGCGGAGTCGATGCGAAGCCGCCAAGCCTGCTTCTGGGCCACGCCGTGCGGCTGGGGCTGCTCGATCAAAGCGAATTTTCAGAGCACCACCGTCCTCCTCCCTCCGGCGCTCGCCACCGGCAACTGCGACATCGTGCCCGACGCGATGGTGCGCGAGGTGACGGTCGACAAACAGGGCCGCGCGACGGGGGTGAGCTACATCGATAGGCGGACTCGCACCGACCGGCATGTGATGGGTAAGGTGGTGGTGCTCGCGGCCAGCGCCTGCGAGACCGCGCGCATCCTGCTCAACTCCAAGAGTTCCACCTTCCCGAACGGCGTGTCGAATGGAAGCGGGCTGGTCGGGAAGTACCTGATGGACACCGTCGGCGCCGGAATCAGCGGGCAGATTCCCGCGCTGGAAAACTGTCCCCCGCACAACACCGACGGCGCCTCCGGGATGCACATGTACATGCCCTGGTGGCTCTATAAGGAGCAGCTCGCGGGGCAGCTCGGGTTTGCCCGCGGCTATCACGTCGAGTTCGGCGGCGGCCGCGGCATGCCGGGCCCCGGAATCTTCGGCGGGCTCGAAGCGTACACCCAGGGCGCCTACGGAAAGCGCTACAAGGAAGAGGCGCGCCGGTACTACGGGTCGTTCATGTTCTTCGACGGCCGAGGGGAGATGATTCCCAACGAAGACTGCTATTGCGAGCTCGATCCCGATGTGGTGGATCAGTGGGGTATTCCGGTGCTCCGCTTCCACTGGAAGTGGTCGGATCATGAGACGAAGCAGGCAGCCCATATGGTCAAGACCTTTTCCGAGGTCATTCAGGCGATGGGCGGCACGGTGGTGGGGAACCGGGTGGAGACCGACGGGGCGAGGGCGATCGCGCGGGGGGGGCAGATCATTCACGAAGTGGGGACCTGTCGCATGGGCACCGATCCGGCAACTTCGGTGCTCAACGAGTGGTGTCAGTCGTGGGAGGTGAAGAACCTTTTCGTGACCGACGGAGCGCCCTTCGTCTCCAATGCGGACAAGAACCCGACGCTCTCGATCCTGGCCTTGGCGTGGCGCACCTGCGACCGACTGGTCGAAGAATTGAAACGAGGCAATCTATGAGCTCCGACGGCATAGACCGGCGCGATGCGCTCAAACTGATCGCGGCGGCGGGAGGCCTGACGGCGGCCGCGTCCTCGGCGGAAGCGCAGAACCCTGCGCCGGCGCAGGCCACCCCCCCGGCACGAACGCTCCCGCTCGCCGGCCCGCGCGGCACCCCGACCGACCCCGACCTTCTCCGGCCCCGTGCGGACTGGCCTCGAAAGCTCTCGGCGGGAGAACTCGCCACGCTGGCCGTGCTCTGTGACACGATCATTCCCGCCGACGCCAAGAGTCCCGGCGCCGCGGCGGCCGGCGTGCCGGCGTATATCAACGAGTACGTGAGTGCGCCTTACGACGGGCAGATGCGCGATCTCATCCGGGTGCGCGGCGGACTCGCCTGGCTCAACGTCGAAAGCGGCAAGCGCTTCGGAAAACCGTTCGCGCGCCTCTCAGCGGCGGAGCGGGCGCAGATCTGCGACGACATCTGCTACCTGCCCAAGGCAAAGCCGGAATTCCAGGCGGCGGCGCGCTTCTTCGACCTGGTGCGCGATCTCACGGCGGTGGGGTTCTACACCACCGAGGCCGGCATGAAGGACCTCCAATACGTCGGCAACGTGGCGCTCCCCAGGTTCGACGGGCCGCCGCCGGCGGTGCTCAAGCATCTGGGGCTCGCCTAGTCATTGCGAGCGCAGCGAAGCAATCTTAGGGTCATCGCGAGCGCAGCGAAGCAATCTCAGGAGATCCGGCTTCGGCCCTGCGGGCCTCGCGATGACTTCCGCAGACCTTCCCTAGTGCGACAGCCCGTACACGACATAGTTGGTGGCGAACTTGTAAGCGTCGTTGCTCATGTTCACCGGATACCAGCCCTGGCCTGACCACTCCATATAGTCGCCGATATCGTTGTTGTAGTTGATAATAGCCATGAGGCGCTGCGAGGGGTCGTTGTTCTCGTAGATGCCGTAGTACTGCGCCTTCGCCTCGGGGGTACCGGGGTGGTGCATGCCCTCGAGCGTCCCGATCCGAAAGAACGAATCGAAGATCGGATGCGACAGATCGAGCGGCACGATACGCGCAAACGGAAGCACCATCTTCATCGAGCGCTCGAAGTTGTACCACTGGTTCAGCAGAAAATCGTCAACGATCAGAAATCCCCCTTTGGCGAGCCAAGTGCGGAGCCCCGCTGCCTCGCTTTCGCTGGGAATCCAGTACCCCGGTTCCGACAGATACGCCACCGAATACTTGGAGAGCTCGGGATCGTCCATCCGGTGGATGTTGCTCTCCCGGACGTGCGGCTTGATGGTGGTCAGATCCTGCAGGATCGTCATGAAATTGCGTTCCATCGCCGGATAATCGAATTCCCACCCGCTTCGACTGAACACCGTGTAACGGAGGCGGACGAAGGTGTAGCGCCCATCGTAGGGGGCGTTCGGTTCGATCGTCACCCGCCATTGCGCCGACAAGATGCCGGCGGCAATCGCCAGGACCAACATACCGGCGCCGACCCAGGCGGCGCGCCGCGATCCTCTCATTGCTCGTCCGCCAGATCCCGGAAGAACTGGTCGAGCTCGCGGCCCACCGCTTCCGACGAAGCGATGCGGTATCGCGGCTGCTGCGCCGCCAGGAGAGCGGTAGGGCCGGCGGCACGGGTCTCGGCGAGCGCCATCTGCCCGACCGCCCGAGCGATGAGCTGGCCGTCCATTTCGCCTGCCCCCTGCCGGGAAAAGAGCGCGTGGCCCGCCCGGGTGACGTTGACCATCGCCGAGGCGTTGGTCCGGAAGCCATGCTCGTCGAAGGAGATCGCGTAGCGGCATCCGGCCAGGCTGTTGAACGAGTCGATCGGCCCGACCACCGCTAGGCGAGGGAACGCCTGCACCAGCGCCTGGAACTGTTGAACCAAGTGCGGCTCCGCCTCCTTGCCCGCGATCACCACCCGGAACGTTGCCGGGAAGCCGGCGGCATCCAACGCCCCGCAGAGCGCCGCGACACTCTGCGGGGTGACTCCATGCCGCGCGGAAATCATCCCGAAAATGACGACACCCTGCATTGCCCGCAGCGCCCGATGGCGGACAGACGCCGCCGCGGTGGGCCGGGCGGTCGGCGGGTAAGTGTTATGCAGTCGGAGATGCTGGATGAGGCATGCGCCCGCCATGTTGAGGGCTTCGATGGACGGCATGTCGCCGTCGAGAAAACGGAGGATCAGGTCTAGGCTGGAGGTGTGGAGCGAGGTCATTAAGTCGGGCACCCTGGAGAGCGCCCGGCGTGTGGTCGGGAAGAAGCCGCCGAGACCTCGGTGGACGGTGGGGTTGAGCGCCACCAGCGCGCGCGCTCCCGGGACGTCCCCACGGAGATCGGTGAGCTCATGCACCGTGTAGACCACGAGCAGCCGCATACCGGCGGCTTCGGTCAGCTCATAGAACCTGGCGAGCAGGCGCTCGTTCATTCCACGGCCGGTCCACCCGTTGGGGGTGCCGGTCAACCGAAGATGCCAATTCAGGATGATGGTGTTGGTCGGCCGCTGCCGAGCCTGAATGAGGAATTCCGAAAAGAGAGGCAGAAAGATCGGGTTGAACGCTCGGGCGAGTTGCGCGTTGCGGATATTGCCCACAGGCCCCTCGTATTCCAGGCGGCCGGCAAGGACGCATCCGAGCGGGTTCGCGTGCCCGGCCATGAAGTGCTGCAGCCACGCGGAGTAGGCGCCGTCTCCGCCATGAGGATCGAAGTCGCATCGACCGAGGGTGTGCGCGAGGGCATAACTGGAAGAGGGATATGGCGGGCGGAGGGCCACCACCGGCGCCTCGGCCACCTCCGCCGGGCCGAGGTCCCGTTCGAGCGCGCGCTTCCTTCCCTGTTGCGGAGCCGCTGCCTCCTCGACCTCTTCGATCGTGGTGGTGCTCCGATGAGGAGTTGTCGAACGGCGGTGGCAGGCGGGGCAGATCGGCGTGCCGACGATGACATGGCGGCACCGCTTGCAGTACCAGTTCATACCGCTTCGAGCACCGCGCGGATGGCCGCCGCGTCGGTTTCGGTCCGGCAATACTCATCGGGCTGGTACGGCTTCCCCATCGGCACATGCTCCCGTTTCCACCGCATCGGGCTCGGCTCAGTCCGGGAGCCCCGGAGGTGCAGCTCCCGCACTCCCGTCTCTTCTACTATGCGCCGGGCATTCGAAGCGTTCACCCCTCCCCCGGCCAGCAGCACGATGCGTCCCTCAGCCCGCTGGACTAGTTCGCGAAGGAGGGGAATGCCCTGTTCTGCGGTGGGAGCCTGGCCTGAGGTCAGTACCCGCTCGATCCCGAGCTCGATCAACGTTTCCAGCGCCTCGATGGGGTCTCGCGCCAGGTCGAAGGCGCGGTGAAAGGTCACGGCAAGGGGCCGCGCGGCCTCGATGAGACGGCCAATCACGTTGCGGTCGACCTGCCCTTCGCGATCGAGGGCACCGATCACCACGGCATCGGCTCCCCGTGCCTTCATTTCGGCGATATCCCGAAGGATGACCCGGATCTCGTCCGCGCCGTAGAGGAAGTCGCCACCGCGGGGGCGGACCAGCACGAAAATGGGAATCCCGACCGCGTCGCGAGCGCCGGCCAGCATGCCGATGCTCGGGGTCGTCCCCCCCTCAACCAGGTTGGCGCAGAGTTCGAGACGCCGGGCTCCTCCCGCCTCGGCGTTGCGGGCGGAAACCACCGAGTCGACGCAGGCTTCGAGGAGGATTTGGGCCGCTGCAGTCATGGGCGACAACCTATGGGCGGTGGGGCTGCGCCGCCACCCGGGGCGCGTTAGCTTCGCCGGGTGCGCGCCCTCCATCAGGTCGTGGTCCGGACCGCGGAAGTCCGGCATGGAGCCCCGGTATTCGCCGGCAGCGATGTGCTGGTGCGTTCGTTCTTGGAGCATCTGGACCGGGGCAGGGACGTCGAGAGTTTTCTGGCGGCCAACCCGACTCTCGATGGCCGGCTGGTACATGAAGCGCTGGCGCACGGCCTCGAAGCATTGCTTGCCGTTATCCCGCTCGAAGCCCGGCCCACCCAGCGCTCCCTGCTTCCGCGGGTCGATTCGGCGGGGATCATCACCAACGCCGAGGAACTTTCGGACGGTCAGGTCGTAGGGAAACGAGTCCGTTGTCCCGCCTGCCGAGTGCTCGTTTTTCGCTCCTGGCCCGAAGGATGGGATGGCCACGCCGGGCAACGGTGCCGCGGGCTGGTGGGGCGCGATCCCGAAGCACGCAAAGCGGAGTTCAAGCGGCGGTTTGGGCAGCTCTTTCGGCCGTGAGATTGCTTCGGGGCCTCTGGCCCCTCGCAATGACCCTTTAAGAGAGATTGCTTCGGCTGCGCTGCAGCCTCGCAATGACGAAGACCATGAGATTGCCGGTCACCGCGGCCTTGCTGTTAGGCTTCACCGCCCCGCTCCGGGCGCAGGCCCCCGCCGACTCGCTGCTTCCGTCCGACCCCGCCGTTACGGTTGGCACCCTTTCCAACGGTATCCGCTACTACGTCCGGGCCAACAGCCGGCCGGCCAAGCGGGCGGAACTGCGGTTGGTGATCAATACCGGGTCGGTCCTGGAAGACGAAGACCAGCGCGGACTCGCCCATTTCGTCGAGCACATGGCCTTCAACGGCACGACCCGGTTCAAGAAGCAGGCGCTGATCGACTATATCGAGTCGATTGGCATGCGTTTCGGCGCCGATCTCAACGCCAGCACTTCCTTCGACGAGACGATTTACGAGCTGCAGGTGCCGACCGACAGCCTGCACATCGTCAGGCGCGGGTTCGACATCCTGGAAGACTGGGCTCACGGGGTGACCTTCGACACCACCGAGATCCGTAAGGAGCGCGGCGTCGTGCTCGAAGAGTGGCGTCTCGGCCGGGGCGCGGGGCAGCGGATGTTCGACAAGCAGATCCCGGTGCTCTTCCAGGGATCCCGCTATGCGGTGCGGCTTCCGATCGGCACCCCCGAGTGCATCCGGAGCTGTCCGCCGGCGGCGCTCACCCGCTTCTATCGCGATTGGTACCGGCCGGATCTGATGGCGGTGGTGGCGGTCGGCGACTTCGACCCACGGGTCGTCGAAGCGCTCATCCGCGAGCGGTTCGGCAACATCCAACAGGCCGGTGCCTCCCGCCCGCGGGAGCGGGTCCCCGTCCCCGTCCGCGCCGAGGCGGAAGTCTCGATCGCCACCGATCCCGAAGCGACGAATACCACGGTCTCGGTCTACGCTCAGCGGCCGACCGGCGCCCGCGGCACCACCGGTGCGTGGCGTGCCGACTTGGTCGAGGCGATTGCCTCTTCGATTCTCAACGAACGGCTCTACGAGCTGACCCAGAAGGCCAATCCGCCGTTCATCGGCGCCGGCGCCGGACGGACCTCGTTGGTGCGCACCATGGAGGCGTTCAGCTTTGGCGCGGCGGTCTCCGACAGCGGAGTACGCCGCGGTCTCCAGGCGGTGCTGACCGAGCTCGAACGGGCGGGGCGTCACGGCTTCACGGCGGGCGAGCTCGACCGGACCAAGGCGGAGTACCTGCGAGGGCTCGAGCAGGGGTACGCCGAGCGGGACAAGAGCGAGTCGATCGGTTTTGCGTCGGAGTACGTCGAGCACTTTCTGACCGGCCAGGCCATTTCGGGAATCGCCCAGGAATTCGACCGCGCCAAGGCGGTCGTGCCGGGGATCACCCTCGCCGATCTCAACGGCGTCGCGCGCGGGTGGCTGTCCGGCGCGCCGGTGATCCTGGTGAACGCTCCCGAAAAGAACCGCGCCGTCCTTCCCGGGCCCACCGAGCTGCTCGGCCTCTTCGCGGCGGTCAAGCGGGCGGAGATCGCCCCCTACGCGGAGTCGGTGTCGAGCGAGGCGCTGGTGACGGCGGCGCTGCCGCCGGCGCCGATCACCGCCGAGCGCCGCGATACGGTGCTGGGCACCAGGGAATGGACGTTAGGCAACGGTGTCAGGGTGGTGCTCAAGCCGAGCGACTTCAAGGCCGACGAGCTGCTCTTTCAGGCGACCAGCCCCGGCGGGCTCTCGCTCGCCGCGGACAGCGCGCTCGGCAGCGCGCAACTCGCCGCGCAGGCGGTGGCGCTCTCCGGCGTCGGCGCCTTTCCGGCGATCGAGCTCCAGAAAAAGCTCGCCGGGAAAGCGGTGGGCATCAGTCCGTTCGTGGGCGCCTCGGAGCATGGCCTGAGCGGGCGCGCATCGCCCAAAGATGTCGAGACGCTCTTCCAACTGGCCTATCTCTACTTCACCGCGCCCAGGCTCGACACCGCCGCGGTCGGCGCCTTTCTCGGGAATCTCCGCGCCGCGATCGCCAACCGGAGCGCCAGCCCCGGCACGGTGTTCAGCGACACCCTGACGGTCACGCTGACCCAGTATCACCCCTGGGCGCGGCCGCTCAACCCGGCGGTAGTCGATTCGATGAAACCGCGGGTGGCCTACGATTTCTACCGGGCGCGCTTCGCCAATGCCGCCGGATTCACCTTCTTCCTGGTCGGCACCTTCGACCCCGATTCGATCCGGCCGCTGGTCGAGCGGTACTTGGGCAACCTCCCGACTCTCGGAGCGCCGGACCGGGTGCGGGATCCGGGCATTCGTCCGCCTACCGGTATCGTCGAGCGAACGGTGCGGAAGGGCATCGAGCAGAAGAGCCAGACGGCGATCGTCTTTACCGGACCGGGGCGGGCGACGCGGCAAGAGCGGTTCGCGCTCAGCGCGGTGGGGGATATCCTCGAGATCCGTCTGCGCGAAGAGCTGCGCGAGGAGCTGGGCGGCACCTATAGCGCCAATGTGAGCACCTCGCTCAGCCGGGTGCCGAAGGAAGAATTCACCGTCTTCGTCGGCTTCGGGTCGGCGCCGGAACGGGTAGATACCCTCGTCCGGGCGGTGTTCGCGGAAATCGATTCGCTCGTGGCCCGCGGCCCGCGAGCGGCGGATCTGGCCAAGTACAAGGAGACGGCGATTCGCTCCCGCGAGACGGAACTTCGGCAAAACGGCTGGTGGTTGCAGCTCCTGACCGGCGCGCGGCGCGAGAACGAGGATCCCGCCACGAGGTTCGCGCTCGAGCCGGAACTGGCTCGGCTGACTCCCGAGGTCATTCAGGCGGCGGCGCGGACCTACCTGGACAAGATGCGGTATGTCCGGGTGACCCTCCTCCCAGAGTCGGTACGACCGTAGTATTGGGCGCGGCCGACGCGAACCGCCACACTGGACCACCGAGAGGAATTGCCGAGATGCCCCCCGCACCCGAATATGGACGCCCGGAGCCCACGGAATACGCTGCCTTCTATGCCGGCTACGTGGGTGGCGTGCCGGAGGGAAACCTCCTTGATACACTGGCCCGGCAGGGGAAAGAGACGGCCGAGCTGCTGGGAAGCCTGCCGGTGGGAAAGGCCGACTATGCCTACGCCCCAGGGAAGTGGACGATCAAAGAGGTGGCGGCGCATATGGCCGACGCCGAACGAGTGATGACCTACCGCGCCCTCCGGATTGCTCGTGGAGACCAGACCCCCCTTCCCGGGTTCGACGAGAACGCCTGGGCGCCGTTGAGTGGCGCCGGGCAGCGCACGATGCCCGACCTCATCGAAGAACTGAGTACGGTTCGAGCCGCAACGCTCACGCTCTTTCGCCATCTTCCCGAAGCGGCACCGACCCGGAAGGGCACCGCGAACAACGCTTCCATCACGGTTCGGGCGCTGGCCTGGATCGTCGCGGGGCACGAACGCCACCACCTCAAGGTGCTGCGCGAGAGGTATCTCTGACCGGGCTTGCCTCGTTGTCCTCCCCCCTGGTCTTGAGCCTTGCGCTGTCGTACCACGTGGCCAGCCGGCTGGCCTACGTCATCGGTATCGGCGTGGCGCTCACGCGGCAGGACCGATACCAGGTCTTCACGAGACGGGATGGAGTGGAGCTGGGATTCCGGCGTTTCCGGCGGATGGCGGCGTTTCTGATGAACAACGACGCGCTGAGTTTCGTCGTCCTCTGCCTTGCCACCCGAGACACCTTTCCATCCCCGCTTCCCGTTCCCGTCGCGATCGCCGGCGGGGCGCTGCTCATCGCGGCCGGGCTCGGCGTCAAGCTCTGGGCGGCGTCCGCGCTGGGGCCCGCGGCCTACTACTGGGGCAATTTCTTCCGGGACGAGCCCGCGGTGGCGCCGAGCCTAACCGGACCCTATCGCTGGCTCGATAACCCGATGTACACGGTGGGATACCTTCATGCATACGGATTTGCGCTCGCCACGCAATCGGTACCGGGGCTCTTCGCGGCGGTGTTCGACCAAGCGGCGATCCTCGCCTTTCACTACCTGGTCGAGCGGCCGCATTTTGCCCTGCTCATGAAGCAGGCCCCCGGGCAGTCGCGCTGACGGTTCCCGCCATGATTCGCCGCGTGCCGTTTTTCGCGTTCCTACTGGCGATCTCGTCTTGTGGGTCCTCGCCGAAGCGCGGCGCCGATCGTACCCAGCGCGAAAAAGACAGCATCATCGGCGAGTCGAAGCTCCCAGGGGCCCAAGGGGTCAAGAAAGCCCTCGAAGCCGCCGACTCGGCGGCGGCACGCCGCGCCATCGAGGACACGGTCGGCCGGACGCATGTTCCGCCGCGCTGAAGTTCCTGACGCGGCTGCGCTGGCCGCCTTTGCGGCGCGGGTCTTCGTCGAAACGTATGGCCCCGACAACCGGCCGGAGGATCTGGCGGAGCACCTCGCCACCTCCTACGGGGTGCCGCAGCAGACCCGTGAGCTGGCGGATCCCGACTACGTGACGTTGCTGATGGAGGACGCCGGCAATGTGATTGCCTACGCGCAGATCCGGCGGCATGCGCCGCCACCCTGCGTGGAGGAACCGGGTCCGGTGGAGCTCTATCGCTTCTATGTCGACCGCCCGCATCAAGGGCGCGGGGTGGCACAGCGGTTGATGACGGCGGCATGTGAGGTGGCCCGAGAGATGGGCGGGCGTGCTGTCTGGCTCAGCGTTTGGGAGAGGAACCCCCGAGCCATAGCGTTCTACCTGAAGTGCGGATTTCGGGACGTCGGGGCCACGCATTTCTATGTCGGCACCGATCGTCAGAACGATCGTGTTCTCATGGTGTCGCTGGAGGCCGCGATATGACGTACCGGCAGCTGCTCTTCTTCGCCTTGGCGATGGCGTCGCCTGCAAGCGCTCAGACAGCCGCGCCGCTCCCTTCGGTGGCGCTTCCGGCGGAACTCGACCGGGTGCTCCGTGACTATGAACGGGAGTGGCGAGCCAGAAGCCCGGAAGGTCTTGCGGCGCTCTTCACGCATGACGGGTTCGTCCTCCAGCCGGGCAAGCCTCCGGCGCAGGGCCGTGCATCGATCGTCGAAGCGTATCGCGGCTCGGGCGGGCCGCTGGCGCTTCGGGCGCTCTCCTATGCGACCGCCGATACGGTAGGCTATATCATCGGCGCCTACGCCACCTCCACCGGGAAGCCCGACATCGGCAAGTTCATCCTTGCGCTGCGGCGCGAGCGGGGTGGGTCTTGGAAGATCGCGGCGGACATGGACAATCCGATTCGATAGATTCCGGGATGCCCCCACTCATCCGCCGTCTCCCGATTCCGCTCCTGCTCCTGACCGCCTGCGCCGGCGGTTCCGCCGTCCGCACGCCGATCCCTGAAGTCACCGGCGACACAAAAGCCATCTCCAGTCTCCGGTACATCGACATCAGCTTCGGCACCGGGGCACTCGCCGAGCCCCGGAAATGCTTCTACGTCCATTACACCTCCTGGCTCCCTAACGGAAAGAAATTCGATTCCTCGCGCGTGCTCACCGACAAGGGACAGCCGCGTGAGCCGGTCTTCTTCCTTCAGGGTGCCAAACAGGTGATCGACGGCTGGGACATCGGCTTCGAGGGAATGCGGGTCGGTGGGGCGCGGCGGCTTATCGTGCCCTACCAACTGGGTTATGGGGAGCGAGGGAATCCGCCGGTGATTCCGGCGCGGGCGACACTGACTTTTGACGTGGAGCTCATGGCGGTGGCGGACCCGGTTCCGCGCTGTCCGACCTGGGCGGAGGTCAGCCAGAGGGCACCCTGATGTTCGCGCGGCTCATCGACGTCAGCCACACCGTCGAGAATGGAATGGTTACTTACAAGGGCCTCCCCGCGCCGGTCATCTGCGACTATTTGAGCCGGGAGGCCTCGAAGACCCGCTATGCATCGGGGTACGAGTTTCAGATCGGGAAGATCGAGATGGTGGCCAATACCGGGACCTACGTCGACAGTCCCTTCCATCGCTATGCGGACGGAAGGGATCTGTCCGAGCTTCCGCTCGAGTCCCTTGCCAACCTCGATTGTCTGGTCGTACGGTGGCCGGCGGGCCATGGCCGTGCCGTCCACCGGTTGCCGTTCCCGACCGGCGAGGTGAGGGGCCGTGCGGTGCTGATCCAGACCGACTGGGACCGCCACTGGCGCACCGACGCCTACCATCAAGGACACCCCTATCTGACCGCCGAGGCGGCGGAGTGGCTGGCCGGTGCGGGGGCCGCGTTCGTGGGGATCGACTCTTTCAACATTGACTGCACCGATACCGGCGAGCGTCCGGTCCATTCGATCCTTCTAGGCGCCGGCATTCCAATCTGCGAACATATGCGGGGGCTCGGGGCCCTGCCGGACGCCGGGGCCCGCTTCTTCGCCGTGCCGGTCAAGGTAAAGGGAATGGGGACCCTTCCGGTGCGGGCGTTCGCGGCCGTGTAGGGACGAAGAGCGTTAGGGACAGACCCGCATGATCTCCCGTCTCACCGAGCCGGGGTCGTTGATGATCTTGTAGAAGGCGTCGAGGAAATCGGTGGCCTCCTTCCGGCGGCTCGGCTGAAGGCCGGCGATACCCGCCAGTACACCATAGATCTCCCCCTTCTTCCGATTGAAGAGCGCGATCGTTTCGGTCATCACCTCGGGAAGGTGGCATCCGCCGCGATAGAGCCGATCGGTGACCCGCTTGATCGGAAGGCGATAGTCGGGCGCGGCGTAGGGCGCGTCGACCAGCCCGGACCAATCGAAGTCGTAGGCCATCGGATAGAAGGTGGCCGACGTGTCGGTCTGGAGGATCCGGATGTTATGCAGTGCGGAGATCGAAAAATCGGTATTGCCGATCATGTACTGGAAAAGATCGGTGATCGCCATTTGGCGCGAATCCATCTGGGAGGCGGTACCGCCCTTCGCCATCAAGATCTTGCCGCGGTTGCGGTCCGCCATCCCATCGTCATCCTCGATCCAGAAACCGGGGCGGGTGACGGTGAACCCGGGGTCCTTCGGGTCGTGCCAAGTGATCGTGGCGAGTCGAGCGCGGAGAGAAACGGGAGTCAGCACGTTGTACATGCCGTACGCCGCGTATTCGAGGTAGACATTCTGGGTGTAGCGGTCCGCCTTCTGGCAGTGGGTGGAGAGCTTGAGCCCCCCTTCGCCGCCGAAGAGGGTGCCTTTGGTCTTCTCCTTGTCGAAATCAACCTTGAGCGGCGTGACACTGCAGGTCCGGAGCCGGTAGTGGCCGCGGGTCTCGAGTTTCACGTCGACGGCGGTCGTGTCCCCCTTCTCGCCCAGCCACCGCATCACCGCAGGATACTGCTTGGTGCTCATCGAGTCCCGGTCCTTGAACACCGTCTTGAAGTCGGCGGTGAGGGAGATGACGACGGGGTCGGTGGCCCGGAAGAGACGCGCGGGGCGGCGAGTGGCGGTGTCGGGTTGGGCGCCAAGAAGTGATGGGACCGCCAGCAGAGCCAGGGGAATCGCGCGGATCATGCAAGGACCTGATTGGAGGGTCGCTCTCATGATAGTGCCCCCTCGCGCCCGCGACCACTCGATCGCCGGGGCGCTATCCACTCCGGAAGAATCTGCCGCTCAGCGGACAGCTTCACCGTCCCGTTCCGCCGCCGGGCCACGCCGTTCGGGCACCGATCGGCTCCCTCTCCGGTGTTTGGCGCGGCCCCAACTCCAAACCCCATCAGCGCTTGCCGCGCTCCTCGTCAGTGCGGGAGACATTTCAGACGAGTCTGGTTCGGACGTTGCCTTCTTACCCCTGGTGGTCGTCGCGCTTCGGCGTACTCAATCGGGTGGAGGGAGAGGTGAGGACTTGGATTCGAGGTCTATTCATGACCATGCTCATGGGCGCGGCGGCGGTGGGGTCGCTCAGGGGGCAGGCCTCTGACACGACATTGATCCCAGGGCAGGCTCCCGCCTGCGCCGCGCTCACCGGCTCCCCCTACGCGGTATGCCAGGCCGCCCATGACGCCGTGTTCGCCACGCTGCCGGCCTGGAGCCTTCTGATCGGCGGTGGGAATCCGAGCCTTGGCACCGCCGCCGCCGTGGGGAAGCTCGGGCGCATCGCCTTGACGTTGCGCCTCAACCATGCGCTCGTCATTCTGCCGAGTACCGACTACGACGGAACGACCGATACGGTGCGGGGGGTGCGCCGAAAATCGGCGACGCTGCCCAGCGTGGACATGGCGTTCGGCCTGATCCAGAAGACTCTTCCGGCGGGGACCGTTGGCGTGGATTTCCTGAGTTCGATCTTTCTGCAGCGGCCAGGGGGGACCCCCTTTCTGACCTCTCCCGAGGACACGCGGCGGCTTGCCGGGCTGGCAGTCGGGTTTGGGTGGGGGATCCGGATCGGCCTCTCACCCACTGGGCCGATGCCATTCGCGAGCCTCAGCATCACCAAACGGGACCTGCCGCGCTTCACCTACGGCATCCTCTCTTCGGGAAGCACGTACGCATACACGATGGGGATCTCCGCCATCAACATCCGCCTGCTGGCGGGCCGGCGATTCGGTGGGTTCGAGGTGACCGCGGGCGCTGGCGTCGACATGCTGAAGGGCGCCTACTCCCTCGTCTTCACCGATCCGGAGACCGGTACTCTCCAGCCCCAGGTGGATTCGACCCGAAGCGCGATGCGGATCATCACCACGGTCAATGCGGCGTTCGATCTCAAGCCGGTGCGCCTGACGTTCGAGGGCGGGTATCAGGTGGGGAAGGACGAGAAGCTGCCGACGATCGTGAAGTCGGTGAACCCCCATTCCGGCCGCTTCTTCGGCGGGCTCGGGCTCGGGGTGCGGTTCTAGCGTAGCGGAATTGCTTGGGGGGAAGGTGACAGGGGTCTCATCGGACAGGGCGGGACGGAAGTGAGTATTATTTCGAGAACGCTTCCCCCTCCCCCAGCGACCATGCTCCTGTCTAAATCCATCTTGTCCGGCACTCTCCTCGCCGCCTTTTTCTGCGCGGCCCCGGCCAGTGTCCCTCTGCCCCCGGCGGAGCCGGTGCAGCAGCCAGCGGCAAGACCGGCCCTGGTGGTGTTTATCACCGTTGACCAGCTTCGCGAGGACTATCTCGACCGGTGGCGCTCCCAGTACACCGGCGGGTTCAAACGGCTCCTCGACGGCGGCGCCTTCTTCACCAACGGGCACCAGGACCATGCCATCACCGAAACCGCCCCGGGGCACGCCAGCACGATGTCGGGGCGGTTCCCGCGCAGCACGGGAATCACTCGCAACGTCGCCGGAGTCGGCGACACGTCAGTCACGCTCCTCGGCGCAACAGGGCTGGCCGCCTCGCCGTTCCGCTTTCGCGGCACGACCCTCACCGACTGGCTGACCAGCGTCGACCCAAGGACGCGGGCCCTTTCCGTTTCCTACAAGGACCGGGGCGCCATTCTCCCGATCGGAAAGTCGAAGCAGGAGGTCTACTGGTACGCCGGCCGGCCCGGGATATTCACTACCAGCACGTACTATCGCGATTCGCTGCCGGCCTGGCTGCAGGCGTTCAACGCTCGGAGGCTCCCGCAGAGTTATGCCGGGAAACGGTGGGATCTGCTGCTGGCGGCGCGCAACTATAGCGAAAAAGACAGCGTGCCGCAGGAATCGCGGAATGGATCGCCCTTTGTGTTTCCCTACGGTGTACCGGACGACTCGGCCGCCGCGGCCGCGGTTCTCCCGGGTTACCCGTTCATGGACGAGGTGACGGCGGCGCTCGCCCTCGCCGGGGTCAGCGCGCTCAACCTCGGCCGCGGGCCGGCCACCGACGTGCTGGCCGTCTCCTTTTCCGCCAGCGACCTCATCGGACACCGCTTCGGTCCCGACTCGCGCGAGGCGCACGACCAGAACCTTCGCCTCGACCACATCCTCGGTTCCTTCATCGACTCGCTCTACAAACTCCGTGATTCGAGCCGTATCATCTTCGCGCTGACCGCGGATCATGGTGTGACGCCATTTCCGGAGCTCAACGACGGCCGGGTGACCCCCGCGCCGGTGCGGGTAGATCTGAGGCCGGCCATCCAGGCAGCGGAGTCGGTGCTCGCGCGGGCCAAGGGGAAGATCAGCGCGATGGATTTCGAAAGCGGCGCTCTCTTTGTCGAGCCACAAGAGGCCGGCGTGCCGGCCGAGGTGATCAGGGCGACCGTGGACACCTTCATCGCGGTCGCCAAGCGGATTCCCGGGGTCCGGCGGGTCGACCGACCGGCGGACATGGCCAAGGCCGACCTCCAGAAAGACGCCATCGCGCGCCGGTGGACGCAGATGTTTCCGAGCGACCTGCCGGTCGAGGCGACCGTCACCCTGACGCAGGGGAGCTATTGGCGGGCCGCGACGGTGGCGATGCACGGCCAGCCGTACGACGCCGACACTCACGTGCCCATCCTCTTCTATGGCCCGCCGTTCAAACCGGGGCGCTATGCGGAGTTCGCCCGTACCGTGGACATGGTACCGACGCTGGCTCAGGTGCTGGGCGTGGCGCCCTCCGAGAAGCTCGACGGCCATCCGCTCACCGTGGGGATCAAATGAGGGCACTGCTCGTCGCGGGACTCGTCGTTACGTTAGGCGCCGACCTGGCGGCCCAGGGCGCCCACCCCGTTCAGCATGGGGTTCGGCCGGCGCGGTACGCCATCCGCAACGCGACGATCGTCGAAGGGAACGGCACCCCGGCGTCGGGGCCGTTCGACATCATCGTGGAAGGGAATACGATCGCCCAGATCGTGGGCCTCGATCCGGTGGCGGTGGCGGCGGGGAACGCGCGGCGGCCGGCGGCGGACTTCGAAATCGACGCCACCGGCAAGTTCGTGCTCCCCGGGCTCATCAACGCGCATGGCCACCTGCAGGACGGCCGCGGCGGAAAGCCGCAACCGATCGAGTACGAATTCAAGCTCTGGCTCGCGAGTGGGATCACGACGGTGCGCGATGTCGGGAGCGATTGGCGGAAGGCGCTCGACTGGCGGACTCGCAGCGCGGCGGGCACCCTCGAGGCGCCTCGGCTCCTTCTCTACCCGGTGCTCGGATCAGGAGGGGATGCTGTCGAGACCCGCGGCTTTCCGACGCCCGAGACGGTCCGGGCCCGGGTCCGCGCGCTCAAAGCGCAGGGGGCGGACGGCATCAAGAGCAGCGGCATCGACCGTGACCTGATGGAGGCGATGCTCGACGAGGCCAAGAAGGCCGGTCTCTGGGTGGCGCACCACGCCGGCGTCGAAGAAACCAACGCCTGGGACGACATCAAGTTCGGCACTCGGAGCATCGAGCACTGGTACGGCGTGCCCGACGCGGCCATTCCCGATGGCCGGCAGAACTTTCCCTCCGACTACAACTACAACGACGAAGTCGATCGGTTCCGCTGGGCCGGGCGGCTATGGCGCGAGGCCGATCCGAAGCGGTTAGGCGATGTCCTCCAAAGCATGGCGGATTCCAACGTGGCCTGGGTGCCGACGCTGGTCATCTACGAGGCCAGTCGCGATCTACAGCGGGCGCAGAGCACCCCTTGGTTCGCGGACTACCTGCACCCGACCCTCGCGGAGTACTTCCGGCCCAATCCGGCGAATCATGGCAGCTATTTCATCGGGTGGAGTTCCACCGATGAGGCGTACTGGAAGGAGAACTACCGGATTTGGATGCCGGCACTCCGCGACTTCGAGCGCCGCGGCGGGCTCATCGGGGCGGGGGAGGATGCCGGGTTCATCTACCAGATGTATGGGTTCGGGTTGATCCGAGAGTTGGAACTTCACCAGGAGGCGGGGTTCCATCCGCTCAAGGTGATCCAGCACGCCACCTGGAACAACGCCCGGATTCTGGGGATGGAAACCAAGATCGGGCGGGTCCGGGCCGGATATCTGGCGGACCTGATCG
>JABFSM010000150.1 GCA_013140635.1 Gemmatimonadales bacterium
ATCTTGGCTGGGGACGCGATGCTCGGCCAGGGAACCACGGGCCTCGAGCTCGAGCAGCAGGCACCCGACCTCGACACGGTGCTGGTGGCCGTCGGCGGGGGCGGATTTCTCGGGGGAATCGCGGCCTGGTATGGCGGACGGGTGAAGGTGATTGGCGTCGAGCCCGAGACGGCGCCCACGCTGACCCGCGCGCTCGAGGCGGGGCGTCCCGTGGATGCCGAGGCCGGCGGAATCGCCGGCGACTCGCTCGCGCCGCGGCGGGTCGGAGAACGGGTCTTTCCGATCGCGCGACAGTTCGTGAACGAAGTCCTGCTGGTGACCGACGATGCGATCTTCGCGGCGCAGGAAACGCTGTGGCGCCTACTCCGCGTCGTCGCCGAGCCGGGTGGCGCGGCGGCCTTCTCCGCGCTGCTTTCGGACCGGTACCGGCCGCGCGCCGGGGAACGGATCGGAGTGACGGTGTGCGGCGGGAATACCGTCGCGGTGAGTTTCGTTCGGTAGGCGGTGCCGGTGAACCACATCACGGGGGTAGTACGATTCATGGCTGGAGCCATCGATGCGCGGTTGAAGGCGTTGGGAATCGAGCTGCCGGCCGCGTCCAAGCCGATCGCCAACTTCGTCCCCTGCGTACAGACCGGACACACGGTGTTCGTCTCCGGCCAGATCTGCACCTGGAACGGCGAGCTTCGGCACGTCGGAAGGGTCGGGGGTGAGGTGTCGGCCGACGACGCCCAAGCAGCCGCACGGCTCTGCGCGCTCAACATTCTCGCGCAAGCGAGGGAGTTCCTTGGAAATCTCGACCGGGTGACGCGCGTGTGTATGGTGCAGGGGTTCGTCAATGCCGTACCCGAGTTCACGAATCATCCGGCGGTGGTGAACGGCGCATCGGATCTCCTGGTGGAACTGTTCGGCGCCGCGATCGGGACGCACGCACGTTTCGCGGTGGGCGCCGGGTCGCTCCCTGGCAACGTCGCCGTCGAAGTGGCGGCTGTCCTTGAGGTCGACACCCCATGAAACGACCCCTATCCGAAGCACCGAAAGAACCCGTCCACGGTAGCCTACCTCCGTTTCCATCCTACTCTCAGTACACGTATGACCAGATCCTGGGCGCGTTCACGCAGGGCCCGGATCGTCTCCGGGCGGCGATCGCGGGGCTCAGCGAAGAGGAGTTGCGTATCCGTGCTCGTGGACCGCGGCAGTGGTCGGCGCACGAAATCGTGCTCCACACGACGGACTCGGAGATCCAAGGAACGTATCGGTTTCGCAAAGTCTGGGCGCAGTCGGGATGTGAGCTTCCCAGCTACGATCAGGATGCCTGGGCTCGGGAACTCGACTATCTGGGTAGCTGCACGGCCGAGGATCGTGAGAACGCGCTGGAATTGCTGGCTGCGCTTCGGCGTGCCGCGACGCCGCTGCTCATGCGTGCCACCGCCGACTATTGGAATCGCTGGGGTACCCATCTCGCATACGGCAAGATCACGCTCCGCAACGTCCTCGAACTGTACGCGGATCATACGGAGCGGCATATCGCGCAGATTCTGCAGATTCGAGACATCCTGGGTAAGCCAACGAACCTTCCGCTGCTGCTCCCGGACCGGTTGGACTTGAACAGCGTGCATTCACCCGCAATCACCCCCACACGACCATGACTGATCTTCGAAACTCCGATGGCAGTGCCTGGCACGTGCTTGCCGATGTCGCCGATCGCTCTCAGCGCTATCTCGATGGTATAGGCGAACGGCGCGTCGCTCCCAGCCGGGAAGCTCTTGCGGGGCTCGCGGCATTCGATGTCCCGCTTCAGGACCGCCCGATGTCCGCGGAGCAGGTCGTCGAGGAGCTCGACCGCATCGGTTCTCCCGCGACGATGGCACTTGCCGGCCCGCGCTTCTTCGGCTTCGTGAACAGCTCGGCGTTGCCTGCCGCGCTCGCGGCGAACTGGCTTTCCACGGCGTGGGAGCAGCACGGCGGCTTCTTTGTCTCGTCCCCGGGCAGCACGACCCTCGAACAGATCGCGCTTCGCTGGACGATCGAGCTGCTCGGACTCCCGCGCGCTTCCACCGGCGGGTTCGTCACCGGCACCACGGTCGCGGATATGACCTGCCTCGCCGCCGCCCGGTATTCCGTCCTCGCCCGGGTCGGGTGGAATGCCGACGCGGACGGCCTCTTCGGTGCGCCGCCCATCACGGTCGTCGTGAGCGCGGAGACGCATTCGACGTTCTTCAAGGCGCTAGGCTTCGTGGGACTTGGGCGGAACCGCGTCGTCAAAGTGCCCGTCGATTCGCAGGGCCGGATGCGCGCGGACGCGCTCCCGGCCATTTCCGGCCCGACGATCGTCTGCCTTCAAGCGGGGAATGTGAACACCGGTGCGTTCGATCCCTTCACGGAGGTCATCCAGCATGTCCGTGCATCCGGCGCGCCGGCATGGGTGCACGTCGACGGGGCTTTTGGCCTATGGGCGCGCGTCGCGCCGGCGCGCGCGCACCTCACGAGCGGTGTCGAGCTGGCGGACTCCTGGGCCACCGACGCCCACAAATGGCTGAACACTCCCTACGACTGCGGCATGGCCATCGTGCGCGACGGCGACGCCCTGCGAAGATCGATGGCGCTCAATGCCGAGTACATTCCCAGCGACCGCGCCAATCATACGGATTACACACCTGAAGGGTCACGCCGGCCGCGCGGCGTTGACGCGTGGGCGGCGCTCCGTGGACTCGGCCGGGCCGGGCTTGCGGACCTCGTGGAGCGCACGTGCCGTTTGGCGAATCGCTTTGCGGAGGCTTTCCGTGCGGCGGGGTTTCCCGTGCTCAACGACGTGGTCCTCAACCAGGTGCTCGTGTCCTTCGGCGATGCGGAGCGCACGCGCCAGGTGATCGCGGCGATTCAGGAGGATGGCACCTGCTGGTGCGGGATGACCGTCTGGCAGGGCACGACCGCGATGCGGGTGAGCGTAATCTCCTGGGCCACGACCGAAGCGGACGTCGATCGTTCCATCGCCGCCATCTTGCGAATCGCCCGGGGCTAGCGATCGGTAGGCATGCAGCGTCCGTCGCCAAAGGCCCGGCGCAGGTCCCCGAAAACCAGCTGGACATGCGGACGAGATTAGGTGCTCGTCTCCGCCGGGCGGGGATTGAACGAAGGCCCCGATTCGGCTAACTTTCGGGGCTTCTGTCTAACCGTGCACTTCTTGGATACGCGCCATGAAAATGCTCGTCCTAGGCGCCGGCCTGCAGGGATGCGCGGCGGCCCATAATCTCCTGCAGAACGAAGCGGTCGAGCACGTCACCCTGGCCGATCTCCATCCCAACCGGCTGCCGCCCTTTCTCCAGCCGCTGGTCGGCGGCCGCTTCCGCGCCGTGCCGCTCGACGCGAGCGACTTTGCCGCAGTCGTGGCCCTCATGCGCGGCCATGACGCCGCGCTCTGCGCGTTGCCCTACTACTTCAACGAGCCGATGACCCGCGCCGCCCTCGAGGGCGGCTGCCATTTCTGCGATCTGGGCGGCAACACCGAGATCGTCTTCCAGCAGAAGAAGCTTCACGACACCGCGCTGGCCAAGGGGCTCTCCGTCATCCCCGACTGCGGACTCGCGCCCGGCATGGTGAATATCCTCGCGGCCGAGGGCATTCGCCGGCTGGACCGCGCCGAGACCGTCAAGATCTACGTCGGCGGACTGCCGCAGCATCCGGAGCCGCCGCTCAACTATCAGATCGTCTATTCCCTTGAAGGAGCGCTCGACTACTACACCACGCCGTCGTGGGTGCTCCGCGGCGGCAAGGCGGTGCAGGTCGATGCCCTCTCGGAACTCGAGCCCCAGGAGTTCCCCGCTCCGGTCGGCACGCTGGAGGCGTTCCATACCGGCGGCGGTATCAGCACCATGCCCTTCGCGTTCGAGGGAAAGATCGAAACGATGGAGTACAAGACGCTCCGCTATCCGGGGCATGTCGCGATCATGCACCCGATTCGAGAGCTGGGACTCATCTCCAACACGCCGATTCCGGTCAAGGGCCAACAAGTCGTGCCGCGCGATCTCTTCATCGCCGCGGTGCAGCCGAAATTGTACAAACCGGCCGGCAAGGATCTCGTGGCGCTGCGCGTCGTCGCGAGCGGTCAGAAGGGGGGCCGGCCCGCGTCGGTCACCTTCGAGCTGTTGGACTACTACGACCCGGCCCTCGGCATTAGCGCGATGATGCGAACGACCGGGTATTCGCTCGCGCTGACGGCACTCATGCAAGCCGATGAAACGATCGTCCGAAAAGGGGTCCACACCCCCGATGAAGCGGTGCCGTTCCGAGCCTACGTCGACGGCCTCGCGAGGTTCGGCGTCGGCATCCGGGAAATGTGAGCCTGCCGCGTCATTTCGTATCACCGAATTGACACGGCCCCGCCCCACCGGCGTCGAACCTCGTTCACCGATAGCCAGTTAGCGGCCGGCCCGGACTGGCACGAAGCGCGCTGCAGATCAATCCCGACCCCGGTCAAATTCCGGCGCTCCAACCAGCCAAGGAGGATTCGTGCGACTCCAGATTTCGCCCCGCCTGGCCGCAGGCCTGACTCTCGCCGGGCTGGTTCTCGGGGTTACCCCTTCCGCGGCCCAGGTGCCTGGCAAGCTGCGCCTCTCCCTGTCGGGCGGCCCGGGAATTACTGATGTGCGCGGAGCGACCAACTCGAGCTGGCGAGCGGGGTTTTCCCTGGCAGGCAACGGCACCCGCTGGCTCAGCCAACGGGTGGCGGTGCGGTTCAGCGGGGGCTTCGCGCTCCATGGAAGGTCGGTTGGCCGTGGCGAGCCGACTCCCGTCGAGCCACCACCCGCCCCGGCCACTCGAGTCGTCCGAGGCGGGATGGCGATGTCCTGCGTTGCCCCCGCCCCTGGATCGCCGCCTGAGTCCTGCAATGACACGCCTGGCTTTGACGACGTCGTCGTATGTGGCGTTGGGGTGCTAGGCGAATCGTACCATGAGGGCTGCGGATTCGGAAGGCCGGTACCACTCGACGCCAGCATCGGCGCGGAATTCGTCGCGAGGCCGAT
>JABFSM010000284.1 GCA_013140635.1 Gemmatimonadales bacterium
GCAGAATCGCCAGCAACGGATGCAGCACCCGAAGGCGGATCAGGACATGGGCGCGGTCAACAGGAGCCCCGCCAGGCCGGCGCCGAGAAGCCAGGGGGCCGCGCCGCGCGCGGGCTCCCGCCAGGGCGCGGTGTCCCGCGCCCACCAGGCGGTGAGCGCGAGCGCGCCGAGCAGCACGAAGGTGTTGAGCAGATGGCCCGAGAGGTACGCCACCCGGAACAGCGAATCGTCGTTCTCCACCAGCTCGAAAAGCACGAGGCCGGCGCCGATCAGCGCTTCCACGACGATCAAGCCGAGCGACCAGAGCGCGGCCCGGCGCGCCCGATGCCCCGCCGGGAAGGCGCGCCGGCTCCACCACCAGAGGGCGATAACCAAGAGCAACGCGACGCCGCTGGTGGCCCGATGGGTGAACTCGATGAGGGTGTTCGTGGCCGGAGACTGCGGAAGGACCTGGCCGTTGCAGAGCGGCCAATGGCGGCCGCAGCCGGCGCCGCTGCCGGTGGCGCGAACCAAGGCGCCCCAGAGAATGACGAACAGGTTGACGCCGAGCACACCCCAGGCGAATACCGGGAAAGGCATGCGCAAAAATAGCCGCGGGCGGTTACTCCCGCACTCGGGCGCGCAGCCGTTCCAGGGAATCCGCGGGGAATCCCGCCGGCGCGGCAAGGCGGAACTCGACCTTGCCGGCGACGAGCCGCTGCACGAGCACCAGCTCGCCGTTCGAGAGGGGATAGATCACCCGCACCGACTCTCCTTGGGCCTCGAGGCGGAGCGGGACCAGCCCCTCGACGAGCCGGAGCTTCCCGCCGAGGCGGCCGACCGCTTGGGAGAAGGTGATCTCCTCGATCGGAACGGCGGTCCGGTCGAGTACCTGAGCATCGCGGCTGTCCGTGAACGCCTGCTGGGCTTTGCCCGCCGCCCCAAGTTGCGGGGCCACGTTCCGAAACGCGGTAGGGGGCGCGGCCTGCTGCTGCTCCAGCCGCTGCGGAATCTGTTGCGGTGCCGCTTGGGCCGCCTTTTCCTCCGGACCGCTCGCGACCACCGCCTCGTCGAGCCGATTCTGCACCCTGAGAGGGTCCTTGCTCGCCGTGGCCTTGCGGAGGCCGGCGACGTCGGCGAGTTCCTCCTTTTCGGCGGACCTACGCGACTCGGGCGCGCTTGTCGAAGCGAATCGTCCATTCGTCGGCGGAAGAGTATCCGCCGGTTCGGCAACCGTTGGGACGATCGCAGCGATGGGGCTCGCCTCGCCGGCCGGCAGGGGAGGTTGGACGCCTGGCCCACGGAGGGCATAGCCGAGCCCGGCGGCGAGGACCACGGTGGCCGCCCAGGCGAGGTTCCGGCCCCACCGCGTTGCGGGGCGCGCCGGTGCCGCCTGACGGTCTCTCGCGCCGGGCACCTCGAGGCGTTCGACCAGCCGGTCGGCCTCGCTCAGGAGCGCCCGCTCGACCTCGAGCCGGGCGCGGCACTCAGCGCAGGCCCCGAGATGCGCCTGGATGGGCCCCAGCGCGGTGGACGGGATCTCCCCGTCGAGGAGCTCGTGGAGCAGTCCTTCGTCAAGATGCGACGTCACGTGTTCCCTCCAAGTCTCGGTACGCCAAGACGAGCCGGCGGCGCGCGCGGGCGAGCGTGGTGCCGATCGCGCCGCGCGCGAGACCGAGCGTCTCGGCGATTTCGTCGTAGGAAAACCCCTCGGCCTTGAGCAGCAGCGCCTCACGGTCTCGGTCGGTGAGCCCGTCCAGCGCCGCTCGCACCCGGGCGATCGCCTCGCCGCGCTCGAGCATGTCGTCGGGGCCGGGGGCGGCCTCGGGCTGCTCGGCCCGATAGAGCACCAGGCGGCGTCCCTGCCGCGCGGCCCGGCGCCCCTCTTCGCGCAACAGGTTGAGCGCCACCGCGAAGAGCCAGGGGCGCGGATTCCGTGGCGGCGCCGCCACCGCCCGAGCAAAGACCTCCTGGGCGATCTCCTCGGCGCGGTCCTGGTCGCCCGTGCGCCGGTAGAGCATGCGCACGAGCGACCCGTGATACTCGGCGAAGAGTTCCGCCAGCAAACCGGTCATCGACCCTCGAACTCCAGGAGGAATTTCTCCAGCGCGCCCACCGTCCATTCGGTCAAGCCGCCGTCGGCCACTTTGAGGCTGGTGCGCGCGCCGGCAAGGAGCAACGGTGACCCCGCGGCCAGCGCCGGCTTGAGCGCGGGACGGGCGGCCACGAGCGCAAACCAGGCGCGGCTGAACGGTGCCACCGTCGTGACCTTGAGGCTATCCCGGTGGGCGACGTCAGTCCAGACACCGTCGCGCAGCGCCAGGACTCGACCACCCGCACGCTTGGTTTCTCGGCGCGCCGACGAGCCACCGGGGCCAGTCACCGCGACTTCATCGAGCCGGTTTGCGGCGGCCTGATCGGCCGACTGCAGGGTGCTGCTTTGCGACATGCGCGCGCTCGCCTTGGCCGCCTCGAACGCCCGCCCGCCGGTCATTTCCCGCGCCGGCATTGGCGCCACTGGCCGCGCATCGGTCACTGCCATCCCGGGCTCCAGGACGAGGTACGAGGTGTATTCGGTCAAGATCCCGTAGCGAAGGCCGAGTTCCCGGACTCGGGTGACGAGTTCGGCGCTCCCGCCCTCGAGGCGGATCTGCCGCGTCAGCTCGCCGATGCGGCGGGCGGCCCAAAGCGGGGCGACGTAGTCGTTGCCCGATTCGCGGCGCGAGAAGGTGCCTTGGATCGAGAAACGCTCCCGCCGCCCGTTGCGGGTCCCTTCGATCACCACCGCGCCGTTCCCTTCGCCCCGGTACCGGGAGAGGACCACGAGCTCCTCGCCATAGAAGAGATCGGGAAGGGTGACGGGGGCCTGGTCGAGGAACCGAACCGGCGCCTCCACGATTCGAAGGTCTACCAATGCCGGCCGGGAGAGCTTGCCGAGGACCCCGCCCACCGCGTCGCTCACGTCGGCTCCGGGCGAGACATAGGTGGCGCTGCCGCGCCCCTCCACCGCCAGGCGGTCGAGCAGATACGTATTCACGTCATGGCCCACGCCCACGGTAAAGATGCGCGCCCGGCCGATCCGGCCGGCGGCCTCCGCCGCGATCCGGTCGGGCGCCTGCTCGCCGACCGAAGGAAGCCCGTCGGTGAGGAGCAACACCAGCGACAGCCGCTCGCCGTCGCCCCGTTCCGCCAGGGCGGCGTCGATGGCGCCGGCCAAGTTGGTGCCGCCGTTGGCGCCTAACGCATCGACGAATCCCCTGGCCTCGGCGAGCGCCTCGGCCGTGGCGGACGCGAATCCCTCCCGGAACTGGCGGACCCCGCTGCTGAAGGCGATGAGCCGGAACCGGTCGCGGGAGTGGAGCGACGCCAGCGCCTGCCGGAGCGCGATCTTGGCCTGGTCGATCTTCTCTCCGCTCATCGAACCCGACACATCCACCACCAGCGTCAGATCGCGGCCGACGGCGGCGGTTTCGTCCCCCGCCGGAGGCGCCAGGAAGAGCAGGGCGTATCCATCCTCGCCGGGATCGGCGTGGGTGAGCACCGTGCCCCCCATCAGTCCGCGGCGGAACGGCAGCATGAGCTCGACGTCGCCGCGCACCGGCTGGCCGACCGTAATGCGCATCGTGCCGTCGCGCCGCTCGCTGGAGATCGGGTGGGTCGGCGAGTAGGGAGTGGCAAATTCGGCTTCCCGCCGGGCGTCGACCCGAATCGCGATCGGCGCCTCGCCCCGGTCGCCGGCGGCGTAGCGCAGCCGAAGCGCCTCCCCTTCGCGGGAGAGGAGCTGGGTAAAGCGGAGAATGACGGTTCGGGTCTCCCCCGGCTGCACCGGAAAGACCTGCGCCCGGATCAGCCCATGCCCGACCAGGGTGAGGAGCGCGGGGTCTTTCAGCCGGCGGACGATCCCCTCGTAGATGTTGCGCGCCTGGTCGGCCGCCATCATCTCGCCCTTGAGCTCCTTGTCTCCCTGGAAGAGCGAGAAGTCGCTGAAGACCGCCTCGCCGGGGAGGGGATAGAGATAGGTCCCCTCCGCGATCATCCCGCCGGTGTTCCGGAAGCGCTCCTCGACTTCGAACCGCGCCACTCGGCCCTCCACGGTGGCCCGGACGCTCGAGGAGACCCGTACGAGCGTCGGGGCGCTTCGGGTGACCACCGGGGGCCTTTCGATGTCGATCCACCCCTGAGCGGGGAGCGCGGTGGTCGGAACTGCAAGAAGCAGCAGGGCAACGGCGGTGCGGGACATCGGCGTCTCCAGGGTTCTGGGTCGGTCGGGAGATGCGCCTAGCCGCCGGAGTTGCACAGGGCCCCAAAAACAAGGAGGCCCGGGATCTCTCCCGGGCCCCCGCTGATAGCTGACAGCTGGTAGCTGATCGCTACGGCTGGAACGCGACCCGCATCGGGATCAGGCGGTTGGTCTGGCTGCCGTCGCCCAGCTGGCCGAACTGATTGTCGCCCCAGCAATAGGCGATGTTGGTCGTCGTCACGCCGCAGCTATGGCCGTCGCCGGCGCTGATCGCCGCGAAGAGGAGACCACCGGCCACGAGCGTGGGCGCGCTCCGATTCGTCGTGGTGCCATCGCCCAATTGGCCCTTATCGTTGAGGCCCCAGCAATAGGCGGTGCCGTCGGAGAGGATCGCGCAGGTGTGCTTCTGGCCGGCCGACACCGCGGCAGCTGCGCCGAAGCCGCCGATCTGGGCGGGGAGGACGACCGGCACCAGCGACGGAGTTCCCGCACCGAGCTGGCCGAATTGGTTGTCTCCCCAGCAGAACACGCCGGTGCCCCCGATGGCGCACGTATGGGTAAAGCCGGCGCTCACCGAGGAGAATGTGTTGCCTCCGCCGACGAGGGTCGGAACGTTCTGGTCGACGGTGGAGTTGTTCCCCAGCTCTCCCCGCAGGTTGACGCCCCAGCAGTAGGTCGCCGAGCTGTTCGTGATGGCGCAGGTGTGGAGGCCGCCGGCGGACATCTGGCTGAACCGGAGATTGCCGGAGACTTCGACCGGGAGGATCGTGGCGTCGGGCGCGCCGACCGGCGGGCCGTTCCCGATCTGTCCGTCGCGGGTGTAGCCCCAGCAGAAGATCCGGTCGCCGAGCGTTATGCCGCAGGTGTGGTTCTGGCTGACGCCGAGCACGCGATAGGAATGCGCGCCGGGGTCCTGTCCCACGCCGATCTGGGTCGGCGCGGTCTTGGCGATGAGCGTGCCGTCGCCCAGGCGCCCGTCGTGGTTGACGCCCCAGCAATAGCCGACGCTGGCGAGGGTGACGCCGCAGGCGTGATAGAGGGAGCTCACCACCTCGCGGAACGTCAGGTTTCCGGCGCTGGCGCTCGGCTGCGGGAAGGCAAAGACCGGTCCGCTGCCTTGGGAGGCCTGGCCGATGCCGAGCTGCCCTTCGCCGTTATAACCCCAGCAGAAGAGCACCTTCACGGAGGCGACCGCGCAGGTGTTCCGGCCGCCGGCGCTGATCGACGTATAGGTGACGATGCCACCGGCGAGGAAGGTCGTGGAGAAGCCGCCGCTGGCGGCGTCCACGAACATCGGGCCGCCGACCGCTGCGAGGGTCCAGCGTGTGGCGGCGCGGCCATTTGCGTCGGTGACGGCGGTGGTCGGACTCACCGTGCCGCCATTGGCCCGCGGCGTAAAGGTGACCGTCGCTCCGCTCACCGGATTGCCGAATCGGTCGAGGACGCGCACCCGCAGAGAATCGGGCAGCGTCGTTCCGGGGACCGCGGTCTGGTTGCTGCCGCTCACCACCGCGACGGACTGCGGCGCCGCGGCGCGGGCGGTGGCCGCGACGCTGACCGGGGTAACGCCGCTGGCCGCCACGAGCACGGTCTGGGTGCCCGACAGGTTGCCGAGCGTCCACTTGGTGCTGGCCAGGCCGTTGGCGTCCGACGTGGCGGTCGTAGTGGTGAGGGTGCCGCCTCCAGAGCTGATCGTGAAGGTGACGGCGACACCCGCCTTGGCGTTGTCGACGGCATCGGTCACCTTGACGAGGAGGTCACTCGCGAGCTGAGTGCTGACGGTGGCGGTCTGGCCCTCTCCGCCTTGGACGATGATCTTGGCCGGCGGCGCGGCGACGGCGGCGGCGCTGAATGTGATGGCCGACGAATTGTCGATCGAAGCGGTAGCCGTGTTGACACCGATCGTCGTGCCGAGCCGGAGCGAGGCGCTCGCGCGGCCATCGGCGTCGGTCGTCGATTGGCTTGGAGAAATGGAGCCGCCGCCCGAAACCACGCGCCACTGCACCGTCACTCCTTCGACCGGTGAGCCCGCCTGGTCCTCCAGGCGAACGACGAGGGGCTGGGTAAGCGTAGCGCCGATGGCGCCCTGCTGGCCGCCGCCCGAAATGGCGATGAGTGTCGCGATCCGCGGACCGGTCGCCCCTTCCTCTCCGCAACTCGCAACGATCATTGCGGCAAACAGAGGGGTCAAAGCGATCCAGGAACGGCCTGAACGACGCTGCATATCGGTCCTCCGAGTGTCGGACTTTCTACGGCTCGGCAACAAGGTGGTGCCGCAAAGCCGGCCACCCCAAGAGTGGTTGGGGCGGGACGCTAACTAGTTAGAATTAAATAATTTATCTCGTCCGAAGGCAACCGGTCCCCCTCCGGTTGGCCCCTGGGCGGGGCACCGGAACAACCGCCGGACTGCCGTCGTGTTTCCAACCGAACGGGGCGGAAGGGGGCAAGTTCCGCGCCTGGAGGCACTTGGCCATTTACCGCAGGGTGTATTTTGGCGGATGCCCGCCAATCACCGCCGCGCCGCCTTTGCCGTCCTTCTCGCTTCAGTGCTCTTCTCCACCGGCGGGGCCGCCATCAAATGGGCCGATTTCTCCGGCTGGCAGATCGCCAGCCTTCGATCTGGAATCGCCAGCCTCACCCTCCTGATCCTCCTTCCCGACGCCCGGAGGGGGTGGGGGTGGCGTCCCTTCGTGGTCGGATTGGCCTACGCGGTCACCTGCATCTGTTTCGTGCTCGCGACCCGTCTTACCACCAGCGCCAACGCCATTTTTATCCAAGCGACCAGCCCGCTCTACGTCCTGGTGCTCGGCCCCCTCCTGCTCCGGGAGCGGACGTCGCGGCGCGATATGCTGACCATGGTCCCGATCGCTATTGGACTCTGGCTTTTCCTGAGCGGTCCGACCGAGGGAGGGAAGACGGCGCCCGACCCGGCAACAGGAAACCTCATCGCGGCGCTCTCCGGGCTCTCCTTTGCCTTCGCGATGGTCGGCTTTCGCTGGCTGGGCCGGAGCGGGAATCGCGAGGCGACGCCGGTGACGGCGGCCACGATCGGGAATTTCATCGCCTGCGTGGCGGTGCTCCCGCTGGCGCTTCCGATCGGTGGCCATTCGGGGCGCGATTGGGCCGCGCTCATCTACCTGGGCGTCTTTCAGATCGGGATCGCCTATGCGCTGGTGGGGCGCGCCCTTTCCCGCGTGTCGGCCATGGAGGCGTCGCTGCTGCTGATGCTCGAGCCGGTACTGAATCCGATCTGGTCGTGGCTGGTGCATGGAGAGGTGCCGTCGGCGCGGGCGCTGCTTGGCGCCACCCTCGTTCTGGGGGCCACTTTAGCCCGTTCGGCGGTGTCGTCCGAGGAGGCCCAGACTTGACCGAAACGCGCTTGCTGCACTAGCTTACCCCGCTTGCAGGACGGCGGGGCGTGGTGGTTGTAGCTCAATCGGTTAGAGCGCCGGACTGTGGCTCCGGAGGTTGCGGGTTCAAGTCCCGTCAGCCACCCTGGGTGGGAGCGTGGAACGGGCCGGCGACCCGATCCGAAAACGCCGGAGGTCCGTAGCTCAATTGGTAGAGCACCGGTCTCCAAAACCGGGGGTTGCAGGTTCGATTCCTGCCGGGCCTGTGCGGCGCTATCGTCTAGTGGCCTAGGACACAGCCCTCTCAAGGCTGGTACACGGGTTCGAATCCCGTTAGCGCTATGTGACTGCCCCGGCGAGGCCCCATCGTCTAACGGTCAGGACACCACTCTTTCAAGGTGGTAATACGGGTTCGATTCCCGTTGGGGTCACTGGGGCGAGCCTGGGTAGGAGTGAGGATTCAGGATTCAGGATTGAGGGGGGAGGGGCGTCTCGTCGAGCACGCCACGACATCCAGAGCGCCGCTAGCTCAATTGGCAGAGCAAGTGACTCTTAATCACTAGGTTGAAGGTTCGATTCCTTCGCGGCGCATTGATGTAGATCAACAGGTTACCCAAGCGGCCCGCCACCCAAGGCGGGCTTTTTGTGCCCCATCCATAGAAATATCCATAGTCCGCGCGTCGTGTGCCCGAGTACGCATCAAAGGGGCGGTGCAGGTGAAAAAGACGTGGATCCCGAATAGGCCGAACTGGACCACAGACGAACAGAAGCGCTGCCTCGCACGATTGTCGTGATCCGGTAGCATCGGTCAAGCGGATTGGAAAGGCGATTCCAAGTGGTGGGCGTTGCATGAGGACTGGGATCCTGAGCATTTCGTGCTGCTCGACATTGCTCCTCGGCGGCGCTCCACGTGGCGGTGAGGTTCGCCGAGTCACTCCGTTCAGCCACCTCCATTCAATCGCATTTCAAGTTTTTTTCTCCGAAGCGGAGATGGGGTGTTCTATCAGACCCGGTGGTACAGTGCAAGCTGTTCTTTAGGTTGGCCTGCGCTCCTGTATGGCAGCCTCACAGGCCCGGATGGCTGTGGCAATAAGCTGAGATATCGCGGTTGGGTGTGGGTGGTAGTCAAGGATTGGCAAGACCCAAGGGTACTGGCTCCAATGAGAGAACATGGCGTAGGGTTCTTGGCCCGACAAGACGACGGGTTGGACTGGCACAGACGGGAGAATGGGTATTATCGTGGCCAATTCGTGTGGGACACTTCGAGGATCGGAAAGGTCTACGAGGACAAACCTCGAAAGATGTGCCAGAGTTGAGATGCTCTCCGAGAGGTCGCGAGAGGCAGGCCCAGAAAAATCGAAGAGCACTGGGACATATCCAGCACCAGCCAGCCCTTTCTTGATGCGTTGAAGCACCGCCTTCCGTTCTGGGGTGAAACGCCCAAGGATGAGCACCACTTTCGACGTGATCGTATCTATGATCCCTCTGAGCTTGGAGTTCGATACGAGCAGGTGAATAAACTGAGCAAGCTCTAGATTGTCGACAGTTATCATTGCCCTCTTGGTTGGGACACGGATGTCTCTCTGGACGGTTCCTCTCAGAGAGAGATCCCAGGCGGAGATTCCATACACCGAGACGTCTTCAAGCGACGTCCCTCCAAGGTTCACTTTGACGAGTCTCATATTGTCAAGTACGCAGTTTGAGAATCGCGAGTGCGTGAACCTCGCTTCCTCTGCACTGCAGTATGAAAGGTCTGTACCCTCAAAAACGCATTCATCAAATTGGGCGGATCCAAGTTTGGACACTCTCAGTGATGATCCACGAAATGAGCAGAGGTCGAACGATGAATAGCACAAATCAGAGTGGTAAATCGAACACTCATCAAATACGCACGCAAGAAAAGAACTGTTCCGAGCTGAGATACGATTCAGGTTTGTTCCAGTTAGATTGAACGTACTGAACGCAGGTGTGTCATAGAAAGACCTCTTCTCAAAGATGTCTCGCTCAAAATCCACATCGCTCAGATCCGGGCGAACGTTCGGCTCTTGTTGACGCCACCTATTCCAAATTCCAGGCCCTTCCTTGAACAGCTCTAAATGTGACTTCTCCGCCAAGGGGACGATCCTCTCAACTGGACGTTGATCAACTTGGGTGGTATTCCAACGCCTTGATAATACCCGCTACCCTGTTGACGTATTGAGGTGCAACTCACTGCGTGTCTGATACCTAGTTGCTCATCGCACAGGAGAGGGCAAGGTTGCGGTTCCCTTGAACCTCCTAAAGCTGAGCCCTTTGATGAACCGCCAATTAGAACAAATTTGTCCAGTCCTCAAGGTAAGGTGCGATTATGACGAGTACACCATCTGCGTCTCCAATCGAACTTCTAGTTCGGATCGCTAGAGAGCTGGTGAGGGCCTCCGAAACCGGAGAGCTAGTACTGCGACACGGATTTCCAGACGGGCTGACGTTGGAAATGGTACATGCTCACCCAGAGCATGGCAATTGGATGACGGCGTTAGAGCGTGACCCTCGGCTGCAACGGCTCTTTCCGGAGGACGATGAGCAAAGGGGAGTGGGGAGAACTCATCGCCCCTCTTGGCTCGCATTCATGCTTATTCGCGCAGCGACCTGGCAGGCTTCGTACCGGAATGCATCCACCGTCGAAGGGATGGTGGCCTCGCTGAGCCAGGGATTGGAGGCAATCGCAGTGTCCGCAGTTGGGAAGCAAACGATCTCAACAATCTACACAGCGCTATCACTCAACCTGCCCGCGGGAAGCATTCTGGACACACCTTTTGGCGCTTTGCGCTCTCGCCGCCAGGGAGATGAGCTTGTCATTGGTCAATTTCGAAATGGCAATCACTTGCCGGAGGGTCTGGCAGTTCTTGAAACGCCCAGGCTTCAGATCCTAAGGGTGCTTCCAGGAGAGGGCCAGTTGGAAGAGCAGCTACCTGGCCTTGAAGCGAATGAGGCAGTACTTGTGTCCTTGGCAGCGCTACTGGCACAGGAGGATGAGTGGCGGCGACCGTGCGAGCCAGTTCTTGCGACGCGATTGACGCCGGTTCTGCCAGGTATCGGGGGCGGTGCCGCAAGAGATAGAGTCATCGAAGGGCCGTACCTAGATACGGATGGCATGGCGCGGCTCCAACACTGGACTACGTGCCTTTCGGCATGCTCTCTTTCAGATATCTCAACTCACCGGATTCTGAGCATGATGCGTCGGAATGCGGAGCATGTCGACGCATTCATCGACGCTGTCATTGTATGGGAGAACCTCTTCGGGCTCGGCGATAGTCAAGAATTGAGTTACCGAGTCAGCGTTAATATGGCATTCGTTTTGGCCGACCACCCTGCCGAGAGAGTTGCATTGCAGCGAGAGATCAAATTGCTATACAACCTGCGGAGCAGAGTCGTCCATGGCGGTGAGCACCTTGATGGACTCAAGGCACACAATACCCGTCTAAGGGCGCACGAACTAACTCTTGCGAGCCTACGCAAGCTCCTGAATAGTTATCCTTCGCTTCTTGGGGCAAAGCCGGATGCTTTTACCGCACTGATCCTCGGTGGAACACGCTTATAATGATCTATGTATCTACCTGGCTTGGTGTCACATACTCATGGCGTCCTCCCGCAACCCCAACCATGGCTCCGGCTGGGTGGCGTGACTGTAACTCCTGCTGATTCACGTCCATCTCGATTTGCGCTTCTAATTCTTCAAGGGCCAGTCAGTCCGCTACTACGGCAGTACTCTCGGAGGTATTTGACGCAAAGCACACCAAGGGCTTTCATCGGACGATCCGTCTAATCGTCAAACAGAAGAGGGCGAGAACTATCGCGAGTGGAAGGACCTGGGCAAGATTGACTTGTACCGTTTTCCAGAACGTTAATGAGGGATCGACTGCGATTTTGGGGAGAGCGACAAGCACGAGAGCTAGAACGGATACTAGTGCAGCGAAGAGGCCTGCGACTTTGGCCCAATACCGCCGCTCCTGGGCGCTCACGAGTTCCTGAAATCTCTTCTCCAAGGAAGCATTGTACTCAGAAAGTAGTTCAAGCGATTCGTTGAGTATCTCCGGAAAAAGGCTGGCGGCGGAGTCAGACAATAGACGTGGGAGTTCTAATCCCCCGAGCGCGATCGATGTTCGAACTGGCATTCCCTTGTATGCCTTCAATCTGTAGTAGTGTTGTGGAGTGAGAGATACGTCGCGGGGATCGTCTCGTCGTTCAATGATAGCATCAGCTTCGAGCGCCGTGAGAATTACAGCTATCTCGCTCGGTTCGTGCGGCTGGAGGCGATTGTTAAGTACTTGATCAGGTACAAAGTTGGGTGCTCGATCTCCGAGAAGACGGATGAGCCTCTCGCGCAAGCTTGTGGCCATGGATCCTCGCAGCGTTGGCTAACCACAGGTGGAAAGCCGCCAAGGGAAGGTTAAAGGCGAGTCAGGATGTCCTTGCAAATTGCCTGACGGTGCATTCTTTGAACATCTCGGCATCATGTGATCGCCACTGGCCGGACCAATCTACTTCGATCGCGGCACGCACTGGGGTGGCATTCTCTGCAAAGACCGCCACGTGAAATCGGTAGACTCCGGGGGGCAGTCGGTTGGGTTGCGAATAGAAAGCAGCGCGCGTGCAGAGAACCAGGCCATTATTCCCAGCCGTGTATCCAGGAAAATCGATGTAATTGCCAAACATGGCGAACCATTTCTGAGCGGCTTCATCAGGGATCGTCAGGAAGTCACAAAAGAAAACTCTAGAGGGATTGATATCGACGAAATCAGTGTATCCCGAACCCCAGGGAAGGCCAATAGGTCCAAACTGGGAGAGTAACTCCAACCCTCCTTTTGAGTTTCCAAACCAGACTTGTTCGAGAACTACCTCACAGTTGTGTGCCTGTGTCTTACCATCATTCTCAATCGCTAGGCGAAAGTAGTATGTCTCGCATTTCTCTACTTGAGCTTCGCTGAGCCGTACATTCAAGCGAGTCTTGTGGGAGCCAGGCGGGCGAGCTGCATAGGAGAGTCGCAGTACAGGACCAGACCACCTGTGTTTGATGTACTCACCTACTAGGGGAGTCAAAAACGCGGCTGTGGCCAAAATGATCGTCGTCGCTATGAGCACCCAATCGCTGATTGAAATGTCTTTCATCGTACCCCATTAGGTAACACGGCTATTCTGCGAGTGCTCTGGCAAGAATGCGCTCAACTAGGTATTCAACGAACTCTTGTGGTGTAAACACTCGAGGGCGACCTTTCTCGATCCAGTTAGGTACATAGCGGTCATCGGGGTCGGACTCATCTAGGAGCCAAGCGGCAACACCATCGTCCTGAATTCGTGGGATAAGCGCGATCGCAATGTGGACATTGCCGGGAGAGTCGGGAACGGCCTCATCGTAACGTAACTGACGTAGTCCATCACACTCACTATATACAATTTGAGGTATCGTATTGCCTTTGCTGATCGGATCGTCCCACGAGACGATGGCTGTGTTTTTGTCGTACGCGATCAACACTTGGTCCCGCATTCTATTCATCCGAAAGGAGAGACGGAAATCGGGATTGTCTCGGTTAAAAGACTCCACGTAGGTAGCAATCTCATCGAGGAGTGACCGCGCTGCCTGCCGTGCGATGTCGCGTCCCTCCGAGGATTCTAAGAACCACTGCTCCTCATTCCTCTCCTTCTTCGACTGGCGCTGGAGCCGCATCTTGGCCAGCGCCGACAGCGCAGGCTTGGGCGCGGCAGTGCGGCGCCGATGCATTTCCACGATTCCCTCGATAGCCTCTCCGATGGGATACTTCGTGAGGTCATAGTACACTAGGGATGGGGGCGCCCAGTCCGGAAGACGTGCGTTGGTGGTCGTCGCGAGGAAGTAGAGAAAGTCCTTATCCCCTGTGAGATGACGACGCTGTATCTCTTGCGCCTCGACTAACGTTCCGCCTTTGCCGCCCCACTCTGGGCGAAGTAAGACGACGACCACGCGTGAGTTGGAGCGAAAAATGGGACCGAATCCATCCTCTTGGCGTTTACCTGCAAGGAGATCCTGATGGCGCCAGTAGACAAAAACATCTCCCGTCAATCGCGGCGCGAGGTCGACAAAAAGTCGCTCGGCCATACCGCGGTCGAATTGATCGACGAAGCTGATCGCAACTTCGAAAATCGTATTCATTGGGATCATGACCAGCCTTCCGCCTTACGGTAATCAAGCTTGCTCGGGGCAATTTAACGAAGAGTATCACAATTCACTCCGCTCTGAACTTTTCCGGCCGCAACCCCTGCAGTGCATCTCCATGTTCGAGGTCATCAGATTGTCGGAACGCGCTGTGATGCATTGACTTAAGGCGCTTTGAACCGCGAACATGGTGACTAGTATCAAAATGAGACTAACAGTGGGTTGATCTGGGCTGCAGTGTCCCTAAGGAGCCTTGGACGTACGAGTTAGGTCATTCGTCCTGTAGCAACCACCTTTTGATCGGATGTTCGGGATCATCGGCGGCTGAGCGAGTTCCAATTCGTCCTGTAGGCGCTGCTTCTCTCCCCTCGTTTCATTCTTAGCCGATCCATAGTGAGGCCCCAAAATAGGCCTAAAAGGCCCGAACGCTGGCTTTTTCCCTAGGCCCTATCTATTTATCACATAAGGCGGTTACGCACTAGAGCCCAATTGGCCGGAGCCCGATAGTTGGCCTCTTAATCACTAGGTTGAAGGTTCGATTCCTTCGCGGCGCATTGCTTGCAGAGACGCGACTCCATCCTGGGTCGCGTTTTTCATTTCAGGGGGTCTACACCGATGGCCATCCTCATCACCGGCGGCGCCGGTTACATCGGAAGTCACGCCTGCCTCGAGTTCCTTAAGGCCGGGCACGATCTCGTCGTGGTGGACAACCTCTCCAACAGCCACGAGGAAGCGCTCCGCCGGGTCCGCCAGCTCGCCGGCCGTGATTTTCCTTTTCACAAGGCCGACATCCGCGACGCCGCCGCGATGAAGCGGATCTTTGCCTCGACCCCGATCGAATCGGTGATCCACTTTGCCGGGCTCAAGTCGGTCTCCGAGTCGGTGTCGAAGCCGCTGCTCTATTGGGACAACAACGTCGCCGGCACCATCGTGCTGCTCCACCAGATGACGGCGCACGGCGTCAAGCGCCTCGTCTTCAGCTCATCGTGCACCGTCTACGGCGACCCGGCGTCGGTTCCTATCCGGGAAGACTTCCCAGTCAGCGCGGTCAACGCCTACGGCATGTCGAAGGTCACCATCGAACGGATGCTGCACGACCTGGTTCGCGCCGACCCCAGTTGGCGGATCGCTTCGCTGCGCTATTTCAATCCGGTCGGCGCCGACGCGAGCGGCCGCATCGGCGAGGATCCTAACGGAATCCCGGCCAACCTCGTTCCCTATATCACCCAGGTGGCGGTCGGGAAGCACCCCTTCGTCTCGGTGCACGGCACCGACTACCCGACCCACGACGGCACCGGCGTACGCGACTATATCCACGTCACCGATCTCGTATTGGGACACCTGAAAGCGCTGGACAAATTGGAGGCGGGACCTGGGCTCGTGACCTACAATCTCGGCACCGGCAAGGGGAGCTCGGTACTGGAGATGATCCATGCCTTCGAGAAGGCCGTCGGTCGCCCGATTCCGCACCGGTTGCTGCCCCGGCGCCCCGGCGACGTGGCCGAAGCGTGGGCCGACCCCGCGCTGGCGCGGAAAGAACTCGGCTGGCAGGCGACCCGCGGACTCGATCAGATGTGCGCCGACGCCTGGCGCTGGCAGACGATGAACCCCAACGGCTACGCCACCGCCTGAAGCATTGCCGTTAGCCGGGGCCACGCCGCCGCAATGTCCTCAAGGGAAACCGCCCCCGCCGACAGCCGGAACCACCCGCTTTCGCCGGCAAATCCGAACGCCTGAAAGGGCACCACCGCGAGTCCGGCCCGCGAGAGCAGCAGCGACCGGATCTCTTCGTTGTTTGCCACCACCTGTCCGTCGACCCGCTTACCGACCAGATCGAGCTGGAGCGAGAGATACATCGCCCCTTGCGGGCGGACGCAGTCGACCGGGTGGCCGGACTGCCGGAGCGCGGTGAATCCGTCGAAGAGCGCCGTGAGCCGGGCTTCGAGGGCCCGGTGCATCTCGCAGCGGAAGGCCGAGATAGCCTGAGGGTCCATCAGGAATTCGGCGGTGGCGATCTGTTCCGGCCGCGGGGCCCAGGCCCCCACATGGCCGAGGAAGTCTTTGAGCCGCGAAATGACGGCGGGCGCCCCGATGGCCCACCCGACCCGAAGGCCGGTGGCGGCGAAAGCCTTCGAGATCCCGTCGACCGTTATGACCCACGGTGCCGACGCCGGAACCAGCGTCACCGGATGGGGGTGCGCGGCGCCGCCGAAGACGAGGGAGCCGTACATTAGGTCGTACAAGACGAAGAGAGGCCGTCCACCGGCGGAGAGCCGCCGCCGGTTTTCCGCCACCACCGCCTCGAGGATCGCCTTGAGCGCTTCCCGAGGCAGGGTGGTCCCGGTCGGATTCCCCGGTGAGCAGAGGCAAAGAAGGCTCGCCTCCGCCAAATGCGGCTGCAGGAGGGCCGCCGTCGGCTGAAAGCCCTCGGCCGCCTCCGTGGCGACGGGAATCCCTCGGGCGCCGAGCATCGCGGTGTAGTAGTCGTTGTTCCAGCTGGGGACGCCGTAGACCACCGAATCGCCCGGATTCACCAGACACCGGAAGAGCCCATAGATGGCCGGCCGGCCCCCGGCGGTGATGAGCACCGACTCCACCGGGGAGGCGACTCCATGCTCGCGCTCCACATAGCTGGTCACCGCCCGGCGGAGGGAGAGCATTCCGTCGGAGGGAGGGTAGTTCGTCTCCCCGCTTTCGAGCGCCTTGGCGATTAGCGCCTTGAGCGGGGTGGGAACCGGGAAATGCCGAGGATCGAAGTCCCCCACGGTCAGGTTGCACACCTGGCGGCCCGACGCGATCATGGCGCGGACTTCGGCCGCAATTCGGAGGATTTCCGAGCCGCGGAGCTCCCGGGCCATGGTGGAGAGGCCCCCAGTGAGTAGGCTTGGGTCGCCGAAGTCGGGAACTCGGCTGGCGGGATTGGGCATGTTCAAAGGTAGCGGTCCCCCCCGGATTGGGTAATTTTCATCTGTACCTCTCGACTCGATCGCTTGGCCGAGGAGGGCCCGTGCACATTCTAGTGGTAGAGGACGACGAGCGGACGCTGAGCTTCCTCCGGCAGAGCTTGGAGGAAGATGGCAATACGATCGACGTCGCCATGGACGGCAACGCCGCGCTGAATATGGCGCGGCAGAAGCCGCAGCACGACCTCATCGTCTTGGACATTCAGATCCCCGAGCCGAACGGACTCGCGGTGTGCACCACCCTTCGCCACGAGGGGATCACCAGCCCGATCTTGATCTTGACCGGCCGAGACACCCCCCAGGACGTGGCGATCGGCCTCGACGCCGGCGCCGACGACTACCTGGTCAAGCCGTTCGCGCTGGTGGAGCTCCTCGCCCGGGTCCGGGCGCTCACCCGGCGGCAGGGGAGCGGCGTTCAAGGAATACTGCAGGCCGGTTCGCTCGAGCTCGACCGCCTCAAGCGGTTGGTCCGCCGCAACGACCGGGTCATTCCGCTCGCGCCGCGGCAATTCCGTCTGCTCGAGTATCTCCTGCTCAATTCCGGCCGGGCCGTCAGCCGGTCGGAGCTCCTTCGCGAAGTGTGGAATCTTACCTTCGACCCGGAGTCCAACCTGGTCGACGCGCACATTTCGACCCTCCGCAGCGCCCTGGAGCGCGCCGGGGAGCCGCGCCTGATCCATACGGTGCGCGGCGTGGGCTACACGCTCAAGGCCGATCCGACTCCGGGCTGAGATGCGGTCGTTCCGTACGACACTGGCGCTCGGGGTCGCGCTCCAGGCGCTGGTGCTGGTGGCACTGGTCCTGGCCGGCGCGGCGCTTCTGCTGCGGATCACGCTGCTCCGCTCGATCGACGCTTCCCTCCTCGAAATCGCGCAGGTCGAGACCCAAATCGGCAACGCCCAGGGCGGCGCCGCTTTCGCTTTTCACGAGTTTCCCTTTCCGCCGGGCGCCGGCGCGTCCTCTCCTCGCCTGACGCGCTGGGCGCAGCTCCTGAGCGATGCGGGCACGGCGGTGGCTCGGAGCCGGAATCTGGACAGTATGATCCCGGTGCCGAGCGGCGCCTTCGAAGCGGCGCGGCGCGGGGAGATCGCGCACGCCTCCCACGTGTGGCGCGGACAGCGGGTGCGGTCGCTCATATATCCGATGGCCTTGGCCGGCCCGCAACATGCCGGCCGCTATCTCCAAGTAACGCGTCCCCTGGAGCCACTCCTGTCGAACCTCGCCGCCTTTCTCCGCGGTTCGATGTTGCTCGCTGTCGGCGGGGCGGTGCTGGCCTGGCTCTTCGGGCACCGGGTGGCGGGGCGGGCGCTGCAGCCGGCCCTCGAAATCACCCGTCAGGCCGAAGTCCTCGGTGTGAACGAGCTCGACCGTCGAGTGGTGGAGCCGACCGACACCGTCGAATTCCACCGGCTGGCCGTGGCGGTCAATTCGCTCCTCGAGCGGATCGAGCGCGCGGTCACCGGGACGCGGCGATTCACCTCCGACGCGAGTCACGAGCTCCGCGCTCCGCTCACCGTCTTGCGCGGAGAGCTCGAATTGGCGCTTTCCCGCCCGCGCAGCACCGGCGAATACGAAGAGGTGATGCGGCGCTGCCTGGACGAGGTGCTTCGGCTGGCGCGGCTGGCGGACGACCTCCTGACCCTCACCAGAGTCGAGGGAGGAGTCGTGGGGGGAAAGCGAACGCCGACCGAACTCGACGATGTGGTGGCGCGGGCGCTGGAGAAGAAGGCCGGCCTCGCCGCGGCGCGCGGGGTGTCGCTCACCGTCTCCGGAAACGCGGGGCTCGTGCTCGGCGACCTCGATCTCCTGGTGCGCGCGGTGGACGGCCTCCTCGAGCACGCGATCATGGCGTCGCCCCGCGGAGGGGAGGTACGGGTCGCGCTGAGCGACGGCGCCGCGTGCGGGATCGTCGTCACCGACAGCGGGCCGGGGGTCAAAGACGACGAGATCTCCGGCGTCTTCCAGCGGTTCTATCGTTCCAACCGGCCCCGCGTCGCCTCGATGGAGTCGGGGCTGGGACTCCCGATCGCGCGGGCGGTGGCCCAATGCCACGGCGGAACCCTCGACTATGCCGGCAACGATCCCGGCGCCTCCTTCAAGTTCACTCTCCCGGCGGCATAGGTCATTGCGAGCCGCCTCCGGCGGCGAAGCAATCTCCACCTCATGAAAGGATCCACCATGCGGTCTCTTGCGCTGCTCTCCGCGCTCGCCTGTCTCGTGCCCGCCACCGCGAAGGGACAGGCGCCGCCCGACCGTCTGGCGCGGATGGTCGACGAGGGAGCCGCCCGTCTCCTTCCCAAGATCGTTGCCTGGCGGCGCGACATCCACGAACACCCCGAGCTGTCGAACCGCGAGGTGCGCACCGGAAGGCTCGTTGCCGAGCACCTAACGCGGCTCGGCCTCGAAGTCCGGTCGGGGGTCGCCAAGACCGGTGTGGTCGGCGTCCTGCGCGGCGGCAAGCCGGGGCCGGTCGTGGCGCTCCGTGCCGACATGGACGCGCTCCCGGTGACGGAGCTCGTCGACCTCCCCTTCAAGTCGGTGGTGAAGACCGAATACAACGGGCAACAAGTCGGCGTGATGCACGCCTGCGGGCACGACAACCACGTCGCGATCCTGATGGGGGTGGCGGAACTCCTGGCCGGTATGAAGGCCGACATTCCCGGGACGGTGAAGTTCATCTTTCAGCCGGCGGAGGAGGGTGCCCCGCAGGGTGAGGAGGGCGGAGCGGGGGTCATGATTCGGGAGGGCGCCCTCGAGAACCCGGCGCCCGGCGCCATCTTCGGCCTCCACGTCTGGCCCGATCCCGTGGGAACGGTGACCTACCGTTCCGGTCCCTTCATGGCCGCCTCCGATTGGCTCTACGTGACGGTGCGGGGCAAACAGACCCACGGCGCCCAGCCGTGGGGTGGCGTCGATCCGATCGTCGTGGCCTCGCAGATCGTGCTGGGCTTGCAGACGATCGCCAGCCGGCAAGTCAAAGTGACCCAGGTGCCCGCGATCATTACGGTCGGCATGATCCAGGGGGGCAATCGGGGCAATATCATCCCCGATAGCGTGATCATGCAGGGGACGGTGCGCACCTTCGACGAGACGATGCGGACGGACATCAAGGAGCGAATCCGCCGGACGGCGGAGTCGATCGCGGCGAGCGCCGGCGCCACCGCCACGGTGAGCTTCGGTTCCGGGGCCAATCCGGTGACCTACAATGACCCGGCGCTCACCGAGAAGATGCTCCCGACCCTCCGGCGCGTGCTGGGGGATGCGAACGTCCGGTCGGGCGAGCTTTCCACCCCCGCCGAAGACTTCGCCCTCTACCAACAAAAGGTCCCCGGGCTGTTCTTCTTCTTAGGCGTCGTACCGAAGGACCGGGATCCGAAAACCGCTCCGCCCAATCACTCCCCCTACTTCTTCGCCGACGAGGCGGCGCTTCCCTCCGGCGTTCGGGTGATGGCGAATCTGGCCCTCGACTGGCTTCAGGCCGGCGCCCGGGCGCCGCGGTGAGCGCCACAGACCGCCCGGAGCTGGTACGCTCCATCGGCCGATGGGGGCTCACCGCACTGGTCATCAACGGGATCATCGGCAGCTCGATTTACGGGTTGCCGTCGACGGTGTCGGCCACGCTCGGTGCCGCGGCGCCCTGGGCGTGGGCGGCGGCGGCGCTCCTGATCGGGGTCATTCCGGCCTGCTTTGCCGAGGTCGCCTCACGTTTTCGCGATGCCGGGGGGCCTTACCTCTACGTCCGGCAGACCTTCGGCCCCTACGCCGGGCTGCAGACCGGGTGGATGGCCTATCTGGCCCGGCTGACCGCCTCGGCGAGCAACGCCAATCTCTTCGTCATCTATCTCGGCGAATTCGCCCCTGGGATGACCGGCGGGATGCGAAACGCCGTCGTGCTGACGGTGCTGTTAGGCGGTCTTTGTGCCGTCAACTCCCGGGGGGTGGGGGAGGGATCGAAAGTGAGCGGCCTCCTGGCGAGCGCCAAGCTCGGCATCTTCCTCGCCTCGATCGTTTCGGCGGCAGTGGGCGTGACGCTTCTCGCAGCGATGTCGCGCCGCGTGGTGCCCCCGGTCGCCGCGTAGCCGGGC